>DATFDJ010000011.1:0-40416 GCA_035252115.1 Nitrospira sp. | reverse complement strand
CCAAACTAGGAGAACGACCGCAGAAGTCCTTAGCGCTGCGATGGAGCACGGCATGAGCACTCTCATCCAAGATGGTATTAAAAAGGTCCTGAGGGGACTTACGACATTCCGCCATGTTCGTACAGTTGCGATGAAATAGATATTCGGTTTTGCTCCTTCCGTTCCGCTGTTTCCAACACAATAAGATATCGTAGGCATTTCCCCTCCGGAAGCCACCTGGCTTTACAGCCGAAAATTGTCGTCCCACGAACAAAAAACCGCCAGTTTCACTTTGGTTCAGCTCTTCAAGGCCTGCACACGTATGAACTTTGCGAATGTAATCAGTAGGTTTTGGCACGGCATGTCAGTAGTTCTAGGGGGCACGTCCCTTGCGATTCGTCGTCTGCCGCCATGCGTGTACCAGCCTATAGACCACCGTTTCACAGACCGAATCCGATGCGATCCGATGTCGGGTTTACGTTGGTCGAACTGATGATCATTACGGGAATCATCGGTCTCACTGCGGCGATGGCGGTTCCGAGATTTGTCGAATGGGTAGCACGTTACCAATTGAAACAGGCTATGACCGAAATCGTTGGCGATATGAACATGGCAAAGTTAGCGGCGATGAATCGCAACCGCCAGGCGACGGTCACACTTCAGCAAGTCGGATCATTGGTCCAAGTCAGCGGGATAGCGGCCGGTCAGGACGTCTTTCCCACAAGCACGTTCATGTCACGGGTTACAACGTTGCCAGGGGGTACTGCCACGATAAATTTCTCTTCCATGGGATTGAGCACTGCAACAGTGGCTCAAACCATCCAAGTTCAAAACAGTTATGGTCTTATCTATTCGGTATCGGTACTGCCGTCTGGGAAAGTGAGTTGGTGTGCAAGATCTTCATGCCCATGAAGAGAACAAGAGCAATCAAAAATTGGGGGGCGAAAGGGAGGCATCAGGATGGATTTACGCTTATTGAAAGCGCCATCGCAGCCGTGGTGTTGGCTGTCGCACTCCTCGCATTATCGGGCATGCAATCCATAACGCTGAAGAAAAACATAAACGCGAACGACATGACCAGAATCACCAATTTGGCGGCTGACATGGTCGAAAGGATTCAATTCAATCGTCAAAATGTGACTGCCTATCACAACATCAATGTCAGTTCGAGCACAGCAACTTGTCCAGCAACGACTGTCAATGTGATGGCCAATGGTGATTGTACACAGTGGCGGACTCTATTAATTAATTCGGGCCTTGCCAACATTGTCGGGACTATCACATTGAATCCGGCCCCTCCCGCAGTTGATGCACTTGGATTAGGTCGAAGTACGGTAACAGTACGTTTGGACTGGTCGTCGAGTACCAATATCGGAAGTGCCAGTCCCGCACCGAAGACGGTAACCCTGGTAACGGTGGTAGCGCCAGAATGAAGCGAAAAGTTCAGAAAGTCATGGAAAGCTGGAATCGCGCCAAGGGTGAAAAAGGCTTCACCTTGGTGGAGTTGATGATCGCACTCGCTGTGACGAGCATCATTGTCCTTGCAGGCTTCACCGTATTAACCACGACCGACAAGTCGACGAAAGCCAATGAACAGGCAGCTGGGACTCAGCAAAATGCCAGAATGGCCATGGAGTTGATCGCGCGGGACGTCAAATTGGCGGGTTTTACGATGCCGCTGTCGCCTAACGTTCCAGTGGGTGGGGCAGCTGGCAACTGTGGACCTGGTGGCACTTCTGCGGCGGTCAAACCAGTAGATAAGGTCTCAACCGCATCTGCTACCCCGAATGACGATGGTCCCGACACTATTTCGATGATCGTTCCGCGTACGAATCCAGGTTGGCAGCTCTCTCAAGGCGTTCCAGTCGCTCCCGCAACTGCATTTACTGCGGTTACGCTAAACCCGACGGCCATCACAGAAATGCAAAATGAAGGTATGGCGGATAATACGAGCGCCTACGTGTCGATCGGGGGAGTCTTGACCGCTCAAGTAACGAGCAGTAGTGGATCAACCATCAATTTGGCCAATTCCATCAACATGCCGACAACGTTCCCCTCAGGCACACAAGTCTATTTGCTGCAGTGCATCACGTATTCAGTCGGCCCTGATGCCACAGCCTGCGGGACCGCTGGGCCATGTTTGTTGCGCACTGTGGACACGGGTACGGCTCCGACGACGACAACGAACATTGTGGATGGTATTGAAGACATTCAGTTCGCTTTGGCTTGCGACGGGTGCAACCCCGCTATTAAGTCTGGCGTGCCGGACGGAGTCATCGACGATTGGAATGCCAACAATCAATTTGACGCGACGGATTGGCAAACAAATCGTGTTTGGGCTCCGCTCACGTTTGATCCTGCCACCATACGGCTGGTCCAGGTGAATGTGGTGGCTAGGCAAACGGTGCGGGATCAGGGATTGGGAGAAGTACAGTCGCCCGGTGTACTGACGGCCGGTCCGTTGACCATTAGCGATCACAGCCACTCGGACGACCCTGGTTATACCGCGTCGACGTATCAGCAATTCCGTCGACGTGTGTTAACCCGGACAGTCGATGCAAGAAACATCGGGCAGTGAACCATATGAATGGGATGCACGCGATGACACCGAAATCGTTGGGTACTTCCACTAAAGAGGAACAAGGCGTGGCTCTATTGGTCGTCCTGATTGTGATGTTGCTTCTCACGGTTCTCGGTATTGCTGCCGTCACCGTAACGGCCTTGGAGAACCGCGTAGCGGGCTTTCAGCGGACGACCGAAGTCGCGACCGATGCAGCGGAGTCTTGTCTGAGTACGTCGGTCAAAGTCATTCAGCAAACAATCGACGGCGGAGCTGTTCCAGGCACATTGATTTCTTCCAGCGGACCGGTCTTGGATGTTGCTGAAACGAGCGGAAGCCCAAATCCGACCTTGACGCAGGAGATTATGGGGCAAGCAGACAATCATGCCGATACGGTAACCGGAACGACGGGATCCACCGGCCCTGACTACCAACAAAGCATCAACGGTTATCAAGTGAGAGGGGACATTGACAGACTATATGTTCAGGCCAAGGCCGGGTCGGGATTGCAATTTGCTGCCGGCTATGAGGGAGCAGGAGTCGGGTCTTCGGGCGGCGGAGTCGATGTCCTCTATAGGGTAGACTGCCGCGCGACATTGACCGCAACCGGCACGGAGAGCCGCATTGTAGGAGTCTATGCGTGCACGTTAACAGGGAATACGTGTCAGAGGAAGATTTAGCTCGGGGCACTCTCGGATGGATAAAAAAGCAGGGAGGGGTAGGATCATGAACAAGCTGATGTTAGCTCTCCTGATCGCACTTGTCGCTGGCCTAACTGCGAATTCCGCTATCGCACAGAGCATGAACAACTACACAGCCTATCCACCGTTTATCAATAAGTCCGTCCCGCCGGCCGTCATGCTGATGATGACAAAAGACCACCGGCTATTCTTCAAGGGCTATAACGATATTGTTGATCTCGATAATGGACTGCCGGGCGGTGACGCTGCAGTTGACACGACCTATAAAGATAACATCGACTACGTCGGCTACTTCGATCCGAAGAAGTGCTACGACTATTCAGGAGGCACAGGTTTTGGCGGTACCGGACAGTTCAATTACGGTGCCGCAGGGACAGGCACTTACGGACACTCCTGTTCTGCCAAATGGAGCGGAAATTTCTTGAACTGGTCCACCATGGCCCGGATCGATCTCATCCGCAAGGTTCTGTATGGGGGAAAGCGTATAGTGGACGATGCGGCTACCTCTGCCGGAACTTCGCCTACGAGTGGAAGCCCGGGAAACGGAACGACTGTACTGGGAAGAACCATTACGCCGCGAGACGCCCATTCCTGGGCCAAGCAATATGCCGGGACTGACCTTGCTTCATTGATCCCCACCGCTTCATTGGGAGTCGGAGCCGCAGTCACGATTTGCAATACGAACAGCGCGAGCAGCGAGACGGTCGGATATATGATGGTGTTAAACGGCAATTTCCCGACCGCTGATAGCACCGAGGTGACACAGTGTAACCCAGGCGGAGGAAGTTTTGTGGCTGCAGACATCAAGGCGACCTATCGGGTCGCCGTCAAGGTCTGCGACTATAGCGCCGGTCTCGAATCCAACTGCGATAGTTATTACGATGATAATGCACCTGGCGCAACTAATAGGTACACATACAAGCCACAGGGGCTGTTGCAACGCATGGCGGTAAATTCGAATGGAAGCGTTGGGACGAAAGACGATACGACAACCATGCGCTTCGGATTGATTTCGGGCAGTTACGATAGAAATTTCAGCGGAGGCGTGCTGAGAAGCAAAATTGCCGATCTCTATGGTCAGGAGATCGATCGCCGGACAGGGCAGATTCTTACTACGTCGAAAGTCATCAGAACCATCGATATGTTTCGGGTCATGGGCTACACCTATTCGTCAGGTTATAGCGCCGGCAGTCCTGAGAGCGGTTGTAGCCCTTCAGGAGGCGTTCCTGCCGAAGCGACATGCCGTAGTTGGGGAGAGCCGTTCGCGGAGATGTTTTATGAAGCGATTCGGTATTTCCGTGGGTTGGCAGGAACCAATAATGCCACCACTCAATTCTATTCCGGAAGTCCCGACAACGGCATTACAAGTTATGCCATGGGGGCCACAAGCGAGGGCAACTTCGCGTCGACTACATTTCCCGTCGAAGCCAACAACGCTTACGGCGATCCCTACACCGCAACGGCTCCGGCTCTTCCGATCTGTGAATATTGTTCCAAGCCATTTGTGTTGATGTTCGGTGATGCGTTCCCCTCGCACGATTCCGATCAGCTTCCCGGTGCGTTTGCGTGGACTTCGGCTCCAAGCCAGGTAAATCCTACAAATAACGACACAGGTTTAAACCTCCCGACCGTATTGACTAACTCTTCGATGGATACATTGGACCCGATCACCTCTGTGTTCATTGGAGAAGTCGGCGGCGGCACGGCCAACAGCATTTGCTCGGCCAAGGCCGCAACAAGCTTCTTAAATATCCGGGGCCTCTGTCCAGAAGAGCCGAACAAATACGGAACCTATTATTTGCCGATGCTCGCTCATTATGCCAAGACGACGGACCTACGCGGGGCTTTGGGCAGCGACACAGGCAACACGGTCAAACAGAACATCACCACTTACGCCGTGGTTGCGAGCGCGCCGGTTCCAGTATTGGAATTCACTGTCGGCGGCAACAAAGTGCAAATCACACCTGCTTTCCACAGTGGCTGCCCGGACCGGCAGGCCAGTGCTCCTGCCAGCGATCCAAAAAAGTTCTTAGGGTGCCAGGCTTGGGGAGGAACTACATCGAATAATGGTGCTGGCTTGGGAGCATGGGCCAATTCAGCGGGAACGGGAGGCAACAAAGGACAACTCGTGGGCTTCAACCTCTGCCCGAACGATGACGTGAGTCCGCCTAATCCCCCTTGGGGAGACTGGCAGAATGAGCGAGTCAACAATGGTTTTACCTCCTGCTATGAAATCATGTGGGACGATGCCACCTACGGCGGAGATTTCGATCTCGACATTCGCTATCGGATTTACATCAAGAACAATGGTTCTACGACCATTACCGTCAAAACTAAGCCCATGTACGCTAATTCGGGCAACGGTAACTGGGCGGGATTCTACATTAATGGTGTGAGCGCGGGAGGTCATACCGCCGTCAACAGCGCGGGTGTCCCCCTAAACAACATCCTTACTGGGTCCGGAGAGTATTACGATATTCGGTGTGGAGACAACCTGCCCAAAGCTGATGGCAGTGGGTACCCCAGTACGGTCGGAGGCAGCACAGAATGTCAAGGTTACAATCCGAACGGAAACTGGACTGCCGTCGCGAGCGGACCCTATACGAATCAGTGGGTCCAGCGAACGTTTACTGTAACTGGGTCAAATGCCGGTTTACTGAAAGATCCTCTCTGGTATGCGGCCAAGTACGGCGGGTTCAAGGACACTGACAAGCTCGATTCTTCGGGGAATCCCACTCCGGGCTACAACGTGCCGGACAAGACATCTGAATGGGATGCGAATGCAGATGGTGTTCCCGACACCTACTTCTACGCTCAGAATCCCTTACAGCTTGAATCGAAGTTGGCGGCCGCGTTTGCCGCCATTCTGAATCAAACCTCCTCCGGAACCGCTGCCTCGGTGCTGTCCTCGTCATCGACAGGAGAAGGCGCGCTCTATCAATCGTATTTCTATCCAACACAGTTTGAGGCCGAACGAGAGATTAAGTACACGGGGTACGTGCACGGACTGTTCGTCGACACCTTCGGCAACTTGCGAGAAGATACAGTTCGAGACGGCCGCCTGGTGCTGACTGATGATCGCATCGTCGTGACACGTTACGACGCCGTCAATGATAAGTTGGTTGTCGATTTCTACGTCGATGCCAATGGTGATGGTAAGGCGGATCTTAACCGAGATACCTCGACTCCCCCCGATGGCGTCCCCGATGTTGCGGTCTGCGATGATGCTCCACACTCATGCAACAACCTCATCTCCGATATCACACCGATTTGGGAAGGGGGACGCCGTTTGGCGATTCGGGACAGTACGACGAGAACGATTTGGACTTGGGTCGATCTCAACGGCAACGGGGTCGTGGACGCCGCCTCAGAATTCATTTCCTTTGACGCGACGGCAGGCAACAAAGCCAAGATCTGGGGTTACCTGAACATTGGTTCATCACCGGCTGCTCCTTACACTGCGGACAACGTCATTAATTTTGTCCGTGGCACCCAGGTTTCCAATATGCGTGACCGCACATTGACGGTGAAGAACGACAGTAATGTGCCCACTTCAATGGTCTGGAAGCTAGGCGATTCAGTCTATTCGACTCCTGTTGTTGTCGCTGCTCCGAAAGAACGGTACGACGTGCTCTACGGCGACGCGACGTATGTTCCTTTCTATCAAAAGTACAAGACCCGTCGGCAAGTGGCTTATCTTGGAGCGAACGACGGCATGCTTCATGCCTTCAACGCAGGTGTCTATAACCAGGGTGATGCCCCACCTACGAGATTCGGCGATAGTAAAATAGAGCACGGGTGGTTTGATGATGGGCCGTCATCGGGAAACGGCTATCCCACACTTGTGCGGGGTGATGAGATGTGGGCCTTTATTCCACAAGAGCTGCTTCCAAATCTCCGGTGGCTCGCGGATCCCAACTACACCCATGTGTATTACGTCGATTTGAAACCAAAGATTACCGATGCACGCATCTTTACTCCGGATACAGATCATCCAAACGGCTGGGGCACAATTCTCATCGGCGGTTTCCGCATGGGAGGGAGTTGCGGTAATTGCGCAGCCGGCACGACCGGCGGAAAAATCAATTTTGCCGGTGATTTTAACGGAGATGGGACATGGAGCGGGACAGGAGCGGACGCGGCAAGAGACTTTCTCAGCGCCTACTTCGTCCTGGACATCACCAATCCCGAAATTCCTCCGAAGTTACTATGGAGCTTTTCCAATACAAATCTGGGTTTCACGACGAGCTATCCCAGTGTGGTCCGTGTACGTCCACTGGGTGGAGACAAGACGCAGAACAGTGACGCGCAGTGGTTTGTGGTTTTTGGGTCCGGCATGACCAGCTATGATGGTGGCATCGGTCAAGTCGGGAAGATGTACGTGGTCAATTTGAAGGACCGCATCACCTCAGCGGCCACATCAACGTTCACCGTTTTCGATGCGGGGGGAACCATATCCAGCCCGCCGAACTCTTTTGTGGGAGACATGGCCTCCTTCGATCGTGATCTCGACTACAGGGCAGACGCGGTGTACGGCGGCAAAGTCATCAACGCGTCGCCGTGGGAAGGGAAGCTCATCCGCTTGACCACGGGGTGTTGGAAAGCTTCAAGTCCCGTTTGTAATACCAGTCCATCTTCATGGGGGGTGCCATCGGGAGGATCCAGCCCCGCACCGACACGAGCTCCATCGGAGATTCTCTATCAATTTAAGAATCACACCGGAGGAACAAAAAATACCTTGGGGCCTGTCCCGCAAGCAGTCGGTATCGCGTTAGACGAAGTCGGCAATACGTGGATTTTTGCCGGCACAGGGCGATACTACACACAATTGAGCGGCACTGGAGACAAGATCGACGCCTCGCAGCAGTACTTGATTGGTCTGAAGGACCCTGTCTTGTTCGGTTCCGGGGGCTGCAGCGAAACAGATATTACGAATTGCCGAATCGACGATACGACGAATGATGTGCTGATCGATATGTCGACCGCGACGATTTGTCAACTCGGCAATGGAACGTGCGGTGGTTCGACGCAGCAGGTCACAAGCGTCCCTGCCATGCCTACCAATGGAACTTACGGGTCCTTGATTGCGCTCATCCAAAGCAAGAGCGGATGGTTTACAAAATTGACCATACCTAGCGGTAGCCCTACTCCTCCGAGCGAAAGATCGGTAGCCAATCCTGTCGTGATCGGAGGTATCGCATTCTTTCCGACATTCACACCGAGTGCCGATGCGTGCGTAGCGGCGGGGGCGAGTAACTTGTACGCCTTGTATTACGTCACCGGCGGGGCCTATAGCTCACCGATCGTCGGCCTGACTGGTCAGAATATCAATGCGAAGACCAGTCTCGGTGAAGGGTTGGCCACGACGGTGGCGATCCATCTTGGAGCACAGGGGGACGGCACGACAGGGGGAGGAAGCCTGAGCGGGGTGATGGGTTGTTCGCAATCCAGTACCGGGGCCATTAACTGCGTAAACACCGGCACGGCTTCCGCGGTCGCCAGCCGATATCTCTCATGGATCAATCAACGCGACTAGAGTGGGTTTGTCGATCTTGTGATGGCGCTGCGCCTGCAACAAGGTGCAGCGCCATCACAAAGAGATCCAGTGCCGAACTGCCATTGCGCGCGAAACTCGCTCTTTGCCTCTTCTTGGTATACAGCGGATGCACATCAGACGTAACCTCACCAGGAACAACGGAATCCTCGAAGAATAGACCGCCCGCCATCCATTCGATCAGTATTGTCCCCAATCCCATCGTGCGGCAAGGCGTCATTTCGGCGTTTGCCGAAGCCAAGGATCCCGATCAGGATGAAGTCACATTTCGATTCCGCTGGTTCGTGAACGGGGAACAAATTCCCGGCGATTCATCCGCAACCCTCAGTCCGGAAGGGCTAAAACGCGGGGATCGCGTGACGGTCGAAGTCGTGCCACATGACGGCAAAATGGATGGACTTTCCGTCCGTACTGCTGAAGTTCTCGTTGGCAATACTCCTCCCACCATCGAAGGGCTTGCGCTGGAACCGAAAGAGCCAAAAGTAGGAGATCGAATTCATGTCATACTGGAAGGGAAAGACATCGATGGAGACGCAGTTCAGTATCGGTACAAGTGGCAGCGAAATAACCAAGTCGTGCAGGAAGGAGAGCAGAATGCTCTAGACACAAGCACTTTTTCCCGAGGCGACACTATTACGGTTGCAGTCATTCCACAAGATCAGACCGGAGCCGGGAAGGAAGTGCAGGCTCAAGGGGTGACAATCGTCAACCAGCCGCCGAAGTTTACCTCGGCTGCGCCGACATCGGTTGCTCAAGGCATGCTCGATTACGTAGTGACGGCCAGCGATCCCGAAAATGATCCAGTGAGCTTCTTTCTGGATTCCGCACCGCCTGGAATGGCGATCGATGAGCGGACGGGGCGTCTGCAGTGGGCCGTACCCTCCGCATCGAATGCATCCTATCATGTCAGAATCACAGTCAAGGATGATCATCAGGGATGGGCCTATCAAGAATTTGATGTCGTCCTGAAGAGTCCAGTACCTTCCTAACAGTCCTGCTTTACCATTCGATCTCACATTCTGTTGTCAGCCTGTTTCAACCTCTGATAGAATTCCTTTGGCCACCTGTAGGAGATTGGCGTAAAGGCAGAGAGTGCGCAAGCTTAAGCTTCGAGAAGGCACCAACACCGCAGTTTTATTCGGCCATCACGACCGGCATCTCAAGCTGATCGAAGACGATCTCGGTGTCCGCCTTTCAGCGCGCGGAGAAGAGCTCACTCTCGACGGGAATCCCGAAGCCACCCGCTATGCCGAACGAGTCCTGACCGAATTGGCCGGACTTGCAAATGACGGAATGCTGCTTCAACCTGAAGACGTTTCTCACGCGCTCTCGGCGTTGCGCCAAAGCCCCGACACCCCGTTAAAAGAGCTGCTGTCGACGGCGACGACGATCGTCACGAAGAAACGGTTTGTCGCTCCGAAGACTCCCACGCAAAAGACCTACGTTGAAGCAATCGAAAGCCACGATATCGTGATTGGCATCGGCCCGGCAGGTACCGGAAAGACCTATTTAGCCATGGCTATGGCGGTTAGCGCGCTGATGAAGCGGGAGGTGAGCAGAATTATCCTCGCCCGTCCGGCTGTCGAAGCGGGCGAAAAGTTGGGATTTCTCCCAGGCGACATGTTCGCGAAGGTCAATCCGTATCTGAGGCCGCTCTATGACGCGCTGTTCGACATGATGGACATGGAAAGGGCTACGCGAGCCATCGAGCGTGGCGATATCGAGATCGCTCCGCTGGCGTTTATGCGGGGCCGCACACTGAACGACTCATTCGTCATTCTCGATGAAGCTCAGAATGCCACGGCCGAACAGATGAAGATGTTCTTGACGAGGCTGGGTTTTAATTCCAAAGCGGTCGTAACAGGAGACATCACGCAGGTCGACTTGCCTCCCGAGCGAGTCTCGGGCTTGATCGAAGTCCGTGATATTCTGCGTGACATAGAAGGCATCCGGTTCGTCTATTTTAATGAACAAGATGTCGTCCGACACAAACTGGTGCAGGACATCATCAAGGCCTATGACCAACACCAGAACGCGGTCCAAAGTCCCAGTCAATCTTCCGTAACGGAAACTCGACTCGCTGCATCGCGCAGTCGAACACCTCGCCGATCCGCTTCGCCGCAATCTCCAAAAGGTTCGTGGGGTCAGCCTCATTGATGCCCGTCTTTGCGCGGAGCCATGTCCGGTCTTCGCGATTGAACCTGTCCCGCGCCGCGAGCCTGGCCAAGAATATTTTGTCAGCCGTCGGCGAATCGTCGTCCCACATGAGCCTGACATTCGTGGGAGATCGACGGATGCACCGCTTGAACAAGAACTTCCGCCAGAAGGACAGGACGACCGATGTCTTGGCTTTTGCGGCGCGCGATGCGCACGCGCCGCGGGCCAGGGACATGATTGCAGCATCCTTAGGGGACGTGGTGATCAGTGTCCCTGCGGCGGTCCGCCAGGCTCGTCAACGACATGGGTCGTTCGATGAGGAGATTGCTGCACTGCTCGTACACGGGATCCTGCACCTCTGTGGGTATGATCATGAACGGAATGAGGCCGAAGCCCGGCGAATGCGTCGTCGTGAACAGACGATCCTGAAGGGATTGGCCAACATTCCCCGTTTGACTCGGAGGTCGGCGAGGCGCTAGGGCTGTCTTATGGGATGGTTTCAACGGCTCAGCGACGGGCTCACCAAAACCAGATCGGCAGTCCGCGGTTCTCTCGATCGTCTGCTGGGGCGCGCGGCCGATCCCGCGGTGCTGGAAGAATTTGAACAGGCCCTGCTTGCAGCCGATCTTGGCGCTCGCGTCGTGGATCGTCTGATGGAACGGCTCAAAGCATCGCTTCAGGGTACTGATGCCTCTCAAGCCGTACAGGTGCAGAACGCCTTGAAAGAGACCTTGCTTGCCGTATTGACTCCTGTGTCCGGTCCCTCGTTGGAAGATCTAATCGCCAAGGGGCCGAAGCCGTTTGTCGTTCTGGCGGTGGGAGTCAATGGCGTGGGCAAAACCACGACGCTGGCCAAGATCGCCCAACGGTTGTTGCAAACGGGACGGGTTCCCATCCTGGTCGCAGCCGACACTTTCCGCGCCGCCGCGATCGATCAACTGCAAGTCTGGGCTGATCGTATCGGCGTCGAAGTCATTCGCCACCGGCATGGGGCGGATCCGGCGGCAGTGGCCTTTGACGGCATCGTCGCAGCGAAAGCCCGGAACATCGATGTTGTATTGATCGATACGGCCGGACGCCTCCACACGAAGTCTAATTTGATGGAAGAGCTCAAAAAAATCAGCCGGGTCATCAAGCAAGAACTGCCGGGCGCGCCCCATGAGGTCCTCCTCGTGCTGGATGCGACGGTGGGACAAAATGCGCTGGCCCAAGCCCGGCAATTCCAGCAGGCAGCCGGAGTGACCGGCTTGGTGCTGACCAAACTGGATGGAACGGCGCGCGGTGGTATCGTCGTGGCGATTGCCGACGAACTCAAGTTACCGGTCCGGCTCATTGGGGTGGGTGAATCAGCCGAAGATCTTCAGGATTTTCGCCCGGACGTCTTCGTGGATGCCTTGCTCGGTCATTCCTCGTAGTATATCGCGCCGGAACATGCCATTTGCTTCTCATGCATCCGCTCCTATGTTACCCTCGCAATCATAGCGTTGGGCGCTTCAATCCTGTCGAAGTTCTCATGGTGAAAATTTTAGTCATCGACGACGATCGCATGAATTGCGATCTCCTCCAATCTGTGTTCACGCGCCACGGGTATGAGGTTTACACCGCAACCAGCGGCCTCGAAGGCCTTGCGCTCTTTAGGCAGCAGGCGCCTCGTGTGACAATTCTAGATCTTCGCATGCCAGGTATGGACGGACTGATGGTTCTCAAAGAGATCCGCGCGATGGATCCTCATGCGCCGGTGATCATTTTGGGCGGAGGAGCGACGGAGGTGCAGGAAAACCAGGCTCGGTCCTTACGGGTCACGGATTTCGTCAGAAAGGGATTGTCCCTTGACGTGCTGGTGGAAGGTGTCAATCGCGTGGTGCAACAACCGGTCAAGTCTGCTGCGGATGGCAGGCCTGTTTCCGTGGCCGGTCCCGTACCGGATACGGGCGAAACAGTATTGGTCGTCGATGACGAACAGTTGGTGCGCGACCTGCTCGTACAGTTTTTGAGTCTGCGGGGTTATCGAGCGCTTGGTGTGAAAGACGGTCCAGAGGCCCTGACGATGATCGAACAGGCGCCTCCCGATCTCATCCTGCTCGATCTGTTTCTGCCCGGCATGAACGGAGGGGACGTGCTCCGTCGGCTGCGTCAGAAGGAATTCGCCGGCGCAGTCATCATCATTACCGGCAGCCAGGATGAGGAAGTGCTTGAAGAAGCGTGGGGTCTGCATCCTCAGGAAGTGTTGACGAAGCCGGTCGATCTGGAGCGGATGCTGTCGATCATCCAGCTTGTGCTCGTGTGCCGCGAATGTTAATAGTAACCGGATGGTGATCGGCTCCAGGTTCGTGTGTCTTGCCTTTCTGTTTCTCGCGATTCTTTTCCAAATCGGCGAATCAACGGTTGCGGGCGCTGAGATGCCGGAACAGGGGGCGACCATCCGGCATCATGAATTGTTCGCACAACTCGATCCGCCCACACATGCGCTGACGGGTCGGGACAGACTCACGATTGCCGGGGCGCATCTCGGACAGCCCGTCCGTTTTTCTCTCGCATCGGCTCTTTCCGTCGATCGAATCACC
Source organism: Nitrospira sp. (assembly GCA_035252115.1). Classification (GTDB taxonomy): domain Bacteria; phylum Nitrospirota; class Nitrospiria; order Nitrospirales; family Nitrospiraceae; genus Nitrospira_C. Next base: position 26,901 of record DATFDJ010000011.1, on the reverse strand, counting down.
GTGTCATCTTCGGATGCCTTTGCCGGAGACGCTTCGCCGGACATCCCATTCGAAATCGAACGCCAGTCGGGAAGCCCGCAGACCCAGCGGATTGCGATCCCTGCTTCCGCCGTCGTCGCCAAGCAGATGACCATCACGGTGTTCTACCACGGCCTCATCGATGATCCTCCCAAAGAGCCTCGACATTTGCGTTTTATCACGCCGAGCGAAACCGCCGGCCACATCGGCTCTGCGGGCGTTTATTTGAGCGGCGAGAGCGGGTGGTATCCGGACGTGCCCGATTCGCTGAGCACCTATCACGTACGGGTGGCGCTGCCGGAAGGCTGGACTGCCGTCACGCAGGCCAAGCCTCAATCGACAATCGCCTGTCCCCCGGAATATTGCCGAGACCCGGGATGGATGCTCACCGAATGGCCGACGACACTGCCTGCGGAGGCACTGACGCTTGCCGCAAATCGCTTCGTCTCCAAAACGCGGAATTGGCAAGCCAAGAACGGGCAGTCCATAGAAGTCGCAACCCACCTGCTTCCTGGAAATGCCGATCTCGCGGACGAGTATCTCGACGCGGCGATCCGTTATCTCGATGCCTACATCCCACTCTTGGGACCCTATCCCTTCGAGCGATTTGCCGTGGCCGAAAATTTCTTCGCAAGCGGATTGGGCATGCCCTCGTTCACCCTGCTGGGCGGCGGCGTCATTAAACGGCATTATGTTCAGCCGTATGCGTTGGGCCACGAGATCGTGCATTCCTGGATCGGGAATGCGGTGTTCAACCGGACCGATCGTGGTAATTGGGTCGAAGGACTGACGACCTATCTGGCCAATTACTATTGGTATGAATTGATCGGCGATCCGTCGCAGGCCCTGGAGCAACGGCGACTGTTCCTGCGCGGCTACAATCTCCATGTTCCTCCGGAACGCGACTATCCCCTCGGCCAGTTCGTACAAAAGCGGGACGAGCGGGACAATGCAATCGGCTATCAAAAAGCCGCCATGGTCTTTCATCTCTTGAGGCAAGAAGTTGGAGAGGAGGCATTTTGGTCCGGGTTAAAACACCTGGTCGCTCGGTACGTCGGACGTCATGCGGAGTGGACGGATATCGAACGAGTCTTTTCGGACACGAGCGGCAAGGATCTCCGCTGGTTTTTTACTCAATGGGTGGAGCACGGCGGCGCGCCGTTTTTCTCGATCGCCGACGCTCTCGGCCATCCAGGGACACAGAAAGGGTCGTTTCAGCTCGACGTCGGCATCGCGCAAACCGGCGGACCGTTTCGCGCGATCGTCGGCGTCGCAGTCGGCACAGAAGACGGTCGCGGCCACATAATCCCGTTTCAGGTCAGCGAAGCGCTGGAAACGCTCTCGATTCAATTACCGCTGCGGCCGCTCACGGTGACGCTGGATCCTGAGGCGATGCTGATGCGGCGGATTCCGAGAGCCTCGCTGCCCCCTGTGTTGAACCATTATGTGACGGACACGCATCGGACGGTCCTGGCGGCATTCGTCGATCCGCCCGGGAGCGCCCATCCGTTTCGAGATCTCCTCGGACGAATCCGGGCGCAGGATGAACGAAGACCGGACCATGAGCGGACCGTCATCGCCGATGACCTGCTGTTTCCGAAGGAAGGTTCGGTGCTAGTATTGGGCGGTCCTGAATTCCAGGCGTCTCTCCGGCCCATGTTGGCGACGCACTGCGGCGATCGCGTGACGTTGAACGGTCAGCGCGTCGTGATCGACGACAAGGCGTATGAGGGAGCGGGGACGGCCCTGTTGATCAGTTGCCATCGTGTAGATCGCCCAGGCAGCGTACTATCGCTGTTGTACGCCGAGACTCCGGATGCGGCGGCGGCGGTGGCACGGCTCCTGTTTTTTTATGGATGGAACAGCTACGTGACATTCCAGAACGGCGCGGTGGTGACGCGCGGGGAATGGCCGGTCCTCGGCGATCGAGCCGACCGCATGGAGGTGCGAATCGATGAACGTGATGCCGTCCGGTAGGACGTACGCGCTCGCCTTGCTCTTCTGTGCCGCCTGGATCACTCAATCCGCCGGCGGAGAAGAGCTGCCGCGACCAAGCAAGTCCGCGGCGCCGGCCGAACGGCATTTCAAGAACGTGCGACAACTTACGTTCGGCCGTCAGAACGCCGAGGCGTACTTTTCGTTCGACGGGACCAAACTCATTTTCCAATCCACCAACAACTGGTTGAAGGACTCCTTCGCCGCGACACTGAAACCGGCCGAGTTGGGTCTTGGCTGCTACCAGATGTACGTGATGGATCTGGAAAGCGAGACCATTCGGCTGGTCAGCACCGGCGCCGGCGCCACGACCTGCGGATACTTCTTCCCCGGCGATCGCCGCGTCCTCTATTCATCCACCCACGCATCGGGACCGAATTGTCCTCCGCGACCGAAGCGCGACGGCGCCTATCGTTGGGCGCTGGACGACTACGATATCTACGCCGTCCGCATCGACGGACAAGAAATGCAGCGGCTCACCGCGTCGCCTGGCTATGACGCCGAGGCCACCGTCTCGCCCGACGGGAAAACCATCGTATGGACATCCATGCGGGACGGCGATCTCGATCTCTATGCCATGAACCTCGACGGCACGAGACCGCGTCGGCTGACGGACGACCTGGGGTATGATGGAGGAGCGTTTTTTTCACCGGACAGCAAGCGCATCGTGTATCGCGCCTCGCATCCTGCCGATGTCGAAGCGATCGCCCGCTACAAAGAGTTGCTCGGCCAGCGACTCGTCGAGCCGGGGCAGTTGGAGATTTTTGTGATGAACGCCGACGGCAGTGAAAAGAGGCAGGTGACGAGAAACGGGGCCTCGAATTTTTCGCCGTTTTTCCATCCGGACGGCAAGCGGATCATTTTTTCCTCGAATGTGGAGACGAGAGGAGAGGGAGGCCGGCCAAGCTTCCATTTGTATCTCGTCGGTGATGATGGCGAAGGACTTGAACGGCTCACATTCGAGGGACACTTCAACAGCTTTCCGATGTTCTCTCCGGACGGCAAGCGTCTGGTCTGGGTGTCCGATCGCCACGCCAAGTCGCCCGGAGAGTTCAATGTGTTCCTCGCCGACTGGGTACCGTGAGCCTGGTGATCAGTGACGAGTGACGCGTGACAAGCCAGCATGGATTCGCCTGACGCTCCGCAAGGTTCCCAGCCCGCGGCACTCGTCACCCGTCGCTCATCACGGCTTTCGAGCCTCATATCTCTCGCCTGTTGTCTTATCGCGCTCGTGCTGTCGTTCTGGGGGTTGTCCGAATGGGACGTGCCGATCACCAAGTTCGTTCGCGCTCTGTACCATCCCATCGGGTATCTCCCGAATCCCTGGCTCGCGGGACTGAGCAATCGCGGCGATCAGCTTGGCAGCGGGGAATCGCTGATCGTTCTGAGTCTCATATTCTTGGCCTTGGGCTTCGGTCTCAAGCAGCCCTTGTGGAAGACCGTCGGGTGGCAGACCGTCATCGCGCATGGGATTGCGGCGCTGGCCTGTAATATCCTGAAACATCTGGTCGGTCGGGCTCGTCCGAAGTTCATGCATGCGGGCAATCTTGAATTCATGCCGGTTGGCGGAAGTGGCTGGGACTCGTTTCCTTCCGGCCATGCCACGGCCACCTTCGCCGTGGCGGCGGTCCTGGCGACCAGATTTCCCAAGGTCCGTTGGATCGTACTCGGCTTGTCTGCCATCATCGCCACAAGCCGCATTCTCCGCGGATCGCATTTCCTCACCGACGCAGCAGGCGGCGCTGTGCTCGGCTATACGATCGGGATGGTCGTCGCCCATCCATGGCGCGAATGGCGTTCTTCCCTTGCATCGGCGATCCTAGCCGTCACTCCGTTTTTAGCCGGCCTGTTGGCCGTGATCTGGACGATCGGCCGCCAGACGACGGATCTTTGGCCCGCTGCTCAGTTGGTTATGATCGGTATGCTGCTGACCATGGCGGGGTTGCTTGGCGACATCCTGCGAACGATCAGGAGCGCAAGCGCACCGAACTGGCTGTCAAAAGGTCTGACTGATACGCTCATCGGAGTCGGTCTCGGGATGGCCACAGGATCCTTGTGGGTCACACTCGCGGTCGGCTGCTCCTGCCTCGCGCATTGGCTGCAGATCCGTGGTGTAGACGTGAGACCGATTGGAGAACCGACCCGCGGCACCATTGTGCTGGCGCGGGAAGCGGCGTTTTCTCTGTTGGTGTTACTCGCGCTCCTCGCGACCGTCGAGCTTCGAGGAGCGTTTCCGATGCTTTGATCTCTCAGTGTGCCGGGAGAGTCCGAGGCCGCGTGGCTCCTTCGGGAATCGCCACCATCGGTTGATCCGCCAGCAGGAGGTATCCATGTTGTTTCAGGATCGGCACCAGCTTGTCGGCCTCCGGCGGCAATTTCGACCGGAAGCTTTGCGGCAGGATCACCATCGTGCGCCCGGATTGAGCGAGCGCCTGGACGATGGAACCTTCTTCCCCCGCCGGAACGAACGTCGCTTTGCGCCTCGCATAGAACACGGTCGACGGTCTGGTGGAGCCGTACACCAGCAGACGGTCGCCCGGCTGTAAGTTGACGCCCGCTGCGTAAGCCAGCACCTGAGGCGGCGAGATAAAATATTTGTTCACGCCTGGCACGACCAACTGAACGACCGTCAGCACCAGGAATGCCAACGTCGCCCCTGCCACCCAAAAGGCCGCGGCCCGCCGCGAATCGCTCAAGCCGAAATAGCCCAGCAACGCCATCCCGATGAGCAACAGAGTCGACGCGACGTAAGGCCCGCTTCCTAAATTGAAATCCAACGCCAGAGGAAACTCTTTCACCAGTTTCTCCGCGATGGAAGGATAGACCGACGGCAGAGCGGCGAATCCGACCGCCAGCACATACCCCAGCGCCATGGTCGTATGGATCGAGGCCCGGACGCCCTTTGTCGCCGGCTCGGTCAAGCCCCGATGCCAATAACAGGCTGTCAGGATCGCCGCTCCGGGAAACAACGGACCGATGTAATGGGGCAAGCGCGTCGATGACAGCGTAAAAAATATGAACGTGCCAAGCACCCAGACCGCCGCGAACCATTCCAGGCGGGCGTCGGACTGTGATGCGTCATGCGTGATGTGTGATGCGGGAGACAATTCTCCGGACGCGTCACGCTTTACGCCTAACGTTTCACGCGCCTCTCGCCAGCTTCGGTAAGCCTGATACCACGCGAACGGCAGCCAGCCGCTCCACGGGAAAAACCCAAACAGGAGAACGGGAAGATAGAACAAGACAGTAAAACTGTGACCCTCCATCGGGCTGAGAAAGCGGCCGACGGTGTTGGACTGTGCGATCGCCACATATTCCTGGCCATGAATCGACCACATCACGGCGTACCAGGGTAAAGCAAGCAGGACGAAGACCGCGGTCCCGGCGACCGGACGGCCATGATTCCAGAAGGGACGCCAGCCCGACGTGATGGCGAGATAGAGCAACACAGTGACAAGGGGGACCAGAAAGCCGACCGGGCCCTTCGCCAAGGTCGCCAACGCCATTCCGACGTAGAACAGCCACATCCAGCCTTTTGCCGATCGGCTGAATCCCAACCAAAACGCCCAGAGCGAGAGGGTCGTGAAGAAGATGAGGACACTATCGGTCAAGGCTATGCGGCTCAAGCCGATGATTTCAATATTCAGCAGCAGCATGAGCGACCCGAGCAGGCCGACCGTGGGACCCAGCAACCGGGACAAACCGGCGTACTGCATGAGAATCAGGAGTAGGCCGAAGAATGCGGACGGGAGCCGCGCGGCAAATTCGTTTACCCCGAACAAGCTATAGGACACCGCCATGAGCCAGTAGACGAGGACCGGTTTCGCGTAGCGCGGCTCGTAGTTGAACGTGGGGCTCACCCAATCGCCGGTCTCCAGCATCTCGCGGCCGGCCTCCGCGTTCCGGCCCTCGTCGCGGTCGGTCAAACCCATCGAACCGAGCCCGACGAAGAAGAGAATGCCCGCGAGGACCGCGAGTGCGGCGAGATTGACGAGATGTCGCGATAGCGGAGTCGATTCTTCCATGGGCAGTGGGTCGAGCGATCAGCGAGGCTTGATGGCCGGAGACACAGGAGAGATGACCTCGCGTCCCTGGCGGTGGATCAGCATGAGATTTCGGATGTAGACCAGCGCGCCGATGCTCTGGCCGGCGATAAAAACCGGATCCCGACGGTAGATCGCATAGGCTAGCGTGATGAGTCCGCCGACGAGGCTCATGTACCAAAACGCGATCGGGACTTGGCTCTTCGCCGTCCGCTCGGAGGCGATCCATTGAATGAGCCACCGGCCAAAGAACAGCCCTTGGCCCAGGAACCCGATGGCGATCCAGATAGTTTCGGTCGCAGTCATATCGAAGTCGTCATGCGTGAAACGTTATGCGTGATGCGAAGAACTTGGGCGCTTGAGGAATCGCAGAAGTCCGAGGAGAAGTTGCCTCACTCGTTCGACTCGTTCCAACACATCTATGCTCGAGAAAAGCTTCAAGCGTAAGGCAAGTAGCAGTTGCGTTTCCAACTCCGCAACAGATCCCAATGCGACGTACAAGAATTGGATATATTCTTTCCGGGAATTTCGAGCCGCGCCCTCGGCGATATTACTGGGGATGGAGACGGCTGCCCGGCGGATTTGGGATACCAGTCCGAACAGTTCTTCCCTCGGAAAACGATTGGTGATGGAATACGTTTCAGCAGCCAAATCCATCGCCATGTTCCAAGCGTCCAGATTCTTGTGAGTCTTCTGCCCGTCCTGTTCTGATTTCATTGAGCATCACGCATAACGCCTTACGTCTCACGCGGGTCACGGAATTTGTATCGCAGCACCCGCGATTGCATCCAGCGGACGGCGAGGAGGTCGTACAGTCCTTTGAAAAGACGATTGCCGACCCCGTACTTGGAATACCCGTGCGTGCGCGGATGGTGGCGCACGGGCACTTCGGTGACGGTAAATCCGTGCATGAGGGCCAGGGCCGGGAAGAAGCGATGCATGCCGGCAAACAATTGCAGACGCTCGACCACCTCGCGATGAAACAGCTTCAATGAGCAGCCGGTGTCGTGCACCTTGTCGCCGGTCACCGCGCTGCGCACGGCGTTGGCGATGCGGGAGGAAATTTTGCGGATCACACTGTCATGCCGGTTGGTGCGCCAGCCGCACACCAGGTCGAAGTCCTTGGAGTATGGGAGCAGCGTGGCGATATCGGCCGGATCGTTTTGCAAGTCGCCGTCCATTGTGGCGACCAAGGCCCCAGACGATCGTTTGAATCCGGCGTCGAATCCGGCCGATTGGCCGTAGTTGCGGTCGAAATGGAGGACCGTCACCTGAGCATGATCGGCCGCCAACCGGTCCATGATTTCGCCGCTGCCGTCCGAACTGCCGTCATCGACGTAGATGATCTCAAATGAGGTCGTTTTGGATTCATCCCGCTCGTGCAAAACCTTTAAGAGCCGATCGGTCAGCGGTCGGAGATTGTCCCGTTCGTCTTTGATCGGGATGACGACCGATATCCATGGACGGGGAGGAACCGTCATCGGAGGTAGCCGAGGCCGACATGGATGGCGGCGAATGAAGCCACGGCGGCATTCTACAGAACGACCGAAAGAGCGTCAAACCGCGGCGGGCCGGCGGCCTCTCCCTTGCCCTCTCCCCCGTGGGAGAGCAAGGGAGAGGGTCTATGATCCGGCGATCGTGAATCGCATCGTGCCCATCAAACTCATGTCGTTCACTTGCTCGCCCGCGTGGATTTCCACGCGGTATCGGCCCGGTTTCCATCCTCCATCCGGAGGCGACAGCTTCAGATAACCGGACTCGTCTTCGAGCGCAATGTACATCGCGTCTTGGCTCACCAGCGTATCGGGAGTCGATCCCTTCACCGCCTCGGGAAAGCAGCGGCCGAAGATCTGAAAGGCCTGGTAATGCTGGTGGAGTTGAAAGACGATAAAGACGTTCGACGTATCGGAGGGGAACTGTTCGGTGGGTTTGACCGGCACGATCTCATGGGTACGGCGGAAGCTCAGCTCCTCGTCGAACCCTTCGGCCAGCGTAATGGTGCGGAACATCCCTTGCGGAGGCGCGTTGAAGTCGTAGGGTCTGGTGTCCTCCAGGCGATTTTGGAAATCCGGTATCGACGCGTTCGGGGTGATGGGCAGATCCTCCGCTTCGGCCGATGGAATGAGAACGATCAGCCAGAGGGCTGTGAGCAGCCTGAGGTAAGGTGCAATCATGACCCCTTCGTACTCCTGTGGCCGAAGGAGAGTCAAGTTGCGGCTCTTTTGAACGGTCTGTTAGAATTTCTAACTCGCATGACGCATTACGCCTTACGCATCACGGTGAGAAAAGGATTCTGACATGTTACAAGACGCCGACGCCCTTCCGCAGTTGATCGGGGACTATAAGCCGGTCGATCAGTGGCAACTCCACATCAATCGATTGTTCTACCGGTTCCGCGGGGATCAAGTCCGGCGTTTCTATCAAACCTTTGCCTCTGCCGACTATCGACTCGCACATGCACTGGCGGCCGACTACTATGAGAAGGTCGTGAAACGTGAAGCATTACGCGTGAAGCGCGAGGCGTCAAGTGAAAAGACTCTGGAGTCACGCATTACGCATCACGCATCACCTCTCACCGTTATGGAGTGGGGTCCCGGTAACGGCAACTTGGCCGCCTGCTTCCTGAGCCATCTCAAGCGGCTGGACCGAGAAGGGGCGGTCTACCCCCGCATTCGCTATGTCCTGGTCGACTGGGAACAGTCGCTGCTCGATGCGGCCATGGCCGCTCCTGGACTTGCAGAGCACCGAGATCGCATCGAAGGTCTGTGCGGCTCCGTCGAGCATCTGGCCGACGTGGCCGATGGCACGGTGGATCGCATTATGTGCAACGAATTGTGGAACGATCTCCCCACCAAATTGTTGTCGCGGCACGGTGGGGACATCGAAGAGGAGCATTCGAGACCGAACCTGAGCGAGAAACTCTGCGCGAAGATCGAGGATTGGGCCGGCTTCGTCCGGGCCTTCGACAGCAAGGATGTGGACGCGCTCAAGGGCTTTCCGGCGTTTTTCGACGACTTGGTGTGGGAACGCGAATATCATCCGATCGAGTGGAAGGACACGCCGTTTCGGAAGACCGTCACGGAATTTTTACGGCGAATCGATGAGCAGGTGTTGGTGCCGGTGAATCTTGGAGCGTTCGCGACACTCAAAGAGGCGAAGCGACTTCTGGCGCCCGATGCGGTGGGCTTCAGCAGTTTCGATGCCGGGACGGCCGATTTGAAAGTGCTGAACGATCCGGATAAGCCGTGCTCCGGCCAGTTCGGTGGTCAGCAGAGTTTCATGGTCAATTTCGCCTTGGCTGATGCGGTGGGGAAGCAATTGGGATTTGGAGAGCGCACGGTGGAAAGCCAACGGGAGTTCGTAGGGCGAAGTCTGGGAACGAATGTCCTCACGTTGATGGATCTGTTGGCCACGCATCCGTCGGTCGGCGGTACGATGCAGCCGTGGGAACAGGATCGACTGGCCCTGAAAACGATCCATGCGCTGAACAGCGCCTACACCAGTCCCTATGAACGAAGCGTCGAATTCCCGCTCCATCCCGATATGCCGGCGGAAGAGCGCGAAGCCGCGCAGGCATTGGTCCGCAGCCTGAAGCCGACCGGCGTTCCGGACACCGTCGCGTATCTCACGGAGGAGGAATTGACGGCGGCGGCGAAAGGACTCGAAGACATCGGCTACGACTCCCAGGCGTTTTTCATCGCGCTCTCTGCTCCCCCGAGCCCTGTGGATTACTTCCACATGATGGCGGTGCGTCCCTAACGCGTCTTCGGCTCCGTGGCGGCCCTCGAGAACAGCAGAGGGCCGGAAATTAAACTTGACTAATCTATCATTCTGCTATAGCCTCTCCCGCGTTTGTGGAAGGACCCCCCCTTTCGCTGGGTAGAACCTTTGGTCTGTACCAAAGTGGTGAAGCAGAGGAAAGGTCGTACCGGACATGTTCGGATCATTTGGTTGGATGGAATTGCTGCTGATCCTGATTATCGTGCTGATCATTTTCGGCGCGGGCAAAATTCCTCAATTGGGCGAGGGGCTGGGAAAGGCCATCAAAGGTTTCAAGAAAAGCGTCAATGAGGCGGACGCGATCGATGTCACGCCGCCGCCGGCTGATGCCGCGCCGCCGGTGCAACCCACACAGTTGGCTCAGGACCAGCCGGCTCCGGCGCCTCCGGCGCAGCAGAATCAGGCAGTGAAGCAGGGATAACAGGATCGTAAGGATAAAGGACGTGAAGCGTGAAGCGTCAGGCGTGAGGGGAACAAGAGGCACAGACGCTTCCTTTTCCAGCTTTTCGCATGACGCATAACGTTTGACGTATGACGACGTATGTTCGGACTAGGCGCAGGCGAGATACTCATCATTCTGGTCATCGCCTTTTTGCTGTTCGGCCCGAAACAATTGCCGGAAGTCGGTCGTCAGGTCGGAAAGGCGGTCAAGGGATTCAAGGAAACGGCGGAGGATCTCCGGAAATCGGTTGAGCCCGAGCTCAACATGATTCAGCAGGAGGTCAAGATGGTGGAGCAGGATTTCCAGGCCTCGATGAAGGAAGCTGAAGAAGAAATCACTGCGGCCACGACGCCGGCCGAAAAGCAGAGCGGCACGTCGGGCCAGGCGTGAACAGAAGAGTCAGCGAGAGTGGGTCGGAACGGGGCAACGCGACACGATAGGCCTGTTGAGGGAAGGGGGTGACGAGCTCTCAACTGATCCGACTTGAGAATGCAGAATTTGCTGGTCTGAGTCGATACGTGGTGGGACAGTAAGACTCAGCGGCGCCAGGAAGGTGGGCACAGGACCTTTCCTGCAAGACGAGTCACCGAAACGGCAACTTGTCGACGTGAAGCAGTTGGATGTCAGGGCGCAGCACGACACCGATCGGTTCAGGTGGAAGGCTGTAATCCAATTCACAGGAGGAACGCTATGAGAAGTATTCTAGGTCGGACAGGGTGGGCCAGTCTGGCTACCTTCTTCAGCGCCGCCGTCATGGCAGCGGGCTTGTCGTTCACGGCAGCCCCGGTTCAAGCGGCCTTCGAATTGCCGGAGGGCGAGAAGATCACCAACCTCCCGGCGATCCCCCGGAACATTCCTCAGAAAGAAGCCTACGAGTTGTACGACCCGAGAATCGGCAAGAATTTCGATCTGAAAAACTTCTGGATGCGGGCGGACATCCGCGTGAGACCGGAATGGCGTCAAGGGGTCTGCTTCGGAGGATCACCTGGGTCCTTGGGTGCTTGTAACTCGGGAGTGAATGCCAAGGGAACCGGACCAGGAGCCAACAACTCCTTCGTGCAACAGTGGGTTCGTCTCGGTATCGGCTATGATCTGTCGCCGGACGTCAACTTCTACATGGAAACGATTTACTCTAATGATTGGGGCACAAGCGCCAATCCTGCTGCGCCGGGTGCTGCGGGAGGACCGGCGTTAAACAACAACTGTAACACTGTCAATATTGGCCAATGCGGGCTCGGTGTCCGGGCCGCCTATATGTTGATCCGGAACTTGGGCGGTATCCAAGGATTGAGCTTGAAGGCGGGCCGCCAATACGTGATTTTCGGCGCCCAATCTCTGTTCGGCCACTTCGATTGGGCGAACACCGGGTTCTCCCATGACGGGTTCATGTTCCAATATTCGACCAAGCCGGTGGATATCTTCGCCGGTCTGTTTCGGGAATCCGATCTGAACATCGGGCAGGCTGCTTCCACCGGCAGCTTCAACAACTGCGTCGGCGCTGGTGGTACTTCAACGGGATGTCAATCGAAGCAGAATTCCACGCTGGGTCTCGTCTATACCCAGATCAAATCCGTACCTGGGTTCATCTTCGAGCCCCACTATTTCCTGTACATGAACGGTCAGAATGTGACGGGCTGCGCTGGTCCTGCTTGTACTCCTGGTATCGGGTCGAACGTCGGCGTGTGGGTTCCGAAGTCGAATTCACAAATCCGCCACACGATCGGCAACCGGGTCGAGATGCGGAAAGGTAACTTCGACTTCCAGAACGAGTTGGAATACCAATGGGGTCGGATGGCCTCCGGTCAGAATAATGGTTCAAATTCGATGGATCTCCACATCAATGCCTGGGCGACCAGAAACTGGATCGGCTATACGCATTACCAGTCGCCGTGGAAGCCGCGCCTCGCGTTCAACCTGGACTATGCCTCCGGCGACGGGAATGCCAACTGCAATGCGCCAGGCACCGGAACGCAGTTCCATTGTACGACCGCCAATACCTTTGAAAACCTCTATCCGACAAACCACATCCACATGGGCTACATGGACGTGCAATCATGGCGCAACATGTTGAGCCCGTCGGGCAACTTCCAAGCCCGGCCGACCAAAGACGATCACATTGAAATCTGGTACACGAACCTGAATCTCGCCAATGCGCGGGACAACTGGTATCGGGGCTCGCAGAGCGCCTATGTGTTCTCACGAGCCAACAATACCGCAAAACATGTCGGCGATGAAGTCGATTGGACGTGGACCCATATGTTCGCGGACGGCAAGGTGGCCTTCCAGAGCACCTACGGCTATCTGTGGACCGGCGACTATATCAGGCAAAACTTGGGCAACCATTCCAATCAGCAGTGGTGGTATCTCTCCCTCTGGGCGAACTTCTAAGCTTGCGTGACATGTTAGGCCACTGGCGCGACCCGCTTGTAGCCTAATAAAAGAAAGCCCCGCGGGGAGATCCCCCGCGGGGCTTCTTCTTTTCAGCCAAGGTCCTTAGCTATCGCTATTAGCATTCAGCCATCAGCAGTCAGCTTCTGTATCAAGGAAGTAAGCATCCGCTTCACGTCAGTCACTTGTTTGAGCAGATGGTGGCTGGCGGGCTTGGTCAGATAGCATAGATCGGTCGATAGGATTATGTGGTATTCGAGCTCACTTGCTGATCCCAGGGCGATCCTTAAGAACCGAGCCAACTCCGGTTCGCCACTTCTTCCACAACCTTCTGCGATATTTGCCGGCACTGACACTGCGGCTCGCCTCAGCTGGCTGGTAAGCCCAAATAATTCCCTCTGTGGGAACGCTGACGTGGCGTGGTAGACCGCCAAACTCAGACTGTGTGCCTTCTCCCAGACTTTGAGCTTTCTGAAGTCTCGCATCTGTCCGCTATCACTCACAAACTGAAGGCTGATTGCTGACGGCTGATAGCCAATACGTCCATGGTTGTAGATTTTCCAACCTTCCCGAATTGTATTCGCAACTCCTCACCCAAGCTTAGCTTCTTTGAGCCACTGCGAGAGCAACATGACCTTGCCGAAGAAACGCTATTGCTTCACGTTCTGAATCCACCCTTTGTCTTTCACGCAGCGCTCGATCGCATCTTGCATCAGAAATCTTGATCCCACTTGGCCCCGTGGGTCTCGCTTCATGTCGTCCTGGCATTGAAAGTAATCTTGGGTAAAGGCTTCTCGGGCCTTCGTGGGATGAATCCACTGCGCGTCCGGCGATGCCGCTGATTGGGTCGATGGCGTTCGGCCGGTTTTCGTTTCCTTATAATTTGAATTGGTGAACTCGCCATACGGCCCGCGATAACTCCATGAGCCGGCGATCCCGCTTCGGTCATAGAAAAACGTGATGTATTGATATCGCCCATCGGAGCCGGCCATTCTGGATTGGCCTGTCGGCGATACGGAATTCGTCGTCACCCATGCGGACTTCCACTCACATCGTTCTCCGGTTGGGCCGAGCGTCACACATTCCTGAGGATCGCCTGCGACACGTATCCGTTCACTCTTGGGCCGCCCCAGCCAGAAGTTGAGGCTTTCGGCCAGATGAGTCTTTTGCTGTTCCAGCAAAACATTGGGCGCATACTTGCTGAGGACCTCGTCGTCCCAGAACCGCTCCAGTAAGGTACACCCACTCACGAGCAGAGCGATGGAAACGATCGCAAGTCGCATCATGGCACTCAACAGTCCAGCGAGTATTGTGTCTCCGAGATTTGCATCATTATAAGCGGAAGCCTGTTCCGCCACATTCTCCCCCAGCGGGGGAGAGGGCTGGGTGAGGGGTGCCGGACATGGTTTGCGATCATTCCCCCAAGAATTCTTCAGCCTGGAAGATGCCCGGCCTGGCGGAATCGTTCTTTGAGTTCATCGTAGGTCTGTGTGACGGGGAACTGCGGAAATTCCTTGGGCAGATGAGCGGGCGCCGATTTCACCTGGACGCACATGTTTGCGGACGGGAAGGTGGCTTCTGGGCATATCTCTCGCTCTGGGCGAATTTTTAGCCGAGAAGCGATATCAAGTCGGTCGCTTGAAGCGTGACCCGCCTCGAGCCCACGAGAGAGCCGGCAGGGCTTTTTCTTTTTACACCGCAAATGTATAGTGAGGCAACCGGAGGTGACATGGCGTGAAAAATAAGACTCGTCCCAAGTCCTATCAGATTGCTCCCGAGATTATCGTGAAGAGAGGAAAGCCGGCTGCAGTGATTATCCCGCTGGAACAGTACCGAGACATGCTGGCACGGCTTGAGGATGCAGAGGATCTGAAGATCCTCAAACATCTCAGAAAAAAACCGCTGCGATTCCGTTCTCTCGATCTGTTTCTCCAGGAGACTGCGGGGCGTGTACGGCGTTTTTCTTGAGCGCTCGGTTGAACGTGCACTCGGACGATTGTCTCCACGAGATTTCGTTCGCGTTGTTTCATCGCTCAAGGAACTGAAGAACAATCCGAGGCCGCCGGGATGTAAGAAACTTGTGGGAGGCGATCGTGATTGGAGAGTACGAGTCGGGGACTATCGTGTCTTATATGAAATCAACGATGTTGAGAAAACCGTTCGAGTCCTATCTGTGAAACATCGGCGTGATGCCTATCGATGAAACGGTCACAGTTTTTCACGCCCTCTTGTTTAGGGGCAAAGATTTCCCGCTTGAGCGAACCGCTCCTGTAGCTCAGCATACGTCTGCGTCACGGGGAACTGCGGAAATTCCTTGGGCAGATGAGCGGGCGGCCGGAAAAAGAAACCGGCGTCGGCTTCCGCCAACATGGCCGTGTCGTTGTAGGCGTCGCCGGCGGCCATGGTGAAGAAATTGAGCGATTTGAATGCGGCCACGGAATGTTTTTTTTGGTTCTGCATTCGCATCACATGGGCGCGGATTCGTCCGGCCTGGTCGATGTCCAATTGATTGCAGAACAGCGTGGGAAACCCCAAGTGCCGCATCAACGGCAGCGCAAACTGATAGAACGTATCCGACAGAATGATGACCTGACAGCGTTCGCGGAGCCACTGCACAAAATCCGGCGCGCCGTCCAGAGGGCCCATGTGATCGATCACCGACTGAATGTCGGCGATCGTGAGCCGATGTTCGTCCAGGATCGACAGGCGGCGCTTCATGAGTGCGTCGTAGTCCGGCATTTCGCGGGTCGTGATTTTCAATTCTTCGATGCCGGTTTTCCGCGCGACGTTGATCCAAATCTCCGGCACCAACACTCCTTCGAGATCGAGACAGGCCAGCACAGGCTTCTGCATATTGGCTCCTCTGATCAGTTGCCCCTCACCCTCCCCTCTCCCCGGAGGGGCGAGGGTTATTTCTGATCGCTTGCCTTCTCTTTTTCCCTCTCCCTAGACTTTTTCCCTCTCCCTTCCAGGGAGAGGGGCAGGGAGAGGGGCAGGGTGAGGGTGCGTAATCGCGAGAAGGATCGATTCAAGCACTGCTCCAGGTTGAGTCAGGACATCGTGATTCCAAAATCGCAGAACGCGGCAACCTCGGACATTCAACCAGCGGTCGCGAATCGTATCTTTCCGTGAAAGGGCGTGCTGTCCGCCATCGAGTTCGACGGCAAGACGATGTTCCGCACAATAGAAATCCAGGATATATGGTCCGATGGGATGTTGGCGTCTAAACTTGAGGCCATCGATTTGTCGATCCCTGAGCAGCCGCCATAGACGCTGTTCAGCCTCCGTTTGATTGCGACGCAACGTTCGGGGGAGCGACCGATTACCCTCACCCTTTCCCTCTCCCTTAAAGGGAGAGGGTTTTGAGACGTTCATTGCCGCCTCAGTTTGTTCTTGTCAGAGACGGGTTTCTGCATGGTCGCTCCTCTGATCAGTTGCCCCTCACCCTCCCCTCTCCCCGAGAGGGGCGAGGGTAATTCAGCTCGCTTGATTTTTCTTCTTCCCTCCACGTTGAAGGGTCAGGCATTCTGCTGTTTCAACTTCCCTCTCCCTAGAAGGGAGAGGGGTGAGGGTGCGTAATCGCGCGAGGGTCGTCTATCGATCATTTGATATCCACCTTTCCTGATCTGGCTTGGAACTCCTGGCTCAAAAAACGCCACATCACATCCAACAGGCGATCGATCAGAGCCGAGCCGGGCCAGGTGTGCCGCGATGCCTTCTCGTGCCGCTCGGCCCAATCCAATGCAATCGGGAGCGGAATGAGGCGGGGCGCCGTCTGAGTCATAGATCCCCATAAGATGCCGAGGATCGTGCCGATGCGAAGCGAAACCGGCAGCGGAGTCACGGGGTTGTTGATGAGGTCCTCACACAGATCTGCGGGGGACGTCACCAAGAGTTCGCGGCAGGCGGCGGGCCTGGCCTCGTAGATAGAACACATCTCATGTTGTAAAAACGGGCACGCATGGCGCTGCGCGTAATAGGCACGATTCAAGGGGTCCAATTCTTCGTCTGGAATGGGCTCTGTGGCATCGGCGACCGCCCAGAGCCGGTCAAGCAAGTCGGATGTTTTCAACTTTTCCTTGGTGTCCGCAATCTTCCTGAGCATCGTGGCGCGCTGAGCTTCCGGAAGTTGCACAACGTAATCCCGTAGAGCAAAAGCTTCCGGAGGGGAGAGAGGCACCAACATGCGGCAACAGGCCGCACAGCCCATCCGGCACGAGACCGTTTCGCCTCGTTCCGCCGCGAGATGGACTTCCAAACTACCGGCTTCTTCTCCGAGCCGTCGCGACAGCGGGACGATGGCGGTGACCGGCACGAAGTTTGTCGGAACGTCCAGCGTAGTGGTCAATTGACCGGCCGGCGTGTTGAGAGCAATTTCAAATCGTTCAGCCATGTCGAAGCAAATCTACGTCGCATCATAAGAGGCGGCCGGCTGAGCGGTCAACCGCTTGCTCCTCACCGCGGTGGCCTCCATAATGTTGTGGGATTGGAGGTGCGGCGGCCTATGGAAATTTCCGGTCACATCGTCGGCCTCCTCAAGGGATACATGCAGGACTTGGTCGAGCAGGCGAAGCAGGAGGAGTCCGCGCACGAATCGTTCGGCTTCTCTCCTGTTCCCTACCGGGCCGATCAGGCCATTTCGGATCTGTTGGCGATACTCGACGATCGCATCGAATCGGAAGGCATCCAGGTGGGACTTCCGCCGGATTTTCTCCATCGCATGTGGAGTCTGTGCAATGAAGCGGAAACGCAGGTTGCCCAACAGGTGTGGCTCGAAACGGGCGGAGATCAGACGACATCGAAGGCGCGGATCCGTGAACTGACGTATCGAGCCCTCGTCGATGTTTTGGAAGAACGGGAACGGACGCGAGAGAACCGTGGAGGCACTGATCAGTGCGGGAGTTGACCGCCCCGGTTCACAGCTTGCCGGCGATCCGATAGATGAGGATGCCCGTCAGTTCGTCCACGACGTGGCGGGTGTGCTTGATCGCCATGTCGTTGGGAAGAAAGTCAAAGAGATCGAGCTCGTTCCACGCTTCGAACGGGCGATGCCTGGCGACGTAGTCGCAGGGCGCAGGCGTTACCTGAAAGCCTTTGTTTTTCGAAGATCGCAACCGCCCGCGGAAGGTGAAATGCGCTGCTGACCAGGACGATGGAGCTCGGGCCCAGCAGCCGTCTGGTACCGATTGCGTTTTCGTAGGTTGTCCGCGATTCCTCTTCGGTCATGATATCGGCCCGAGGGACACCGAGCCGTTCCGCCCACTCCTTCATTTTCAACGCTTCGATGGGACCGGATCTAAATACGTGGGCATCGCCTCCGGTCAGGAGAAGCTTCGGGGCGTAGCCCTGCTGGTAGAGGTCGACGCCGCAGATTGTGCGGTCGCGGGAATAGGACGACAGCTCGTCGCTCGGGCGAAGGGTTCCACGGTCAAGAATGCCGCCGCTCAACACCACAATGGCGTCGTGCGGGCGGGGTGATGCCGGCGGAACAGAGGGATACCATCCTTCCAACGTACCGATGAGCTGATTGGAAAGGAACGGGTTGGAGACCAAGAGAAGAACGATCAGCGAAGCGGAGGCCGTGATCCTCGTCCATCTGAGTCGGGTGGCGTTCTGCGGAAGGAAGACCAGCCAGACCGTGAGCACGACGAGGAGGATTACCCACGTGAGCGGGTACAGGAAATATTTCGCGAGTTTGTAAAGGGCAAACAACAGAGGAGTCAATTCCATCGAGAGACCTCAGATTGAGTACAGAGCTGGAAGAAACGGCTCGGCGAGCAGAGGGATTGGGCACACAAGGAGAATCGAATGGCAAGACCACGTCGGTATTGGTTGATGAAATCGGAGCCTTCAGTGTTTTCCATCCAAGACCTGGCTGAGTCACCGAAGGGAACCACGGCCTGGGATGGCGTCCGAAACTACCAGGCGAGAAATTTCATGCGGGAAATGACCGTCGGCGACCAAGTGTTGTTTTACCATAGCAACGCCGATCCGCCGGCAGTCGTCGGCGTTGCAGAAGTGGTACGGACGGCCTACCCGGACGATACGCAATTCGATCGTAGGAGCGACCACTATGACCCGGCGAGCGACACGGCGAATCCCCGATGGGATATGGTGGATATCCGATATCGTCGGACCTTTCCGGAACCCATTACTCTCGATCGGCTCCGGCAAGAACCCCGGCTGAAAGGCATGGTCTTGTTACGGAAAGGATCGAGACTATCGGTCCAGCCTGTCACCGAAGCTGAATGGAAGATCATCAATACGATAACGGGTGCGGTACGGGGTCAGGAACCATTTGTCGGAACGACCCGAAGGGTGCTGCGCACAAATGGTTCCTGACCCCGTCGTTACGTCTTGGCCTTTCCGTTGTCTAGATGACGATGTTGCCAATCGAGCCAGGCATGCCCCAACTCATGGGCCAAGATATACCGCCGCCTCGTCACGGGTAAGCGTTTCCGGAGATAAATCGTTTTCAGTTCGTCGTCCCAAATACCGTCGGCATTCGGGTCCCGCCGGTCCATCTCCGCATCGGAGAGTTGGCGGACCGAGATCCGGTAACCAAACGGAAGGACGACTCTCGATGGGATACGCATCAACGCGCACTCCTTAGCTCAGTGTCTGGGATAGCCTACCACAAAACCGTTTCCGGCTTCATGTAAGATTAGGCTTGATATTCAATTACTTATCGTCAATTTCCATACGCAAAATGGATGGCCAAAGGCCTCGCGTCACGCTTCACATATTCGCGACGTCTCAATGCCGGCTACCTCCCGTTTCATGAAACATGGTACTGTGCCTGACTTTCGGGACACACATGCGCGAGTCCCCCTCCGCCCCCACCGGGGGGAAGAGGAGACGGTGAGGGGCGAACCACCGGAGTTGTGAAACGTATCGTTTTGGACATCCCACTAGGAGGAAGCGCTATGGGTTTTCGATCATTGTTGAGCGATTCTCGGCTTATCACTGTCGGTCTCCTGTTCGGACTATGGATTGCCGCAGGAGAACCCCTGGCATCGGCCGCACCATCGGGATATGCCCCCCATGGAACGATAACGGTGGACGGAGTCACCGTTCCGGACATCGGCCCCATGCCGACTCATGTGCCGACCCCGCCGACGAACCTGAGCTACGACCAGAAGGTCGAACTGGGCAAGCAACTCTACTTCGACAACAGACTGTCGAAGAATAATTCCGTGTCCTGCGCCTTTTGCCACAACCCGGGGACGGGATTTGCGGATGCGCGACAGTTTTCCATCGGCGCGTTCGGCACAGCCGGAGGAAGACAAGCGCCGACGGTGTACAACACCGGGTTCATTCCCTTGCAGTTCTGGGACGGGCGCGCCAACTCGCTGGAAGAGCAGGCCATCGGACCGATTCACAATCCTGTCGAAATGGCCGAAGCGCACCACACCGTGGTACCCAAGATTGCCAAGATTCCCGCCTATCAAAAGCAATTTCAGCTCATCTTCGGCGGCGGCGCGAGTCTCCAGCACATCGCGGAAGCCATTGCGGCGTTCGAACGGACGATCGTGTCCCAGAATAGCGCGTTCGACAAGCACGTGATGGGAGAGGCCGGTGCGATGAACGAGGCGGCGATCCGGGGACTCGCTTTGTTCAAGGGGAAAGCCCGGTGCATCCTCTGTCACAACGGGCCGAACTTCACCGACAATAAGTTCCACAATCTCGGCGTGCCTCAAGCGGGGCAATTGAAAGAAGACTTGGGGCGGTACATGGTGACGCGTGCCGAGAAAGACAAAGGCGCGTTCAAGACGCCGACGTTGCGGAGCGTCATCGAAACGGCTCCGTACATGCATGACGGCGTCTTCAAGACGCTCGAAGAGGTCGTCGAGTTTTACGACCGGGGCGGCGGCGGCAATCCGCACCTCAGCCCGCTGATCAAGCCGTTGGGGCTGACGGCGGAAGAAAAGGCGGATCTGTTGGAATTCTTGAAGGCCCTCACCGGGGCGCCTCTGAAAATCACCGTGCCGAAACTGCCGAAATAAAATTTTCAGACGACGAATCTTTTTCCCATGACCCTTCTCTAAGGAGGGAAGGGTCATGGTTCGACAACAAGGAGGTGAGAGTGATGAAACGAGCACTGTGCGCGTGTGTGACGATTGCGGCGTGTGCGAGTCTCGGACTCATTGTCGGCAAGGCCGCCGCCGACGAACCGAAATCGCCGGCCGATGGGTACGATATTCACGTGATAGCCCCTCATGTGATGGCCAATGGGGAACCGGGTGGTCCATATCACCACTACTGTAAACCGATTTCCGATAAGATCTTTCAATGCCTGCTGTATGAGTCGACGGACCCAAAGGCACAGTTGGTCGGTATCGAATATTTCGTCGCGAAGGACCTCACCCGAAAGCTTCCCCCCATTCAATGGCATCGTCATTTCCATGATCACCGAGTCGAAATTGCGACAGGGCGCGTCAAGGTCTTGGACATGCCGGAAGATCAAGCAGCCAAAGTAGCCGAAGCCGCGATGGAAACGGACGGAGTCATTTATCATTTGTGGCAGCCGGGCTTGGAATTTCCAGACGGGACTGTTTCGTTCCCGCAATCGGTTGGCCACAAATTTCCCGGTCATTCCGAGAAATAAGCATCAGCAGGCCGGCCTCGCCCGCTCTCCGGGTGGGCCGGCCCTGTTCGTTGCATTGATGCACATCATTCCATGGGCAGACACAGAAGACAGATGCTCGTTCATGTGAGCGGCCGGTTCCTCTGCTGCGCCGTCATGTTCATGGAGCAAGGAACGGTGTCCGTTCTTGCCGCGGATGAAGCCGTCCTCCGGCCCCGCGTCCCTGCAGAGCACATCGAAGAGGCCCGCACGTGGACGAACCCCTTCCAACCGACCGAGGCGAACGTCGAGATAGGGCGATCGCTGTTTCATGGGAAGGCGTTCTGTGTGACCTGTCATGGACGGGATGGAAAAGGGTTGAGCGGGGTGGAAGGTCTCCGGGGCAAGCTTCCCCGCGATTTCACCGATAAGGCGTGGCAGGCCGCCAGAACGGACGGCGAACTGTGGTGGATCCTCAAAAATGGGAGTCCCGGCACCGATATGGCCTCGTTCGTGCCGCTGATACTGAGTGAAGCCGAGGCGTGGCAGGTGCTGCTCTATGTCCGATCGTTCGGCCAATAGCAGCCCCGGCGGTTCCGGGCGCCTCACAGCGGCTGGAGCACAGCCGCGACGGCCTGTAACCTTTCCGGATTGACGAGCGACTGTCGCACAGCAGCTTCTCGACTGAGATCAACCCAGCCATAAGGAGAGCAATATGATTAAAATAGCGCAGGCATTCATTGCGGCCGCGGTCCTGTTCACATTCATCGGTGCGTTGGCGCAGGAACCGGCGCCGGCTCCCGCACCGGCTCCTTCAACGCCGGCCCCGTCGGGTGATTCTTCGAAGATGGAAGGCAAGAGTGAGGGGAAAGGCGGTCACAAGGGGAAGCGCCATCACGGGAAGCGCGGTCAAGGACAAGGTAAAGCCAAGAAGGAGAAGAGCCCGGAATAAGGATACAAAGACAATGTAAGCTCGCCGGGTCATCTTTGCCGGGGAAAGCTAATCGGCAATCCCGAAGCGGCAATCTTTGCCGGCTTATCTCCAGCCATACGATGCAATGCCTCTATGGAGTGGAGCTTCTTGGGTTCGGTGATTTGCGGCGTAGTCCTTGCTTCCGTCGAGACTCCAGGTATCGGTTCACTGAACCGATAAGGCATTCGTGGGTCGCCAAGGACCGGCTGCCCATCGCTCTGAGAACAGTGGATCGACACGCACGGATCGCGCGATCCATTGGCTGCGGAGGAGGTTGTATGTCAGTGTCTGGTGTTGGCGCGTCCCCTTCCCCCTTAGAATGGCTGCAGACCTATCTTTCCAGTACCGGCTCTCCCCCGGTTAGTTCATCGTGCTCCGGTTGTCAACCTTCGACTGACACCGCCTCGATCTCACAGCAAGCGGTTCAGTTGAATGCCAGCCAGGCTCAGTCAACGGATCAGTCTCAGACATCGGGCATTGCGCAGTCCAAGGGACACCACCATCATCACCATCACGGTGGCGGGCACGGCAAGGGGTCTACAGAAGACTCCTTGAGTGGGACGGCCATGGAATCCGGCGCACCAACGAATACCCCGTCAAACACGACCGGCGGTTCGTTCATCGACAACTTGGCCGGCGCCCTCGCCACGGACCTGTTGGCACAATATCAGCAGTCGATGGCGTCCCAAACGGCAACATCATCCTCGAGCACGGCGAATCAGATCAACGCAGTGGCGTAAAAGCGGTGAGTCCCCCGGCGCGCCTCTGAGGCCGCGGGGGCTCGCCTCCTCACCGTACCGCCCCACCGGAGTGCCTGTGTTCTGCGTCAGAGTCCCAGGAGAAGAACGGCCGCTTAACGTGAATCCGTGTAATGAATTGCAGTGGCAATAACGGCGGTATTCAAAAAAGGAGCGCCGTAACGCGGATACATTCCATATGAATAGGGCGCATACATTCCGCCGATAGAATAGCCACCCCGATAAGGCAAGTAGCTCCATCCGCCGATCCCCCAGCCTTGAGAGAAAAAATGCCTGTGTCCCGATCGTCCTCCCCAATGGCCTCCCCGATGCCCGTGACCTCCTCCGTGGCCGCCGCCATGACCACCGCCGCGCGTCAAGACAATCCTCGCCTCGGGACCGAAATTGTCGTCTCGTGACGAGGACTCCAATTGGTCGGACAGCGGTTTATCGATCTCCGTCGGCGACGAAACGGCAGGGTCGCTCGACTCAGTCGCCCAGTTCCACCGGCCCGGCGGTACGAGTTGAGGCTCCTGAAACACCACCGCATCCGCTCCCAACGTGACGGCTTCCTCAACAATCTTCTGCCGCTTGGAGTCGGCGCTCAGCCAGACACTGTCTACCATCAACTCCGCGATTTGGACGAATGGGCGGGCGGGGTACTGATCCAAGATTTCTATATCGCCCGAGGCGGGAGAAAACGTCTCGTTCGAAAGCCTGAGCACGTCGACGCCGGCGCAACCGAGAAGATGTGCGACCGGCAACAGCAACAACGAGAGAAGGAACCGTCTGGACTGATTCGATGGTTCCCTCATCGCCTGTTCCCTCTCTTTCGAGAATCTACATAATGCCCCGAGGTTAAGGGAACGTTAGATCCGTCTTAAAAATTGCGGTCATCGCAGGACACCATTACGAGCCTCGACGACCGCCCCGGTCATGCTGCCTTTCTCTATTCTTCTCGAGATAGGCTTTCGCCTGTTCGATCCAGCGCTGATTGGCCGGTGTGTCGGGCGCTCGGCCGAGATATTGCCTGAAGGCTTCCATGGCGTCTCGGGTTTGATCGGTGTCTCTCAGCAGACTGCCGAGGTCGAAGTAGGCCTGCAAAAAATCCGGGTTGATTCGGATCGCGGCCCGATATTCCTCAATGGCCTCATCGGTCTGGCCTTTTGAAGACAATGCCGTTCCCAGATTGAAATGGGTCAGCGCATCGTTGGGGCGAGACGCGAGAGCCGTGCGATATTCTGCGATCGCTGCGGCGAGATCGCCCTTTTGCTGGAGAGCGCTGCCCAGGTTGTTGTGCGCATCGGGATCGTCGGGATGTCGCTGAAGCATTGTCCGGTATTCAGCCATCGCTCCGTCGAGATCACCTTTCCCCTGCAGGGCCGCTCCGATACCCAGATGAGCCCGGTCGAGATCGGGCATGATCCGGAGTGCCAGGCGGAATTCCGCCAGCGCCGCATCGTAGTGTCCCTGTTGCGTCAGAACCACCCCCTTCTTCCGATGCTCCTCGGCATTGTCCGGCGTGCCGGTCGGGTCGGTCTTGTGTGCACGGCTCTGTCGGGATTGGCCCTCGCGGTCTCGCAGGCCGAGCAGGCCGGTCCACGTCCGTGCCAGTTCTTCCTCCGTGTCCATCATGGTGAGGATGTCGGCGCGATGTTGGAGGACGGTCTTTGCCTCTCCGGCATCCTTGCTCAGGGCCAATCGCTGCCGGTCGTTGGCGAGCTCTTTCTGGTAGGCATCGATCTTGTCTCGGATGCGCGTCAGTTCCGTCTTGGCTCGTTCATTGTCCATGACGCTTTCGAGCCGGTGAACGACGACGGCCGGATCGACGGCGATTGCCGCCGTGACCGAAATCGTCTCGACGGAGCCGTCGCGGGTCGTTTGGCTGGGATACAGCCTGATCTCGAAAAATCCGGCGGTATAGGCCCGAAGTTCTTCGCGATTCAGACCCAGTTGGACGATGGCCGGGACCGAAGTCAGGTACGTCACCGCCTCCTCGAGGGCCTGTAATTTTGCCGCGACCACCGCGAGGCGCTGCGCGTTTGCAAACGTGTCGTACGTCTCCACGCGCTGCTCGCCCACCACGGTGAGCGTCTTCGGTTCCGCCGAAACGTGATTCGGTAAAAAAGAAAAGAGCAGAGTTGCAAGACACAACACGCGCGCCGGATGGTTCATCACGGTATAGGAGTCTATCGTACCCCGTTCCTTCACTTCCAGGAACGCGAACTGTGTCTGTCACAGCAGGCCCCGGTGTCCTCGTGTCGCCGGTACTCAACGAATCGATCTCAGGTAGTTCTCCGTATTTCTCTCCTCCACCGAGGACTGCTAACCTGATAACTGACGTCTTGGTTCACGGGCTCCTGCCGAAACGAGAGTGGCCCATGGTCTATTCCGCCAGAAAAGGATCCGATGAAGGGATCGAGAGCCATTTTGCGAAGACACACGAGGCGCTGAACGAACGCTTCAGGCAAGAGCGCCGATCCCGCGAAGACCGCATCTCAATATGGTGGATCGGCGTCATGATGGCCATGGTCTTTCTCATTCTGGTCTTCCTCATGAATCGAGTGTTGTCTTCCATGCCGAAAAACAACCATCCAACTGAAAGCGCGTTCTATTGCGAAGCGTTGCCCCTTTTCGACGTGCTCGGTCCGGACCGTTCCGGTTCCGTTCTTTTACCGGCTTGCTACACGGCCGTCACTCTCCTGCCATAATCTTACAGGGCTATAGCTGTTATGTGCGGATGGGCTCTTGACTTGTGATGAGCGCGCCGGTAGGCTACTGGAAAGCGAGAGGAGAGGACAGCGCAGTCTTCGTTTCTCGCTGACGTTGAGGACAACGACGTCCTGTTGGTTCCCAAAAACCAGGAGGACGTTTTTTTATGCCTCAACGAACCCGTCTGCAACAGAACTACTCACTCATACTGCTGCTTGTGTCGATCGTCCCGGTGCTCGGTGTCGGCTGCGCCGGTCCCACGCGCGACCCGGAAGTCGCGCTGCTTCATGAGGCACAAGAGGAAAAGGCGGCGGCTTCTCTGCGGTTGGCGAAAGCCATCACACGCTATTGCTCCGCGACAGCCGCTTCATTGGACGCCCGTCACGCCTGCATCGTGGATCGCCGCCTTGCCGTGCCGGAGATCAACCAGCCGCCCATGCCGACCGGGTCGGAAAAATAACACCCGCTCGATCAATACACGACGTTGTGCGGTAACTGACTTCGGTACTGGCGTGCCAAATCGTCCGCCTCCCGAGCTTCAGTACGATACTGCTGGGCCAGGGTGCGGCTGCGCTTGACTTCCTCGGTCTCCACCCCCGCCTGTTTCGCCTGCACATCGGCCTCCATTTCGTAACGCTGAGCCAGTGCGTTCAATTGATCGGCCTGGTGGCGGTATTGAAAGACAGCATTGGACAAACAAGAGTAGTCGGTCCCGCAAGGCGTGCGTTGTTGATCGGGGCTTGTTGTACAGCCCACGGACAGCATCGTGATGAGAGCCGTACCGGCGATTGATGAGATGGAAATAATTCTCATGGCGCGCCTCCTTGTCAAAGTTTGCGATTCGGATGAAAACCCCTTCGGCTCGGTCGCATGCGGCAATGAAATGCTATCA
The DNA here is from genome assembly GCA_035252115.1 of Nitrospira sp. Lineage (GTDB taxonomy): Bacteria > Nitrospirota > Nitrospiria > Nitrospirales > Nitrospiraceae > Nitrospira_C. The sequence continues at coordinate 355 of DATFDJ010000011.1, read as the reverse complement.
GCCGGAGAGATGCCGATACAAATGTCTATGGGCGGGGCGGAGTCGGCCCGACGGCCTGCCCCACCACACGACCACCGCAATCCTCGTTATGGCGGCTTCGCGTCGATCCGGTCCTTGATTTTGTCGTAGGTTGATCGAGGAACGATGTTTCTCGGTCGAGACATGAAGGTCAATACCATCTATAATCCTTCTACTGAGGGACAGTCCACTATGCCATCTGTGACCGTTGTCATCCCGGTCTATAACGGCAAGCGGTATATTGCCGACACGCTGGAGAGCGCCTTTGCTCAAACCTTTTGTGATTACGAAATCATCTGCGTGGACGACGGGTCCACGGACGGCTCGGGGGCTTTGC
>DATFDJ010000010.1:0-3670 GCA_035252115.1 Nitrospira sp. | reverse complement strand
AATTGGCCGTCTATCGAACGGCATGGACTGTTGAGTACATCGGCTCTGCTCGACTTGCTCGACCTGCCCAAGCAAGCCCGCGATCGGTACGAGCGTCGGCATCGGCCCACTCATACGGCGCTGTCTCCCGGCGGGATTCAGATTCGCGACCAGAAGCCGATGCCGGTCGGGGCGCTGGAACGATGTGTGATCGGACTCACGCCGTTTGACTGGTATTACCTGCTCAACCGGAAGGTGTTCTTCTGGCTCGACGCGGGCCGTCTCAATCGCCATCGGAAGGCCTGCGGCGCCCGGCCGCAGATGGTACTGGTTGTCGATACGGAACGACTGCTGAACCGCCACGCTCATCGAGTGACGCTATCGCCGATCAATTCCGGGAACGCCAGACGCAAGCCGGCGGTCAGAGGGAAGAGCACGTTCGTAGCCTACGCGGAATGGTCGAAGTCCGGCTGGTTGAGCGAGGCCATAGGTCTAGGAACGACCCCGCGTGCGAGGACTCACCGGCCGGTGGAATTGGCAGTGGAAGGCTCGATAGTGGACATCCTGGAATGTTTGGACGGTTTGCACGTGCTCGGGCCTGGAGAGACGTTCTGCTCAGGCACGACCACTCAGCTTCCCCGGTAGGTGGTATATCCGAAAGGGCTGAGCAAGAGGGGGAGATGATAGGATTGTGCGGCGTCGCGGATCGTGAAGGTGATGGAGACCTCCGGATACAAGCCCGGTTGCTTCTGCGACTCGAAATAGGTCCTCGTGTCGAACGTCATCCGATAGGTTCCGGCCTGCAGCCGTTGATTCGAAGGAAACAGGCCGTCGCTTCGCCCATCCGCATCGGTCAGTCCTTTGCCGATCAGTTTCCATCCTCCGGTCAGGCCCTGTACTTCCAACACAACGGCCATCCCGCCTACCGGTTTACCCCGCGTCACGTCCAACACATGGGTGCTAATTCCGCTCATGGGTCGGCGCATTGTACGGGCGCCGTCAGTACGGAGCAACGGGGCCGGCTGATATCATTTCCTCCGATGGATCGTCACGGAGTTGCCGTCCGGATCGGAGACGACGGCCATGTGGCAGACCGGCGTCTCCAAAGGATCGAGACGGAACGTGCAGCCGCTTGCCTTGAGACGCGCAATCGCCGCGTCGAAGTCGTCCACTTCGAGTCCGACCGATCCGCCGCCCGGCGAAGGCGGCCAATCGGACGACCCATTGCCGATCGCGAGCGTGCCGGCCCCGATATCGTATTCGACGAATCCTTTGTCCTCCGTGCCGAATAGACGCGATTGCTTCAGGCCGAGCACGTCCTCATAGAACCGGCGGGCTCGCGGCAGGTCTGCAACCGGATAGCAGGTAAAGGCGATCTCAACGATTTTCATAAGGCTCCTTTCGCGGATGACAGTCTGGCATTGACATGAGGGCGAGGCAAATCGTCCGATTACCGGCGCGAAGCGCTCGCCGGGTGATGCTACAGCGTATGTTATGGCACGAAGACCGGGACAGCACCCCAAGGGATTGAACCAGTTTTCTCCATCAGACATGGGGAATAATTTTTGGCGACGGCTCGCTGCCGCAAAACAATAGGAGAAGCAACTATGCCTGATCATACGCTCAAAGGAAAAGTGGCGGTCATCGGCGCCGGCGCCAAGAATCTCGGCGGTCTCCTGAGTCGGGAACTCGCGAAGGACGGCACGAGGATCGTCGTGCACTATCATAGCGACGCCGCCCGTTCGGACGCAGACGCGACGGTCAAAGCCGTCAAGGATTCCGGAGGAGATGCGTATGCCGTTCAAGGCGATTTGACCCAGCCCGCACAGATCGCCGCGCTGTTCAAATCGGCCAAGGATCGCTTCGGGGGCATCGACATTGCGGTCAACACCGTCGGCATGGTGTTGCGCAAACCGATCGTCGAGACCACCGAGCGAGAGTTCGATACGATGTTCGCCGTCAATGCGAAGTCGGCCTATTTTTTCATCAAAGAAGCCGGCATTCATCTGAACGACGGCGGCAAAATCATCACCATCGTGACGTCGCTGTTGGCGGCGTTTACGGATGGCTATTCCACCTATGCGGGCGCCAAAGCTCCCGTGGAGCACTTCACGCGCGCGGCGGCAAAGGAGTTCGCACCGCGCGGTATCTCGGTCACCGCCGTCGCGCCAGGCCCCATGGATACGCCGTTTTTCTATGGACAGGAAACGCCTGAGCGTGTGGCCTATCACAAGTCGCAAGCCATGGGGAACCAACTGACGCAAATCGCAGATATCGTACCTATCCTGCGATTTCTCGCGACCGAGGGGTAGTGGATCACCGGCCAGACCATTTTCGCCAACGGTGGATACACCACACGATAGCGGGACGCTCCATTCCGGACATGCGGCGGGTTTTCGCATCGTTGATCGTGCTCGTATGGGCAGCCGGCTGCGGCGAAATGGCCTACCGGTACATGAACGATCCGTCCCGCGATGCCTGGCAAAAGCCCAAGGAGGTGGTCGACAAATTGGCGCTGGCTCCCGGCGCCCGCGTCGCGGACGTGGGGGCAGGCGGAGGATATTTCACCTGGTATTTGGCTCAGGCGGTCGGGCACGAAGGCATGGTCTACGCGGCCGACATCGAGGAAACGGCGTTGCGGATGATCGCGCAAGAGGCGCGCGCTCGCGGAATCGCCAACGTCAAACCGATCCGGGCCAAGCCCGACGATGCCAACCTGCCCGAGCCGGTCGATCTGGTGTTCAGTTGCGACACCTATCACCACATGACGGACCGTATCGCCTATTTCCGTTCACTCCAGCGGTCTCTCAAGCCAAACGGACGGATCGCCATCCTGGATTTCCATCCGCACGGATTCTTTTCCGGTCTGCTCGGGCACGGAACGGCAAAGGAAGACGTTCGACGCGAGATGGAAGCGGCGGGCTACCGACTCGTGAGCGACTACGATCTCATCGATAGGCAGCATTTTCAGATTTTCTCGAAGCGCGAGCCAGAGGGCTCTTAGTGCTCGCTATCCGGCGAGAGCCCCCTCACCGCCTCCTCTCCCCCCGCTGGGGGAGAGGGCTAGGGAGAGGGGCTCGATCGCTCCATTTATAGAAACTTGTCAATACGATGTCTGCCCCTGTCGATTTGTCCGGTCCTCGACGACTATACCAAGCTGCTTGATCTGTTCGCTTCGATCACATGCGAGCGGAGAGGTCCTTTGCCTCCCATGTTTTCGTCCGGTTGAGCCTTCTGAGGTTCACGCCGCGCCGAATAAGGCGCGGCACGCATGTGAACGCCGCCGAGATGGTGAGGCGGCAGTGTCCCGCGAGAACGCCGCTGGCGGACTTTTTCAACATCCTGATAGGACTGGCTGGCATGTGGAGGATGAGTCTCTTTACAATGCGGCGACTCACAGGCTGTTCGAATGGCGGGGCGCGATGTCGATTTCCAGCCGCTCCTTCGACTAATGACTAGAAGCACGGTCCGACCGGGAAGTGAATGATCATGGGCCGGCATGGGATCGATCACAGCCCCCTCCCATCCCTCCCTCATATATATGGGGGAGGGTAAGGGTGAGGGCGCGAGACGGGCACGCGGAGCCCGGGGACTGACACCCTTCCCCGCGTCCGCGTGGTGTTGTCGCGAACAGAGAAGTTTTGAGTGTTGAATTTTGAGTGTTGAATTGTCGGAAAAGCGACAAGTCACG
>DATFDJ010000009.1:0-4990 GCA_035252115.1 Nitrospira sp. | reverse complement strand
CGCCCGTCATCCGGACAGCGCGGAGCCGGGGAACGGCGGGCGGGACCCGGAAACGGTTTCCAAAATCCGGGAACGAGCCTACGCCTTGTTCCAGTCGTGCGGATGTCAGGAAGGACACGACCTCGAGCACTGGCTCGAGGCGGAGCGGCAGGTCATAGAGTCCGAGAACCGACGGTCTGCCTGAGGCCGGAGAGCGGGTAGGCCGTTTCGACTTCCTGATCGAGCGACTGCAAGAACACGCGCCCCTGCCGGAGCAGGAGCTGCAGGTCGCAATGCCGCAGCGTGTGCATCCGGTGTGCGATGATGAAGGTGGTGCGTCCCGCCGTCAAGCGCCTGATCACCTCCACCAGATCCGCTTCCGTCCCCGCGTCGAGCGCGCTGGTCGGCTCGTCCAGTATCACGATCGGCGCGTCCCGGAGAAACGCGCGGGCCAGGGCGATGCGCTGTCGCTGACCGCCGGACAGCCGGCAGCCTCGTTCGCCGACGAACGTCTCGTAGCCTTCGGGCAACGACTTGATAAAGGCGTCGGCGTGGGCCGCCTCCGCCGCCGCTTCGAGTTGAGCCTGCGTCGCATGCAGGTTTCCGTATCGAATATTCTCCGCAATGGTAGTCGAGAACAACTGCGGGTCCTGGGGCAGGATGGAGAATTGAGCCCGCAGATCGATCAAGCGGTAGTCGCGCAGATCCCGCTCGTCCAGAAGCACCGCCCCTGCCGACGGATCGTAAAACCGTGTGAGCAGATTCATCAACGTCGATTTGCCGGACCCGCTGGGTCCGACCACTCCGACCCTGGTACCGGCGGGAATCGAGAACGACACGTCGCGAAGCACGGGCACCGAAGACGGGTAGGCGAACGAGACCGCGCGGAAGGCGATCCGGCCCTGCGCCTTATCGATCGGGCGGCACGACGGCCTGTCGGTGATCACCGGCGGGATGGCCAAGATCGCGAGCGCGCGACGAAAGCCCACGAGGTGGGACTGGAGTTCGGCGATTTTTTTTGCCGCGGTATCCAGCGGCCCCGCGAGTTGCGCCATGTAGGCCATGAGCAGGAGGAGGTCTCCCGTCGAAATCCGTCCGGATTTGACATGGTCGAGCCCGATGACCAGTGCGACCGCCGTGCCGATGGCGACCGTCATGCCGAACTTCAGGTCGAACCCGCTGGCGATGGAGGCGATGGCGTTGTGCTGCCGAACCCAATCCATTGCGTGGCTCAGAAACCGCCGCTGCTCGTGATCCTCGCGCCCGAACGCCTTGACCAGCCGGGATGCCGCCAGCACTTCCTGAGCGCAGGCGAGCGTGGCCGTCTCGGTCTTCTTGACTTCCGACCACCGGCGCCTCAGCCGATGGCCGCACCGGCGCGTCAACCAAAAGAGCACCGGCAGCATGGACAAGCCGACCAACGCGAACTCCCGATCGATCACGAGCATGAGTGTGGCGAGGCCGGTCAGCATGCAGCAGGCGCGAAGGAAGGGAAGCAGCGCGTCGATCGGGATCTGTTTCACAGAGGCGGCGTCGTGTTGGATCCGGTACACCGAATCCGACGGACCGTGCACGTCATGATAGGACACGCAGATGCGCTGAAGATGCTCGAACAGACGGCTGCGGAACGAATAGATCAGCCGTTCTCCCGTATAGGACGACAGGATCCAGAGCGCCATCGCCTGCAGGTGATTGCACAGGGCAATCGCGATATACGCGGCGGCGACGAGGACGAGCATGGCGGTGCCTGAAGAAGCCACATCCGGCGGAATCCAGGCGCGGAGCGCGGGCGAGAGCGGACGGGTTCCGATGATGCTGTCGACCGCCACGGTCAGCGGCAGCGGCGTCAGGAGGCCGAGAGGAATCGACAGCATCAGCACGGCCGTGAGACAGGCCATGTGCCACCGGAACGGCGAGATGAACGTCCAAGCCGCCGTGAGAAGCGATAACGACGACGGGTGAGTATCGGTTGTATGGAGCGTAGAGCGGGCCATGGTCAGCCGTAAGAGGTCGGGCTCATGGCCGCGACAGCGGCGCATCCTAATGGGCGGCGGGGCCCGGCGCAAGAAAGCGCGGGACAAGGCGACGTAAAAAAGATGTAAATCTTGCGACGCGACTGCCTCCAGTCAAATGCTGAGTAGGACCACTCGGGACTCAGCACACAGAACTCAGCACTTCTTGAGCCGGACAGCTTGTCCTTCGCGGAGGACAGCCTGTCACGGGAAACCCCTGGTTCCGAACCGGCGACAAGAAAATATGACGCTTTACCTCCGTCGATCCTCGACGGTCCATGGATTGCACCGTGATCACACGGAACAGTGAACCGGCTTTGACCGGCCGAAGACAAAGGAGGAATGGGCTATGCGCAACGGAGAGTACGAGTATTACGAAGAGGATTCCATGGGGTGGTCGGCGTTTCTCGCCGGTGCACTGATCGGCGCGGGGGTGGCGCTCCTGTTTGCGCCGCAGACCGGCACGGAATTGCGCGGCATGCTGAGAAGCTATGCCTCACGCGCGCGGGACGAAGCCATGGAGCGCGGCAAGGCCGCGTGGGACCAAGCGGTAGAGCGGGGAAAAGAGTATTACGAAAAGGGCCAAGAGGCAATGCAGGATGCCGGCCGTTCGGCCCGGGAATTCGCTCAGGGATCGAAAGAAGCGTTCCGCGAAGGCAGAGAAACCCCTCGCGGCTAGCCGGCGGGCTTCCTCGGTGAATCGCCATGCATCGCTTCTCGACGATGGTATTTCTCGTTGTCGCTGCGGCGGTGGGAGGCGGGTGCCAGTCGGTGGACGACCCGACGGCCCAACGGGCGATGAACAACGCATCGGTGTCCGCCGCCGTCCAAGCCAGACTCACCGGGGACCGCTCGTCCGACTTTACGCTGGTACAGGTCGAGGCGAAAGACGGGATGGTAACGCTCACCGGCGCGGTGTCGTCAGTACGACAACGGGCGCGTGCCGAGCAATTGGCGCGACAAGTCGAAGGGGTCACGGAGGTCAATAACGACCTCCACGTCCGACCGGAACCGACCTCCGAGAGCAGGAAGGATGAGTGAGCCCGAGCGCGTGGCTGCACGACGCTCTGACTTCGTCCCCGAGCCCGGTGTGAAGACAGCCATCGGCACACCCGAAGCGATGGAAGATGGAAAAGGAGCCGCGTACCAACGGCGAGTCGGGAACCGTTCGATTAGCGGCGGTCGCGGACCTCCATTGCCCTCGGACGTCCGATGAAGAATTGCGGGCGCTGTTTCACGATTTGTCGGAAGAAGCCGACGTCCTGTTGCTCTGCGGCGACCTCGTGGATTACGGCAAGCCGGAGGAGGCCCGACAACTGGCCGGTCATCTTGACGCGGTTCGGCCGATGCCGGTCGTGGCGGTGCTCGGCAATCACGAATTCGAATGCGGCCGGCAGGACGAAGTCGCCAAGATACTGAGCGAGCACGGCGTGACCGTCCTGGACGGCACGACGGTCGAGTTCTCGGGAGTGGGATTCGCCGGCGTCAAGGGGTTCTGCGGAGGATTCGGCGACCGCACGCTCCAGCCCTGGGGAGAATCAATGTTGAAACAGTTCGTGCGTGAAGCGATGGAAGAAACATTGAAACTCGAATCCGCTCTGGCGAAGCTCCGGACGGCATCACGCGTCGTCCTCACTCATTATGCGCCGATCGCGGAGACCGTCCGGGGCGAGCCGCCGGAAATTTTCGCATTCCTCGGCTCGAGCCGCTTGGAAGAGCCGCTGAACCGCCATGGCGCGACGGCGGTGTTCCACGGCCATGCGCACCATGGGAGCCCTGAGGGACGGACGCTCAGCGGCGTGCCGGTGTACAACGTGGCGTTTCCCCTGTTGCGCCGGCGTTATCCCGGCCAACGTTCCGTCCGCTTCGTCGACCTGCCGGCGGTATCCGAGCCGGTGCGGTCCTGAAGGAGCATGATGCGATCGAACGGCATGGCAGTGCGCTCGGCTCACGAAGTCTATCGAAAAGCGTTGGCCCACCTGCGCTCCGACGGCGTTCCGTTTTTGATCGGCGGCGCCTTCGCGCTGGAACGCTACACGGGCCTCGTCCGCCGGACGAAGGACCTCGACATTTTCGTACGGCAAACCGATCGGTTCCGGTTGATGGATCGTCTCGCCGCGGCCGGTTTCCAAAGCGAATGGCGGTTCACGCATTGGCTCGGGAAGGCCTGGAAGGGGGACCACAGCATCGACGTGATTTTCAACTCCGGCAACGGCCTGTGCCCGGTCGACGATCTCTGGTTCCACCACGCGGTGCCCTCGACGGTCATGGATGTCGACGTGCTGCTCGTCCCGCCCGAGGAAATGCTGTGGTCCAAGGCGTTCGTCATGGAGCGAAACCGGTACGACGGGGGGGACATCGCGCATCTCCTTCGAGCGGCCGGGCCGTCGATGGACTGGGCACGGTTGCTCTTGCGGTTCAACGGCCATTGGCGCGTGCTCTTCAGCCATGTGATTTTGTTTGGATACATCTATCCCGCCCAACGGCTGCGCATTCCGCAATGGTTCATGAATGAAATGATCCGGCGACTGGAACTCGACATGCAAAGTCTGCCGGCCGATCAGCGGGTGTGCCAAGGTACGTTGTTGTCGTGGTCGCAATATCTCATCCATCTCGACCGCGGCGAGTACGAGGATGCGCGCCAACGGCCGCGCGGGAGTCTGACGTCGGAGGAGACCCGATACATGACCGAGGTGCTGTCGCAAGAACAGGAGCAGGGATCGTGACGCTCACTTCCTCCTATGCCCTTCTTATCGGCCGCGTACTGCTCGGACTCATCTTCCTCCTCTCCGGCATCAATAAGATCGCCGATCCGCAGGGGACGCAGCAGTACATGACCGCCATGGGCATCGCGTGGATGACGACGCTGTTCTATCTGGGCGCCATCGCGGTCGAGCTGGCCGGAGGCCTCTCGCTGTTTCTCGGCTACCGTGCGAGAGCGGGCGGCTGGCTCCTCTTTCTCTTCATGATTCCCACGACGCTGATCTTCCATACCCATC
>DATFDJ010000008.1:0-15297 GCA_035252115.1 Nitrospira sp. | reverse complement strand
CATGATGGGGAAGGAACGCATATCGACCACCAGGTTGTTGTAGCCGAACGACGAGCCGCGCTCGGTCAACACGATGCGCCGGTTGCCGCATTCCTCCAGCTTCTTCACCGCATTGCCCATCTCTCCCGGCGAGAGAAACTGTCCTTTCTTGACATTCACGACCTTCCCGGTCTCGGCGGCGGCGATCAGCAAATCGGTTTGCCGGCATAGAAACGCGGGGATCTGCACCATATCCACGACCCGTCCCGCTTCGGCGGCCTGCTCTTCCGTATGCACGTCCGTCAAAACCGGCACTCCGATTTCTTTCTTCACCTTCGCCAGTATCTCGAGTCCCTTTTCGAGACCGGGCCCACGGAAGGACGTAATCGACGTGCGGTTGGCCTTGTCGTAGGACGACTTGAACACATAGGGAATGGCCAGCGACCGCGCGATCTCGGCAATCCGCCCGGCCGTGTCCATCACGAGCTGTTCACTCTCGATGACACAGGGCCCGGCGATGAGAAACGGCCTCTGCCCCTGCCCGGCTTTGAAGGAGCCGATGTCGACGAGCGTCGGCATTCTTAACCCTTTTCTTCAGACTTCAACCTTCAGCCTCAGCCTTCTCCATCAGTGTCCCAGTTTATTGCGCAAAGCAGCCCCGATAAATCCACTGAACAATGGATGCGGGTGGTGCGGACGGGAATTGTACTCCGGATGGAACTGCGTGGCCAAAAACCACGGGTGGTTCTTCAGTTCGACGATCTCCACCAACCTGCCGTCCGGGGACAGACCGCTCAACACGAGTCCCTTCGCGGTCAACTGTTCGCGGTAGGCATTGTTGAACTCGTAGCGGTGCCGATGGCGCTCGCGCACTTCGCTCACACCGTACATCTTTTGCGCGAGCGTGCCGTCTCCCAGCTTGCAGAGATACGATCCCAACCGCATGGTCCCGCCCTTGTCGCTGACGGACTGCTGGTCCTGCATCAGATGGATGACCGGATAGGGACTGCGCTCATCGAACTCGGCGCTGTTGGCTCCCTCCAAACCTGCCACATGGCGCGCAAACTCGATCGTGGCGCATTGCATGCCGAGGCAGAGTCCGAGAAAAGGGATGTGCCGCTCACGGGCATAGCGGATCGTCGTGATCTTCCCCTCGATCCCTCTCGAGCCGAACCCGCCGGGAATCAAAATGCCGTCGGCTTCACGGAGAATCCGTTCCGTGCCCTGCCGCTCGACGTCTTCTGATTCGATCCAGTCGACGTTGACTTTGGTCTCATGGTCGGTCCCGCCGTGCACCAGCGCTTCGGCGAGACTCTTATAGCATTCCTTGAGCCCCGCGTATTTCCCGACCAGGGCGATCAGCACTTCGTGCTTGGGATGCTTGATCTTCTGAACCATCGCATCCCACTCGCGGAGGTTCGGCGGCCCGGTCTCCAATTTCAATTGCTTGACGATGAGCTCGTCCAACCCTTCCTTGCGGAAGACGATCGGCACTTCATAGATCGTGTCGACGTCCTTGGCCGTGATGACCGCATCTTTTTCGACGTTGCAGAACATCGCGATCTTTGCCTTCATTTCGGGGGGAATGTAGCGATCCGTACGGCACAGCAGAATGTTGGGCTGGATGCCGATTTCGCGGAGCTTGTTGACGGAATGCTGCGTGGGCTTGGTCTTGAGCTCGCCCGCGGCGCCGATATAGGGTACGAGCGTCAGATGAACATAGAGAACGTTGTCGCGTCCGACGTCGTAGGGCATTTGGCGGATCGCTTCAAGGAACGGCAAGCTCTCGATGTCGCCGACCGTGCCGCCGATCTCGACGATCGTCACGTCCATCCCGTCCGAAATCCGCATGATGCACTGCTTGATCTCGTCGGTGATATGGGGCACGACCTGGACGGTCCCGCCGAGATAGTCGCCGCGCCGCTCTTTCATGATCACAGAGTTGTAGATGCGCCCCGTCGTGTAGTTGTTTTCCTTCGAGAGCGTCAGGGAGGTGTACCGCTCATAATGGCCGAGATCCAGATCGGTTTCCGCTCCGTCGGCCGTGACGTAGACTTCACCGTGCTGGTACGGGTTCATGGTGCCAGGATCGACGTTGATGTAGGGGTCCAGCTTCAAGAAGGTAATCTTGAGGCCGCGGCTCTCGAGAAGGTTGCCGATCGAGGCGGAGGCCAACCCCTTGCCGAGGGACGAGACCACGCCGCCGGTCACGAAGATGAATCTGCTCATTCTATGACTCCCCTTCCGGCCCCGACGGATGACCCTGACCCGCATGGCATCATCATCGCACCGGCAACGTCTTGCCGAGGCTGAGCTCGCGCTTCAGCGCTTCGAACTTCAGCAGTTTATCCGCGACCTCCGCGACATCCTCCGGCGTATCGACCCGCAGAGACGCATGTTTGGTTTCCCAAACCTGTATCCGCATCCCGTTCTCCAACGCGCGGAGCTGCTCGAGTTTCTCCGCATCTTCCAACTGACTCGTCGGCAGATCCGTGAACCGAAGGAGCGCTTTCCGGGTGTAGATGTAGAGGCCCAGATGGATGTAGTGCAGTCCGCTCACGACCCGGCCGGTGGCATCGTCCCGGACCAAGGGAATCGGGGCTCTGGAAAAGTACAAGGCTCGGCCCTGTGAATCGGTCACGACCTTCACGATAGCCGGATTCCTGACGTCCTCGGTCGTATCCATGGCCCGCTTCAATGTCCCCATCTCCGCTCCGCTGCGGAGGAATGGCTCGATGAGATCGTCCAACAGGTCCGGGCTCAACGGAATCTCGTCGCCTTGAAGATCGAGAAAATAGTCGCCGGCATACATAGTCGCGACCGCCGCTACGCGGTCGGTCCCGGTCCGATAGTCGCCTTGCACCATGACGACCCGCCCGCCGAAATGTTCGACCGCGTGTTTGATCCGCTCATCGTCCGTGGCGACCAACACATTGCTCACCGCGCGGCAAGCGACCGCCTGCTCGTAGACATGTTGAATCATCGGCTTTCGCCCGAGCAGCACCAGTGGCTTCCCCGGAAAACGGGACGAGCCGTACCGCGCGGGAATCACCACGGTGACCTGTGCCTTCATCATGGATCCTTACAAGGCCTCGGACAATTGCTTCGCCGTCACCGTCGCCGTGCCGACCATTCCGACGACGATACCCGCCGCTTGATTGGCCAATGTCGCCGCCTCGCGCATCGAAGCGCCTGTCGCGAGCGCCAATGCCATCGTCCCCACGACCGTATCGCCGGCACCGGTGACATCATAGACCTGGCGGGCCTGAGTTGGAATGTGCCAGGACACGCCGTCCGCCTCGAACAGGCTCATGCCCCGCTCTCCCCGCGTCACCAACACCGACTGGCAGCCGAGCCGCTGGCGAATCGTCGCACCGGCCTCCTGGATGACGGCGTCGCCGTCCCCGTGAAGACCGGCAGCCTGCGTCGCTTCGAGGTGATTCGGCGTAATGACCGTCACACCTTTGTAGTAGCCGAAATGCTCGACCTTGGGGTCCACGATGATGGGAATATGCCGAAGGGCCGCGAGCCTGGTCAATTCGGACATCAGCGTCGCCGTCACGACGCCCTTCGCGTAGTCCGACACCACCAGGCAGGAGAGTTCGCGCAGGCGGGATTCGACGTACCGCAGCATGCGTTTTTGGAGCGCGGGCTTGAGCTCGGCCCGCCGTTCCATGTCGTAGCGGACGATTTGCTGATTGTGGGCGATCACCCTCGACTTTCGCGTCGTCGGCCGTTCCTGGTCGATCACAACCCCGCCGCGACCCGAACGCCTCCCCCCAAATTCCTTCAGCAGCATCCGCCCGGTTTCGTCGGAACCGATCACGCCGCAGATATCGGCCTTGCCGCCCAGCGTCAACACATTGTTGAACACGTTGGCGGCGCCGCCCAGCCGCACGGATTCGGATTCCACGTGCACGACGGGCACCGGCGCCTCCGGAGAAATCCGGCTGACGCGCCCCCAGATATAATGGTCGAGAATCAGATCGCCGATGACGAGAACGGAAGCCTGAGGAAAGCGCTGGATGTATTGGCGAAGCGTGGAATTCGAGATTGTTTCTCCGCGACCGGAAGCCTCCGAACCTGGTTGGCTTCGCATTGTCCTGCTCACTGAATGGCCTTGCCGAACCGATCCCACCGCACCCATTCCGTCCATTGCCCGTGGCCGCTCCACGACCAATAGATGCGGAAGGCCTTGCCCCGAATCTTCTCTTCGCGCACATATCCCCAGAATCGGCTGTCCAGGCTCTGGTCCCGATTATCCCCCATCACGAAGTAGGAACCTTCCGGCACCGTCACCGGACCGAAGTTGTCGCGTGGATTGATCGTGCCGTCGATGATGCCGGGGTCGATCCGCTGCGTATAATTCTTGTCGTCCAGCGGCACGCCGTTGACCAACACGGCCTTGTTCTTGATCTGGACCTTGTCGCCCGGCGTTCCGACGATGCGCTTGATGAAATCTTTTTCCTCGTCTTCCGGAAACCGGAACACGATGATGTCTCCCCGCTGCGGCTTGCCGAACTCGATGATCGTTTGCGAGGCATAGCAGTTGACCGGCGGGAAATTCCATTGGAACTTACATTGACTGGGCCACTGAATGCCGTAGGACAGCTTGCTGACGAGAATGTGATCGCCGATCAGGAGCGTGGGAATCATCGAGCCGGAGGGAATTTTGAAGGCCTGCACGACAAACACCCGGATCGCAAACGCCAGCAGCATCGCGACCACGATCGCTTCCGCATATTCGCGGAACACCGATTTCTTGGCCGGACGCGCCAAGGCGGCCGTGTCGGCCAGCGACGCCGAGGCGGCGGTTTCCGGCGCCTCCGGGACCGGCGACACAAGGTCTTCGGTGCCCGGCCTGTTCGGTTCCGCGCTCATTCCTCACCGACTTTCAAGATCGCCAGGAACGCTTCCTGAGGGACTTCCACACTGCCGACTGCTTTCATGCGTTTCTTTCCTTCTTTCTGCTTTTCGAGCAGCTTGCGCTTGCGCGTGATGTCGCCGCCGTAGCACTTCGCCGTCACGTTTTTCTTCATCGCGCCGATGGTTTCCCGGGCGATGACCTTGTTCCCGATCGCCGCCTGGATGGCGATCTCGAACATCTGCCTCGGGATCAACTCCTTCATTTTCTCGGCCAACTGCCTGCCGCGGGGATACGCCCGATCGCGATGGGTGATGAACGACAACGCATCGACCGCTTCGCCGTTGAGCAGGATGTCGAGCTTGACGAGATCGGATTCACGGTAGCCCAGCACTTCATAATCCAGAGACGCATAACCCTGCGTGCGCGATTTCAACTTGTCGTAGAAATCGAGAATGACCTCGTTCAATGGGAGTTCGTAACTGATCATGACCCTGGTGGGATCCAGGAAATGGATGCTGCGCTGGATGCCTCGCCGCTCCTGACACAACTGGAGGATGGCGCCCATGTAGCGCTCCGGCGTAATCACCGTGGCCAGGATGAACGGTTCCTCGAACGATTGGATACTGTTCGGCGGCGGGAGGTCGGCCGGGTTGTCGATCTCCAGCACTTCACCCTTGGTCGTGGTTACGCGATACACCACCGTCGGAGCCGTCGTGATCAGCGTCAGTCCGTATTCCCGTTCCAGACGCTCTTGAATGATTTCCATGTGCAAGAGGCCGAGAAATCCGCAACGGAATCCGAATCCCAGCGCGAGGGAGGTCTCGGGCTCGTAGACGAAGGAGGAATCGTTCAATCTCAATTTGACGAGCGCATCCCGAAGATCCTCGTACTTGGAGGTGTCGGTCGAATAGAGTCCGCAGAACACCAGCGGCTTCACTTCCTTATAACCGGGAAAGGGTTCGGACGTGGGCTGGATTGCATCGGTCAGCGTGTCGCCGATCTTCACGTCGGCCACTTCCTTCATGTTCGCACAGACGTAGCCGACTTCACCGGTCAGCAACTCCGCCTTCTTGGTTCGCTTCGGCGTGAACTGACCGACTTCCATCACTTCGAAAGTGCGGTCGTTGGACATGACCTTGATCTTCATGCCGGGCCGGATGATGCCGTCCACGATGCGAGCCAGCACGATGACTCCCTGATAGTTGTCGAACCAGGAATCGAAAATCAGCGCCTTCAGCGGCGCATGCGGATCGCCGGACGGAGGAGGGATCCGTTCGATGATGGCCTCCAACACATCCTGCACGCCCCGCCCTTCTTTCGCGCTGATCGGAATGGCCTCGCTTGATTCCAACATCAACACTTCGGAAATGGAGTGTTTGGTGTTTTCAATGTCGGCGCTGGCGAGGTCGATCTTGTTGATCACCGGAATGATCATCAGCTTATTGGCCATCGCCAGATTGACGTTGGCGATCGTCTGGGCTTGAACCCCTTGGGTGGCATCGACCAGCAAGAGGGCTCCTTCACAGGCCGCGAGACTCCTCGAGACTTCGTATGTAAAATCGACGTGGCCGGGCGTATCGATCAAGTGCAAGGCGTAGGTTTGACCGTCCTTGGCGCAGTACCGGATCGCCACGGCATGGGCTTTAATGGTGATGCCACGCTCCCGTTCCAGATCCATGGCATCGAGGATCTGGTCCTTGGCCTCTCGAGCAGTGACAGCGCCAGTAGCTTCTAGGAACCGGTCAGCGAGGGTCGATTTGCCGTGGTCGATATGGGCGATAATCGAGAAATTGCGTATACGGCTTTGCAATCCTAGCTCATTTCTGAACAAAATCGCTTCATTATAGTAAGTGCTCCACAGGTTGTCAAAGAATTCACCCGCCCGTATAATCCGCAACGCACGCGACGAATTGCCGTTCCACTCGTCACGCGTCAAGGCATAGACGAGCAGACAACGGCATCCGCACCGCCGTCCCGCCATGCCCAAACAACCTTCACCCAAGCAATTGAAACAATGGGACCACGAGTATCTCTGGCATCCGTTCACGCAGATGCAGGAGTGGACGGATGAAGAACCGCTCATCATCGAGCGTGGACGCGGTCCCTATCTCTTCGATACGGCGGGCCGGCGATATCTCGACGGCACGTCATCGATATGGGTCAACGTGCATGGCCATCGCCACCCGACCTTGGATCTCGCGCTGAAGCGGCAACTAGATCGTATCGCTCATTCGACGTCGCTCGGTCTGTCGAATCCGCCTGCCATTCGATTGGCTCGCGAACTGATACGTGTCGCCCCGAAAGGACTCACGCGAGTCTTCTATTCCGACGACGGATCGACGGCCGTTGAAGTCGCGCTCAAGATGGCGGTGCAATACTGGCAACAGCGGGCCCCCGGCGCCGGGCCCAAGCATAGCTTTCTCCATCTCAAACTGGCATACCATGGCGATACCCTCGGCGCCGTGAGCGTCGGCAACATCGATCTCTTCCATTCACGGTTCAAGCCGCTCTTGTTCCCCACCGTCGGCGCAGACCCTCCCTACTGTTACCGTTGTCCGATGAAATTGACGTATCCGTCGTGCAACATGGCGTGTTTGGACCCGATCGAGCAGCTTTTGGCAACACGCCATCGGGAGCTGGCCGGATTCATCATCGAACCGTTGGTGCAAGCGGCAGCCGGAATGATTGCCGCGCCGGCGGGCTATCTGAAGCGCATTCGAGAGCTGTGCACCAGATACAACGTTCTCTTGATCGCCGATGAAGTCGCGACGGGGTTCGGACGTACGGGAAAAATGTTCGCCTGTCAGCACGAGAACGTCACGCCGGATCTCATGGCGCTCAGCAAAGGGCTCACCGGCGGCTATCTGCCCTTGGCGGCCACGCTGGCGACCGACGAGATATATCACGCCTTTTTGGGAAAGTATGAAGAATTCAAAACTTTCTTCCACGGCCACAGCTATACGGGAAACCCGTTGGGCTGCGCCGTCGCCCTGGCCAATCTCGAAATCTTTCGCACGGAGCGCACGCTGGCAAGGCTCCAGCCGAAGATCAAGACATTGCAGCGCCTGCTGACCCGCCTGCGGAACTGCCCTCACGTCGGCGACATCCGGCAGCAGGGCTTTATGTGCGGCATCGAGTTGGTGCTGGACCGCGAGACGCGCACTCCGTACCCGATCGAAGTCCGCATCGGGCATCTCGTCGCCAAAGAGGCGCGGCGTCGGGGCCTGATCCTTCGCCCGTTGGGTCACATCATCGTCCTCATGCCTCCGCTGACGACGAGCATCCGAGCGCTCTCACAGATGGTGTCGATTCTGTGTCGATCGATTGAAACCGTGGCTGCAGCGGGTGCTGTGCGCTGATCTCACTCCATAAACTTTTACACAGTATTTACTCCTCACCAATTGAAGGGAGGGACAGCCGCGGTTAGGATGCCGCGAACCATAGAGGGAATACCAACGCTTTCAATGCCTTAGGGACCAAATACCGAGTGCTAGACTTCACGTGTACGGCGCTTCCCGGAACATGTGAATATGCCTACTCTCCTGCGATTTGGCTTCCTCCTCGTGATCGTCCTCCATGGCTCTCTGGTCTTCGCAGGGGACGATGCTGGTGCCCTCTCTCAACGGTGGCGTTCTTGGTTTTCCGACAACCAACAGCAAAACTCCGGATCGGCGCTTCTTCCTGAAATCTCCCGCACCACGCTCACCCCGACAATCTTTGTCCTGCCGGCCGGCCAGCTTCGCTTACGGGATCTGACTCCGGACACGGACGGAGCCCGCACACAAGGCGTCCTCGCTTCCACGAGCTGGCTCAAGGGTCATTTCTCGACCGAAACCGAAATCGCCAACAATGAAGGCGGGAGCAATTGGCTTCAGTCCAGTATCCCCGGAGACACGCGAAGCGACGCCGCGAACCGCATGATGCGAATCGGCCTGACCGGCGCGACGGGAGCCGTCCGTTACGGCATGAACTATCGAACGGCCGGACAAGCCTTCTACAATGGAGCGGACCAAGCGGTGCGCGAGGTCTGGGGCGAATGGAAGAGCGGCTTGACGACAATCCGCAGCGCCGTCGGGCAGCAATGGAACAATGTGACAGGCGATCCCACTCGCTCGCGCCTGGAACAAACCTACGAGCGGGTGGCGTTCGTCTGGAACAAGCCTCAGTGGCCCAATCTTTCCCTCACCTACGCGAGGACTTCGTTGAACAGCGCGCTCGATCCCGTCGGTGTCGAGCCGCAGCGCTTCTCCAACCACTCGTTGGAAGCGGCCGTGGCCTACAACAGCGCCCGATGGAACGCCCGGCTGGCCTCGAGCTATATCTTCGGGAGCGATCTACTCAGGAACGGGGCAGACAACCATGTCAATTTGCAGACGTTGACCTGCTCGTTTCGACCGCTGAACACGCTGACCATCTCTCCGACCCTCGCGTATCGTGCGGAGCAGCAGGACTGGTCGGGCGTCAGGATCGATTCGCCCTCCGCATCTCTCGCCATGCAGTACAAGCAAAGCCGGCGGCTGCTGATCAGCGCGATGGGTAATTACACCGGCAGCCGTTCGACCGACCGTCTCATCGACATGGAAAACGTCGGAGGAAGAGGAATCCTGGCATGGGACGTTCCGCAATCGTCGCATTGGACGACGCTGATCTCATTGGAAGCCGGCTATAACCGACTGACGAATCGCGCAGCGCCTTCCTCCTCCGATACCGAAGACATTCGCGGGCTGGTTCGCCTGGTCGTCGCCTCCCTGTAACTCGTTCGATAGCCACCACACTACGCAAGTCGCGCCGTCTACTCGAGAATCACGCGTGCGTGGCGGCCGATGTGCAATCGACCCGCGGCGTTGTCCTCTTTCAGAAAGAGTTCGAGGTTTCCGTTACTGTTGATCAACGCACCGAGATGTTGTCCGTCTCCTTCGCCATAGTTTCGGACCAATCCGTCGATGAGATGATCACCCAGCCTGATCGACGGATGGCCCCGTTTCTTGACCTCGGTCCATTCCGTCACATGATGGGCGGCAAGATTCGTGATCACATTTCCGAAGTGATCGATGTAGATGACTTCGCCGATCAACTTGCCGCCTTCCCACCGCGGAACCGGCACGGCAAAGGTGCGATACGAGTCGATCAGCCGGCCGAACGACGCCACGGGTTGATTCTTCGTCAGCCACGCAGCGGCCGGTGCAAAGACATCTCGTCCGTCGAATGTGCGGCCCTCCGCCTCCAGGCGATACTGTTTGTTCTCGATCTCGCGCACCTCGACGTCGCCTTCCTCGGCCGCCACGTGCGTCAGCAATCCATTGTCGGGAACGACGAAGAAATAACGGGAACTTTTGGCGAGGAGCGGCCGCCGCTCGGTGCCGACTCCGGGATCGACCACGGCCAGATGCACCGTGCCGGCTGGGAAATAGCGGTAACAAGACTTCCACACATACGCGCCGTCCTCGACGTCATGTGCCGGAATGCGATGAGAGAGATCGAGGACCGTCGCTTGGGGGTTAATGGACAAAATCACCCCTTTCATCGCGGCCACGAACCAATCGTTGTCGCCGAAATCCGTCAGGAGCGTGATGAGGCCGAGTGGGTGAAGCACGCGAGCAGATCTCTCAACGAGCGGGTTCTAAGCGTATCTCACAAGCGCTTTCGTGTTTCGAGTTTCGTGTTCCGGGTCTCGAAACATGCTACTCGAAACGCGAAACTCTTCTGCGCGTAGTGTCTGTTCCCGTCCGAACCGGGACAGGCACCGTCGCGGACGACGGAGTCCGTCCCTACAGTTCGTCGAACCGGATTTCCAGCACTTCGTATTCGACCATTTTCGCCGGCGTCTTGACTTCGACGAAGTCGCCCACCCGCTTTCCGATCAGCGCGCGTCCGACCGGCGACTGGATGGAGATCCGATTGAATTTCATGTCCGCTTCATCTTGGCCCACCAACGTGTATTGCCGTTTCGACTGCGATTCCTGCTCGATCAAGATCACCGTCGCCCCGAATACCACGGTATCGGACGTCCGTCCGGCAATCTCCACGACCCGCGCGTCCGCCAGTTTGGTTTCGATTTCGGCGATGCGCGACTCAATGAAACCCTGCCGTTCCTTGGCGGCGTCGTACTCCGCGTTCTCGCTCAAGTCGCCGTGCGATCTGGCCTCAGCAATTGCTTCGATGACTTGAGGACGTTCGACCTTCCGGAGCCGATCCAATTCGGCCTTCAACGCGTCGTAACCTTTCTTGGTAATGGGCGTTGGCATGACTACGCGGAACCTCCCGAACTCCCGTGATATTCCTGCAACGTTTTGATGGTCAACTCTTTTTTCAAGATGGCTTCGATGCCCATCACGGCGGCCAGCGCTCCGCGCATCGTGGTGAAATACGCCAATCCCCTGTTCAGCGCTTCCCGCCTGATGGATAACGAGTCGTGATGGGCCGAGGCGGTGCGAACCGTATTGACCACCAAGGCCACGTCCCCGTTCTTGATATGATCGACGATGTGCGGGCGGCCTTGGGCCACCTTGAAGACGGTTTTGACGTCCAAACCCTGATCGCGAAGATAGGCGGCGGTTCCGTCGGTTCCCATGATGGCAAAGCCCAGCCGGCGCAGTCTTTTCGCGACATCGAGCGCGGCCGAGCGATCGCTCTCCTTGACGCTGATGAACGCCGTACCCCCCGTGGGCAGCACCGCCCCGGCCCCGGCTTGAGCCTTGGCGTAGGCCCAGCCGAAATCGGCGTCGATGCCCATGACTTCGCCGGTGGATTTCATTTCGGGACCGAGCAGCACGTCGACCCCGGGAAATTTGTTGAAGGGAAAGACGGATTCTTTGACGGAGCAATGCGCCGGCGTCTTCGCTTCGGTAAAGCCAAGCGCGTTGAGGCTTTTGCCCATCATGGTTTTCATGGCCAATTTGGCGAGCGGCACCCCGATCGCTTTGCTGACGAAGGGAATCGTGCGCGAACCTCTGGGGTTGACTTCCAGCACGTAGATGCGGTCGCCTTTGACCGCGAACTGCGCGTTCATCAAGCCGATCACACCGAGTTCCAAGGCCAAGGCAGTCATCTGTCGACGGATGTCCTCCACAACGGAGGCCGTCAGTGAATAGGCCGGTAACGAACAGGCCGAATCTCCCGAATGCACGCCCGCTTCTTCGATGTGCTCCATGATGCCCGCCACGACGACGTCTTTTCCGTCCGAAATGGCGTCGGCATCGACTTCAATCGCGTCGGACAGATACTTGTCGATCAGCACCGGATGTTTCGGGGACGCCTTGACGGCGGACTTCATGTAGTCCAGCAATCCGGCTTGATCGTAGACGATCTGCATGCACCGTCCCCCGAGCACGTAGGACGGACGGACCATCACGGGATAGCTGATCTGCGAGGCCACTTGGAGAGCTTCTTCGACCGAGCGCGCGATTCCATTCTCCGCTTGGCACAGGCCGAGCCGATCCAACAAGTCGCGGAACCGTTCCCGATCCTCGGCCCGATCGATGGCATCGGGACTGGTTCCGAGAATAGGGACGCCGGCTTTCGAGAGCGGCAGCGCCAGCTTGAGCGGCGTTTGCCCCCCGAACTGCAGGACGACGCCGAGCGGCCGTTCGCGTTCCACGATATTGAGCACGTCTTCTTCCGTCAACGGCTCGAAGTACAGGCGGTCGGACGTATCGTAATCCGTGCTGACGGTTTCCGGATTGCAATTGACCATGATCGTTTCGAATCCCTCATCCCGAAGCGCCATCGCCGCATGGACGCAGCAGTAGTCGAACTCGATGCCCTGGCCGATCCGATTGGGCCCGCCGCCGAGGATGACGACCTTCCGGCGATCCGTGGGGCGCGCCTCGCACTCACTGCCGTACGTGGAATAGAGATACGGCGTATGGGCCTCGAATTCGGCCGCGCAGGTATCGACGCGTTTATAGGTCACGCTCCGCCCGTTTCTCGTCGATCGGTTGCGCTTCTTCCGGATCGAGGATGCCGTCACGCCGACGAGTTGCGCGATCCGCTCATCCGAGAAGCCCAGCTCTTTGGCCTCCCACAACAATGAGTCGTCCCTCTCCGTGGAAGACGTCCCGGCCTGCGCCAGCCGTGATTCGAACCGGACGAGATCGCGAAGTTGCTCCAGAAACCAGGGATCGATGTACGTCAGCGCGAACAATTCGTCATCGGACAGACCGAGCCGGATGGCATCGGCCATGTGCCAGATGCGTTCGGGAACCGGCGTCCGAAGATGCCGGCGTACTCGTTCCACCGCGTCCTCGCGATCAAAGCCGTCCGGAATGCCTCGGTCGAGTCCCATGCGGGAAACTAGTCCATTGAGATCGAGCTCCAGCGAACGAATCGCCTTCTGTAGCGACTCCTTGAACGTCCGCCCGATCGCCATGGCTTCGCCGACGGATTTCATCTGCGTGGTCAGAATCGGATCGGCGCCTTTGAATTTCTGGAAGGCAAAGCGGGGAATCTTCACGACGACGTAGTCGATGGTCGGCTCGAAGGACGCTTTTGTGACGCCGGTGATATCGTTGGTGATCTCGTCCAGCGTGTATCCCACGGCCAGCTTCGCGGCGATCTTCGCGATCGGAAACCCCGTCGCCTTCGACGCGAGCGCGGAACTGCGGGAGACGCGGGGATTCATTTCGATGACGACCATGTCGCCGTTTTTCGGATCGACGCCGAACTGGATGTTGGACCCGCCGGTATCGACGCCGATTTCGCGGATGATCCGCACCGCGGCATCCCGCATGCGCTGGTATTCCTTGTCGGTCAGCGTCATCGCCGGCGCCACCGTGATGCTGTCGCCGGTGTGAATGCCCATGGGATCGAGATTTTCGATCGGGCACACGATGACCACGTTGTCCTTGAGGTCCCGCATGACTTCGAGCTCGTACTCCTTCCAGCCGATGACCGATTCCTCGATCAACACCTGGCTGACGGGACTCATGGCCAGCGCCCACTCGATGAGCCGCTCGAATTCTTCACGGTTGTAGGCGATGTTTCCGCCCGTGCCGCCGAGCGTAAACGACGGCCGAATGATGGCCGGGAACCCGACATGGTCCAGCACGCGGACCGCTTCGTCCCGCGTGTGCGCCGTCCCGCTCTTGGGTATCCGCAAGCCGATCCGCTGCATCGCCTGCTTGAACGCATCCCGGTCCTCGGCTTTATGGATCGCCTGAGCCGACGCGCCGATGAGCTGGACGCCGTACTTCTCCAACGTGCCGCGTTTCACCAGCCCCATGGTCGTGTTCAAGGCGGTCTGCCCGCCCATCGTCGGCAAGAGGGCGTGCGGACGCTCGCGTTCGATGACCTTCTCGACCACGTCCAGGGTGATGGGTTCGACATAGGTGCGATCCGCCAGTTCGGGATCGGTCATGATGGTCGCCGGATTGCTGTTGATGAGCACGACCCGGTAGCCCTCTTCCTTGAGCGCTTTGCACGCTTGCGTACCCGAATAGTCGAATTCGCAGGCCTGGCCGATGACGATGGGACCGGACCCGATCAGTAAGATGGTATGGATGTCGGTCCGTCTCGGCATGCGATCAGCTCGCTTGGGGCATGGGCCCGATGGCGGGCTTATAGGGCGCGGGGGCCGGTGCCGTTTTCCCGTCCGCGGCGTGATAGTGCTGTAAAGCCTCCGGCAACCAGGCTTCGATCTGGTTGATCCGGGTCACATCCGATGGGTGCGTCGAGAGAAACTCCGGAATGGCGTGCTGCGAGCGGAAGCAGAGCTTGTCGATCATCTGTCTGGGACAGCCGCTCATCCGTTCCCAGAACGGCACGGCTTCACGCGGATCGTACCCGGCGGTCGCCATCAACCGCAGCCCGATGTAATCCGCTTCCGATTCCTGTTTGCGATTGAACGGCAGCGACACGTTGACTCCGTAGGCGGCGAGGAGTCCCTGAATCGCCCCTCCGCTGGAGCTGCCGGACGCCGCCGCGCCGATGGCGCCAAGTTGGGCGATCGTATCGAGGATGCTGCGGCTCATCCGCTCGACTCCGTGGCGCTGTAAGGCATGCGCGATTTCATGTCCCATCACGGTCGCCAGTCCCGCATCGCTCTTCGTGTGCTTCAGAATGCCGGTAAACACAGCGACCTTTCCTCCCGGCAAACAAAAGGCGTTCACTGTTTTGTCGTCATCGATCACCGCGAACTCCCACTGGTACTCCGGCTTGTTGGCCGCCTGGGCGATCCGGTTTCCCACCCGCTGGATCGATTCGTTGATTTCCGGGTTCGTGCTCAACGGCGCCGACCGCAAGACGTCGCGATAGGCGCTCATGCCCAACTGCAATTCCTTTTCTTCGGAAAAGAAAAT
Source organism: Nitrospira sp. (assembly GCA_035252115.1). Classification (GTDB taxonomy): domain Bacteria; phylum Nitrospirota; class Nitrospiria; order Nitrospirales; family Nitrospiraceae; genus Nitrospira_C. The sequence continues at coordinate 156 of DATFDJ010000008.1, read as the reverse complement.
GATCTGGTCGCGCGCCGTCCCGGGCGCGCGATAGCAACCGGCGAGACCATTGATGAGACCGAACAGCGTCCCGATGCCCAAGGCCGTACAGAGCCCCTTGGCGCCGCGGAGTCCCAGAGCAAGGACTGCTCGGCGTCCGACCGCAGTCGAGAGCAG
>DATFDJ010000007.1:0-2666 GCA_035252115.1 Nitrospira sp. | reverse complement strand
ACGGCTGACGCAGAACGACGGGGCCGTTGAGCTGACGGTCGCGGACACGGGTCATGGGATACCGGCCGGCGTGGTCCAAAAAATCTTCGATCCGTTCTTTACCACGAAGGAATTCGGAAAGGGCACCGGTCTGGGTCTGACGGTGGTCAAAGGGATTATCGAAGAGCATCAGGGTTCTATTGCGGTCGAAAGCGAGGAGAACAAAGGAACCATCTTTACCCTCCGGTTTCCGGTCCATACGGTGCACTGATGCCGCCGGCCGCTCGACCGTTACGCGACGCCCCAAATCTCTCTCGCTTGAACGCTGTGGCATCCCGCGACAGTGAACGCCCATCAACTGTGGTCTTTCTCGCCAATCCACGCATCTCCCCACGCGGTGCCCACCAGATTCGGCCTGAATTCGGCGGCTGTGCGAGTCGAGTATCGGCATGCCGTTTGCCCTCTAGGGGGGTATTTACGGAAGGACTATGAGTACTGTGACATTTGGCCGAGACCGAAAGACGGCCGTCGTATTGATCGTCGAAGACGATCGGGACATGCGCAATTTGCTCTGCGATGAATTGTGGAGCATCGGTTATCGGCCCCTGGAAGCCCGCGATGGAGACGAAGCGCTGCGCTCAGTGCTGAACGCAGTGCCGGATCTCATTCTCACCGATCTGCGAATGCCGGCCGGCGGGGCCGATTACGTCAGCCGGCTTCGAAGCGTCGCGCCCCATTGCCCCATTGTGGTCATGACGGCCTTCGGCGATTCCGAAACGAAAGGCGCGGTCCTCCGAGCCGGGGCCAACGCCTACTTCGATAAGCCCGTGCGGTTGGCCGATCTGAAGACGTGCATGCAACGATTGCTGGATAGTGGGAAACCATCCGGGTCGGACGGGACCTAGACAACGATCTCCACCTGTGAAGGGAGTCAGCGATGTCCGATGCATATCTTGGCCGCTTCCCTGAGACCGATGATGCGGTGATCGGCACACCGTTCGAAACGATCAAGCAGTTGGCGTCGGAATTGCGCCGGCCGGTCGCCGTCATGGACCGTCGCTTCAATGTGCTCTATGCCAATGAGACGGCGTGCATGGCCGGTCGAACGCAGGACACTCCGGCAAAGTGTTATGAAGTCTTCGCTCAACGAATCGACTCCTGTGAAAACTGCCCCGCCATCGAGGTGTTTGAGAGCCGGACGATTCGAGATATCCAATCCCTCAGAGCATCAGCTTGCGGTCTGCAACGGGTCTATCCTCTGTCCGACGGGAGCGGGCAGGTGAGCGCGGTTCTCGCCTGCTTCGACACGTCTTCTGGCAGAAATATTCGTATGCCGAACACCGCCATGTCCGAACGTCGGTGCACTGGGTTTGGAGATCTCATCGGACAGAGCACGGTCATGCAGCAGCTTTTCGACATGATCGCTCGGATCGCTTCGAGCCATGCCTCCGTCTTGATCGAGGGCGAGAGCGGCACGGGGAAGGAATTGGTCGCCAAAACGATTCACCGGCATAGTGATCGCCGGCATCGACCCTTTGTGGTCGTCGATTGCGGATCCTTGCCGCAAACATTGCTCGAAAGCGAGCTGTTCGGCCACATGAAAGGCTCGTTTACCGGAGCAATGACGCAGAAGCGTGGACTGTTCGAAGAGGCCGATGGAGGAACCATCTTCCTGGATGAAATTGCCGATACGTCCCCGACCTTTCAGGCGAAGCTCCTGCGTGCGCTCCAGGAGAAAGAGATCAAACGGGTCGGCGGGAATAAACCCATCAAGATCGATGTGCGCGTGATCTCCGCGACCAATAAGGATTTGAATTCCCTCATCCAGCGCCAGGCCTTTCGGCATGATCTCTATTACCGGTTGGCCGTGCTGCCGATTCAGCTTCCTCCCCTACGAGCGCGTCGGGACGATATCCCGTTGCTCGTCAGACATTTTGTTTCGGCTTCTTGCCGGCGACATGGTGAACCTGTGCGAGAGATTCCACAAGATGTCATGCATGTCCTCGCCAACGCCGAGTGGCCGGGCAATGTCCGCGAATTACAACACTGGATCGAGCGGGCCGTCGTCACCACGAGCGGACCACGACTGGCGTATCCCGAGCCGAACAGGCATCAAGGCGACGAGAGCACCGATCTTCGATCCGTCGCACGACATGCGGCGAGACAAGCCGAGCGAGCGCGCATTGTCCAAGCCTTATCCGAGACCTCAGGCAATCGGATGCGCGCGGCCAAAGCGCTCAAGATCAGCCGGGCCAGCCTGTATAACAAGCTGCGAGAGTTTGCCATTTCCTCGTGAGCCCGCCGCTGCCCTATTTCGCCACAAAGTTCCCGCCTCGTTGTCCAATCAGTTAGACAGCATAACGCGGTGATTTGTTGAGGGTGCGCCCGCGCCGACGGGCGTGTGTCCAACAAGATAGAAATCTTCGCAGCTCTCGCTCAACGACCCAGACGGCGCCGCTTCGCTCTTAAGTTTTGCATTCCGTTGATGTTTTCCCCCGATCGCCAAGACATGGTCCGAACGGCATATCTATTGCGCTATGGGCCGGTTGCTGGTGAAGACCTGGGTGATTAGGACCGGCCTCCGAATGACCCACTCCTTCGGCAAGAAGGAAGTCTTCACCAGCTCTTTCGTACTCCAAGAGTCGGGGCCGGGGTCACTCGGAGGCCGGTTCTCATACCAAAAGGCA
>DATFDJ010000006.1:0-8727 GCA_035252115.1 Nitrospira sp. | reverse complement strand
GAGCCCGAGCGCAAAAGAGCTATCGCAGCCGGGCGAATCGGAGCGTGAATTCAAGATTAGGCTTCAACAGACCGTCCGTGAAAGGAGGGACCTAGACGTTGAAGAAGTCCGCCGCAAGTATGAACCGAAAAAAGCCAAATTGGAGGACCAACTTCGAAAAACTATGCAGGCGAAGGAGCGCGAATCGAGCCAAGCGAATCAAACAATTTTGTCGACAGTCATAGCGGCTGCTCCGTTGGCGCTCGACTACTTTTTGGGAAGAAGGAGATCTAACCTAACTAAGACTGAATTAGAGAGAGGTGCTACGGTAATACGAGGAATTGGACGTTCTGTGCAGCAAACAGGTGATACTAAGCGAGCAGAAGAAAACGTCGCTGCAGTACAAAAAGATATTGAGGAATTGGATGCCGATCTGCAGTCAGATATGGAAGCGATCAAGATGAGATGGGATTCAGCGATTGATGTAATTGAGAAAATTGAAATTCGTCCGGCAAAGGCAAATATATTTGTTAAGCTTGTCGCCTTAGCTTGGGTTCCTGCTTGGCAAGACACCAAAGGAATGACAAGCGCGTGGCAATGATGGAACCATTAGCAGAATTGGGAAAGCATTGATGGGATTTCGGTTCAGAAAGAGCTTCAACTTCGGTCCATTCCGTACAACTTTAAGCAAATCTGGTATTGGGTGGAGTATAGGAGGGAGGGTTTTTCGTTACACAGTTCGTGCAGATGGGAAAAGACAAAAAACATTTTCAGTACCCGGAACAGGGTTGTCGCTTGTTGATATTTCAAAGCCGGTCAGGAGTTCGGAAAATAAAGAATCTTCTAAATCGGCTTCAGGGCAAGAGGGCAAGACGCGTTCGTGGAAATGGATCCTTGCGCTCGTGCTGACCTTCCTCGTGTTACTTCTAATAGTCCATGCATCCAAGTAGCAACATCTCCGTGAAGCTGGTCGCCCTCGCCTGGACGCCGCAGTGGCGGTCCACAGAAGGCGCACTCACGCCGGCCTGGACTTAGCAAATCTCCTCTCAAACTGAAGACCCGGCAGGAGACAGTTCGGGTTCACGAACGATTCCCCCTGCAAGTTGTCGTACAGTGAAGACCGATCTGATGTTCAGGTGACACCCTGTAGGGCGCCAGCGGACATTACGCTCGCTGATTGTTTGCTATATCCTTCAGCCGCACGTTCCGCTCGCATGGTACAGTGAAGTTTGTCATGGCATCGTCGCCGCGTGTCGTCCTATGGTCATCCTCATCGTTGACGACCATCCGCTTCTTCGCCAGGCCATCAAGCAGGTGATCGGAGAGGAAGTGCCTTCCGCTGCGGTGCGCGAAGCGGCTACCGGTGCGTCGGCTCTGACAATCTTACGCTCGCAACCGGTGGACCTCGCTTTGCTGGATATCACGCTACCCGACCACAGCGGATTATCCGTGCTGAAGCGCATCAGACAACTCCACCCACGCATCAAGTGCATCGTCCTGACCATGCATTCCGAGGTGCAGTACCTGCGATTGGCTCTGTCCCTGGGCGCGTCGGGTTATCTCACCAAAGAATCGGCTCCCGAAGAGTTGCGCGACGCGATCAGGACCGTCCTCACGGACCGCTCGTATGTGAGCCAGTCCTTGGAAAAGGCCTTGGAGTCCGACCCGCAATCGTCCGTTCCGCTTCTGCCGCAGTGTGTCCTTTCCATCCGCGAGATCGAAGTCCTGTCGTTGTTGGCGAAAGGCTGTACGGTGTCGCAGGCGGCCGCCAGACTGAACCTCAGCGTGAAAACCGTGAGCACGTACCGGGCGCGTCTGCTGGAAAAGTTGAACCTACGGACTACGGCCGATCTGATTCGCTATGCCGTCGACCATGGGATGGCTTAGCAGGATGTTGAAAAAGTCCTCCAGCTTTGTTCTCGCGTCGCTCAGAACCTCAACGTATAGAAAAGAGTACGCTTCGGTCCTTCGCTCGCTGCGGCCGCGCTGGGCGGCCTTTTTGAACATCCTGCATGTTTCTGATTCGGCTGTCGAAGTAATTTGGCTGGCTCACTGGAAGCTGTCTCCTCATTCATCGAGGCTTGGCCGTACGAGGAATGGCCCGTAGATCGCAGCATAGAGCACGTAGGCTCCGCTCCAGCTCAGCGCCGCCACGCTCAGGAAGAGATTTGTGAGCGTCGTCGGCACATCGGGGGTGGGCGTGAAGACCCTCAGCATCCCACCGACATTGGCCAACACATAGATCAAGACCGTCATCGAACCGGCATGCCGGGGGCGTCCTGTATGGCCGAGGCTTGCGCGGGTCATCACCGCCAACGTCATCGTGCCTACGGCTCCGGTCGTGAGGACATGCACGGCGTTTGGCATCGGCAGACCAATTGAAAGCATAGCCGTCCCAAGAGCCAGGAACGACAGCACCAACCACCCATAACCAACATGGAGAATCCACACCAGCGGTTCGCGCCAAGCCATCCAACCGCGCCAGCGCGATAGGCGAATCAGATTCACCAATCCTGTCACGACCCACATCCCTCCTGCCGCGACGCTCTCAGGTTGAACGATCCACGTGACGGCGGATGCAAGAACCAGCACGATCGAGAGACCATCGAGACGGGAAAAGGACGCCACGCGCTCGGCCATTCGGTTCCGGGCCAGGAACTCGCGAGTAAAATTCGGCGTGACCCTCCCGCCGATCGTCGTCAGTAGGAGCATGATCAATGCGAGCGCCACATGCTCGGGGAAATCTGTCGGTGCGCCGCGCGATGCCAGCGCATGAAAGACCATGTTTGCGGCAGCATACAGACTGATCATCCCTGCGATAGGCATCTGGGTCCAGCTTCCTCCGGCGGCGATTTCCCGCCAGACGAGCACAGCCAAGACGACGAGGAACGCCCCATCGACGATGGCAGCCAGGAGCGGACTGGGCCACGGCATTGCGATAAGCAGCCGTCCCGCCAGCCACAGAACCCACAGCAACATCAGCGGGACTCCCCTCAGCGGAGCACGTCCGGTCCAGTTCGGAATGGCCGTGAGGAGAAAACCCGTCATCACAGCGGGAAGAAACCCAAAGAGCATTTCGTGGATGTGCCACTCTCGCGGGGTATAGAGGAAACTTGAACCGCTCAAGCCGGCAATGGTCAACACCCAGACAGGGACGGCGACTCCAGCGAATACTGCGGCACCGAGAAAGAATGGGCGAAAGCCGTATGACAGAAACGGTGGACCGCCATACTTGGGGAACACCGGTTCATCGTTCGACTCGGCTTCCGTCCGCTGAGGCTGACTGACTGTGATGTCGATCGGTTTGTCCGGCATTGCCGGAAGGGATTCTGGTCGGAGGGCCACAGCTTGTCAATCAGCGGCCGTCCACGGGAAGGTGTCAAGAGAGAGACTCTTTGGCTATTTGACTTCGGAGAGATGTTTCACGACCCCTTCAGCCGCCTGTGTTCCCTTATCAGTACGTCCTTGTTTCGCGTGCATGATGGCATCTTCAAGAGCCCTCATGCTTTCCTGAATATGCTGATTACCCTTGATCTCTTTATCGGCCACTTGCAGATGTTGCAGCGCTTCTTCGGCATGCATGTCGAGTCGATCGGCGTGGCCTTGTTTGCCATGCTGAACCGCTTCTTTTGCCTCCTGGAGCGCTTCGGAAACATGTTGGTTCGTAGCAGCCGCGACGAACAGCGCGGTACTCACGCTGATGCCGGTAGTAAGGAGAATGACACCGAGTCCCTTGTAGAGCGCCTGGCTCATGATTCGACCTCCAGAAAGATGAGAAGTAGGGTCCTATACTAGAGTGCAAAGGCGAACGACTTGTGAGCGAGGATGATCGGTTACACGTGTTCTTCACAAGGGAAGGTGAACACCTTCAGCGGGACCGGCTGTCCCTGTGTAGCCAATTTGCGTGCGGTGTGAAGCGCCGTCAGCGCGCTGACGGCCTTGTCCGCTAGTTCGGATGGGAGAACCGTAAAGATCACTGAATTGATGTCAGGCTGCAAAAACGTCCCATACACTCTGCCCGTGAGACCTTTACCCAGCACGTGATTCAGGATCGTGTACCCGACAATGCCATTGTCCCGCAAGAGGTTCTCCAGCTCACTCAACATGGAATCCCGAGCCACAATGATCAGCATCTTCATGTGAGACTCATGCGCCTGATCGAGCGGTTCATGAAAAGGACAGGTCCCGCATGATAGCCTGTTCCTTACGGATCGATCCCCATCCCGACGCCGAGGCCGATCCTCGCACGCAGAAGATCATGGCGCCGGACAGAGTATGTGACTTTGCCGTTCTTTTCAACGGGAAGGCTGACCACATGATGTTCCTCCATCAGTTTGGCAGCCTCTGAGATCGACGTGGCCTCTGTTACGGTGAGACGGTCCTTCCGCATAATGTCCTTCGCCCGCAGCGTGTTCAAATCCTTGCCACGGTCCAGCGCACGCATCACATCAAACTCATTGATGAACCCCAAGTACCGTCCCTCGTGGTCCACGACGGGAGCGCCGGCTGTATGGGTAGAGAGCAAGTCCAAGGCAACGGACATCCCATTTCGATCCTCGTCGAAGTAGAGGGTATTGGTCGCGTCGATTTGCCCGATGGTATTGAGTCCCCCAACGGGAACGCCTGGTCTATTCGGAACGGGCATATTGTCCTCCTATCGTATTATCTAGTATGGGCAGTACGATTGGTCCGGGGTGTGGCCTTCTCAAGATTCTCGTCCACGCTTTACGCCGCAGGCCTTCCGCCCATCTCACGATGGGCGGAAGGCCTGCTCCTTTATCACCTCACGGCTACGGAGTGATATTTTCAAATGATTCTTGAGCCGTGGGGTTTCTCTCTCCACGCCCGACAACCCAGACCGTTGCGTTTCGATCGACCTCCGCGGCGGGGATATTCTCGTCCAGCCGGACTTGATAATTGTATTTCCCTAATTCCGAAAAACAGAGACTGACTGAGCTATTCGGGGCCACAACGGCGGAAAGGATCGTTCCATCGATCACCCGGAATCCGGTCCGGCAGGCGATCGGAATCGCATCCCCTTTCGGGAACACCACGGCGATCGGCTCAGATCGTTGGTTGACCCAGCGAACCTCATCCCCCCGGCCCGTATTGATTTGCATGGGCTGTATTTTGGGACCGACATTCACCGTATGTACCCTGGTTCCCTTCGCAGTATAGGGTGCAGAGTGACACCCTGCTGTCAATAAGAATGGACCCAGCACCGAAAGGACGGCGCTGCATGTTTTGATGTGAGATCTCATGTGACTTCCCTCCTCTGGATGAATGAATGATCGGTGATATCAGAACAAGCTACTCCGTCGCTCTCCGGCTCTCTCCTGCACTGACTTGCATAAGGACTCTTACCAGCAAGAACGACACCATAAAAATTACAGCATCCCTGCAGATGCTCAGAGCTGAGACGACCTAGTTCAGATTTATCAAATACGGGCTGGAATAATTCCCTGCCTGTTTATTGAGAGGATTGGACGTCAATCAGCATCGTGCGATGAGTTGTGTCGTTTCGCACGCCACGCACGCGAGGAGATCGCTCGCTAAGGAATTCGTCCGCATCCTGAAAGGCTACAGCAAGTGGCGTTGACTCTCAGAACTGGTTAGGTGCCGAAGATAGAACGACGACACTGAAGTCGTAGACATGACCCCTTGCATATTGCCGCTATTGGTGCTGAAATCCGTAGCACAACAAACCGAATGAGAATCGTCCGCCTGTTGCCGCAAATCGCCTCACGCCTCCTAAACCTCGCGGGAGCTGCCCGTCGGCATCGGTGCGTCGCATGAAGGACGAACGCGCTCACATCCTGGTGGTGGACGATGACGCCGATATGCGGGACGTCGTTCAGGATGTCTTGGCCGATCGTGGGCATCATGTGACGACCGCGAACAGCGGTCAGGAGGCCTTAAGATTCCTCGAAGAAGAAGACTATGACGTCGTCCTCACCGACGTGCGCATGAAGGGCATTCAAGGCATCGAGCTTCTGACGAAGATCAAGCACACCCATGCTGACATCGGCGTGGTGCTCATGACGGCGTTTGGATCCGTGGAAACCGCCGTGGAGGCGATGAAGCATGGAGCAAGCGATTACCTGACGAAACCGGTCAAAAAAGACGAATTGATCCGAGTGATTGAACGGGTTGTCCGCGAGACCTCGTTACGGCGTGAAGTCAGCCGTCTCCGGAAGGAAGTCCGCAAGGAGTACAGCTTTCACCAGATCCTGGGCAAGAGCAAGGCGATGCAGACCGTATTCGATTTGATCACACGCGTGGCCGACAGTCCCACCAACGTACTCATTACCGGCGAAAGCGGGACGGGGAAAGAATTGGTCGCAAAAGCCATTCATTATAACAGCGAGCGGAAGGACGGCCCGTTTATTCCCGTCAATTGCGCCGCAATTCCCGAGCAGTTGTTGGAGAGTGAATTGTTCGGGCACATGCGCGGCGCATTCACCGATGCCAAAGCGGATAAGCGGGGATTGTTCGAAGAGGCGCAGAAAGGCACGTTGTTTCTCGACGAGATCAGCGAGTTGCCGCTCCTGCTTCAAGCGAAGCTCCTGCGGGCCATTCAGGAAAAGGAGATTCGCCGGATCGGCGCCACGAAAGTGGTGGCCGTCGATGTCCGCGTGATCGCCGCGACGAACTTGAACCTCTTCGAGGAGATGAAGGCCAAGCGGTTCCGTGACGATCTGTATTATCGGTTGAACGTCATCGACCTGAAGCTCCCCGCCCTGCGCGAGCGGCGGGAGGATATTCCCTTGCTCGTCGATTCCTTTTTGAAAAAGTGCAACCAAGCAAGAGGAAAGGAGATCAAAGGCGTCAGTGAGACGGTCTTAGCCCTCTTGATGGATTACGACTGGCCCGGCAACGTGCGGGAACTCGAGAACGTGGTCGAGCGGGCCGTCACGCTCAGCCGAAGCGACACCATTCTTCCGGAGGATCTTCCCGGCGTCATTCAGGGCTCACGGGGCGATCGTCGATTGCTCGACGAAGCGGCGGAAAAAACGCTCCCGCTGCATGAGATCGAAAAAGAATATATCAAGAGAGTTCTCGAGAAGATGGGAGGCAACAAATACCAGGCGGCTCAGGCGCTGGGCATTGATCGCAAAACGCTGTACCGCAAGTTGGATGAAATGGAAAGCGCACCGCATTCCGACGCCTGACCCGTCGGTTTCCGCCCGCAGGTCCAGATTGGCGTATGCATAGTGGGAACCGCACGCACTCCTCCTTCGTGCCCTGGGCGATTCCGGTCCTCACCTTCGTCATCTTCATACTGGATCTGCTGACGCCGATCGGCGTGGCGGTCTCAGTCCTCTACGTTCTTCCACTGTCCTTGACCATCCTTTCAACGAGCGACCGGCATCCTCTATACGTCTGCCTCGTCGCAACGGCCCTGCTCTGGGCCGATCTTTTCTTGAAACCTGCCGGAGTGCCGTTGGAGTACGGCATGCTGAATCGGCTCTTGGGCACGTCTGCGTTGTGGCTCATGGCGCTGGGACTGCTGCAATACAAGAGAAACCAATCTCGATTGGCGACGGTTCAAACGGACCGGTTTATTGCCCAACTCAGGCTGGAAAGCATCATTCAATCGGCCATGGACGCCATCATTACGGTCGATGAACGGCAGCACATTCTCCTCTTCAACGAGGCGGCGGAGCGCATGTTCAAATGCCGAGCGCAAGAAGCCATCGGCCGGCCGCTGGACGCCTTCATTCCTCCTCGGTTTCGTGAGGACCATCGCCGCCATGTGCAGGCATTCGGCCTCTCGGGCGTGACCAACCGAAAAATGGGAGAGCTCGGGAGCGTGAAGGGGCTGCGACCCGATGGGACGGAATTTCCCATCGAAGCGGCCATTTCACATGTGACGGTCGAGAGCAAAAGCTTCTTCACCGTCATCTTGCGCGACATCACGGAGCGGATGCATGCCGAACGGCTGTTGCGCCAGAACGAAGAGCGGTATCGACGGCTGCTCGCCGTGTCGCCGCTCGGCATCATGGTGACGCGTCAGGATCGCGTGGTCCTCATCAACGATGCCGGCGTCAAACTCTTCAAAGCGGGGCAGGCAACCGACATGTTGGGGACATCGCTCTCGGAGTTGTTCGATCACGGCCGGGACGGAACCATTCGGGATCAACTCCAGCCGCTGTTCAATCGGGACAACGTGATTCCGCTCGTCGAGGAGAAACTTCGCGCCATCGATGGATCGGTGCTCGATGTGGAAATGACCGCGGTGGGATTCACGGACGAGGAGGGACCGGCCATCCTGTTCAAATTCCGCGATCTGAGCGAGCGGCGCCGCCTCCATGAACAGTTGCGCCGGACGGAACGTATTGCCGAGCTGGGCACGCTGGCATCCGGGATGGCGCACGAGATCGGCACTCCGATGAACGTGATTCTCGGCCGCGCGGAATATCTCATGGATCGCGTCAGTGATGAGGCGGTGAAACGAGGGCTGCAGACCATCATCAGCCAGGTCGAACGCATCACCAAAGTCATGAACCAGTTGCTCGCCTTTGCGAGGCGGAAGAGTCCCGATCGGGCGCCGCTCGCGCTCCGCGAGGTCATCGACAACAGCTTGGAAATGTTCCAGGAACGTCTCGTGAAGGCGGGGGTGCATGTCGACGTGGAGACCGACGAGCCCTGTCCGAAAATCCTGGCCGATGTCGATCAGATGAGCCAGGTGCTGATCAACTTGATCATGAATGCCCTTCATGCGATGCCGCAAGGCGGCACCCTTCG
>DATFDJ010000005.1:0-21278 GCA_035252115.1 Nitrospira sp. | reverse complement strand
ACCTTCGGCGTGATCATGCTCGCGCTGGTGAACAACCGGCCCGAGGTGCTCAATCTCAAGCAGATCCTCCATTACTTCATCGAGCACCGCCGGGAGGTCGTCGTCCGCCGGACCGCCTACGAGCTGCGCAAGGCCGAAGAGCGGGCCCACATTCTCGAAGGCCTCAAGATCGCGCTCGACAATCTCGACGCCGTCATCGCGCTCATCCGGCGCGCGCAATCGCCGGATGAAGCGAGAGCCGGGCTGATGCGCCAGTTCACGTTGAGCGAGATCCAGGCCAGTGCGATCCTCGATATGCGGCTCCAGCGCCTGACGCAGTTGGAGCGCGCCAAGCTGATCGAGGAATATACCGAGGTGTTGAAGCAGATCGAATATCTGAAATCGGTCCTCGGCAGCGAAGCGTTGGTGCGAAAGATCATCAGGGACGAGCTCACCCAGATCTACGAGGCCTATAAAGACGACCGGAAGACGCAGATCGTCAAGGAAGAGGCGGAGATCAGCCTGGAAGACTTGATCGCGGAGGAGGAAGTCGTCGTCACGATTTCGCATGCCGGCTACATCAAACGGAACGCCGCGTCGCTCTACCGCGCGCAGCGCCGTGGCGGCAAGGGAAAGATCGGCATGGGGATCAAGGATGAAGATTTCGTGGAAACGCTCTTCACCGCCTCCACGCACGATACGCTCCTCTTCTTCACCGACGCCGGAAAGGTGTACTGGTTGAAAGTGCATGAGATTCCCGAAGCCAGCCGGGCGGCCAAGGGCAAAGCGCTCGTCAACCTGCTTGCGCTCTCCGGCAGCGAGAAGGTGACGGCCACGATGCCGGTGAAGGAGTATCGTGAAGATCGCTTCGTCGTCATGGCCACGAAGCGAGGGCTGGTGAAAAAGACGGAGTTGGCCGCCTATAGCAATCCGCGCCAGGGCGGCATCATCGCATTGGGCTTGGAGGAGGGAGACCGGCTCATCGGCGTCCAGATGACGGACGGTCAGCGGGAAATCCTCCTCGGCACGAAGCAAGGCATCACGATTCGCTTCAAGGAAGACGAGGTCAGGCCGATGGGCCGCACGGCCTATGGCGTCCGGGGAATCACGCTCGAAGAAGGCAACGAAGTCATCGGCATGGAGACGATCACTCCCGACTCGACGACCGCCATTCTGACCGTCACGGAAGGCGGGTACGGCAAACGGACGCCCGTCACCGAGTATCGCGTCCAGGGGCGCGGCGGCAAAGGCATCATCAGCGTGAAGACGACCGAACGGAACGGACCGGCCGTGGGATTTCTCCAGGTGCGGGACGGCGATGAAATCATGCTGATAGCGGCGCAAGGCAAGGTGCTTCGATGCAAGGTCGAGGACATCCGGGAGATCGGACGCAACACACAAGGCGTTCGCATTCTCGATCTCGACAGCGAGGAGGACCGCGTCGTCGCGGTGGCACGCCTCGCCGAAAGCACGGAGCGTGAAGAGTCCGCAGCGGACGACGGCGCTGAGAACTGACCGCCTTCATCTCATCCGGGACTGATTCCCGTCCCCTTCCATGACCGACCCAACCGTCCACGGTCCCGTTCCGAAGAAAAAGCCGCTCGACACCGTCGTGAAGCTTGCGCTCGCAGTGCTCTTCGGCTCGTTCGCCTTGATTTGGGGCGGCATGTATCTCAGCCGGCCTGACCGCTCCATTCCCCCATACAGCATTGGGTCACAGGAGGGCACGGCGGTCGCCGTCCATGTGCCGGCCTGGACCAGCGATACGGAAATCGAAACGTTGATCGAGCGGTTCCGGAAGGTCGGGCGAGAGACCAGAAACTTCGGTCCCATGAAGATCAGGCCGACGACGCCGGACGATCCGAACGGTCGCTATCGCCTCATTGCTATTTACATCTTCGCCCATGAAGCCTGGGCCGAGGCACCCATTCTTCACAAGTTCCTGACCGGCGAGGACAAAGACACGCACGACGGATTCAAGCGCGCGATGCGCGGGTTCTATCGATTGACCGAAACGGAGGAAGAAGGACGGATCGGTCCGCTCGTGGACGGACCGGACACGGCGGCGACGGCCGCCTATTCGCGGCAGCTTTTTAAGGAATCCGTCCCGGCAAAGCCGTCCGGAAAAAGTTAGCCGGACACACGGGAATATGCTTCGGCCATCACCTGTGTGAGGCGCTCGCGGAGTTCCGGATTTTGAATGTTTGCCGTATGAGCGGAGGCTTCCGTCATGGCGGCCGCACTGAGCTGCGGTGACGGAGCCACGGGCATGCTGTCGGGTCCGGACGATTCGCCGGCCGGAATTTCGGCGACGCGCAACGCGAGGTCCGTGATGAGCGCCGACCCGGCCGCCTCATTAATCTTGGCGAGCAGGGCGGGCTTGAGAAACGTGAGCTGCTGCATCCACACGGAATTGTGCACGAGGAGGTAAAGCTTCTTGAAGCGGATCTGCTGGGGCCAGGTATGCGAGCCGACCGGTTCGCCGGCGATCTGCTTCCAATTCCGCTGGAGGCGCAGTTCCAGCAGGCGCGATTCGAGGCCGAGACGTTTGGCGAGGCCGGACAGGATAGTCCCGAACGAATCGATCGGACCCGATGCGCGCATGCGGGCATCTTAGGTAGGAGATGTGACGGCGTCAAGGGCGATCGGGACTGACGATGGCGAGGGAATCATCCGAAAAAATTGTGGCGACCAACCGGAAGGCGTTCCACGATTATTTTATCGAAGAGCGGTTCGAGGCGGGCATCCAATTGCAGGGCACGGAGGTCAAATCCTTGCGCGACGGGCGCGTGAACCTGCAGGACAGTTACGCGGGCGTGAAGAACGGCGAGGTGTTCCTGCACCATTGTCACATCAGTCCCTACAGTCACGGCAACATCATGAACCACGATCCGATGCGGGTGCGCAAGCTGCTCTTGCACCGCAAAGAAATCAATAAACTTCTCGGAAAGACGCAACAAAAAGGCCTCACACTCATCCCCCTCCGCATCTATTTCTCACCTCGGGGTATCGCCAAAGTAGAACTCGGGCTGGCGAAGGGCAAGAAGCTCTACGACCGGCGCGACGCAATCAAAGCCCGCGAAGCCGGCCGCGAAGTCGAACGAGCGTTGAAGGGTGCGCGACGGGGAAAACCGGCCTGATGCGAAGCAGTCGGGTTTCCGTCCAAGGCCGGTTCTCTCGTCGTCTCCATTACTTTTTCGGCGCGAAGGCGACATCCGTCACTTTGTGTTCATCGTCAACCAGCAGCACGACGGAATCGTCTTTGGATAACGCCGCCAGCCTCTGCTGAATGAGCGGACGCACTTGATATGAGCGGTCCTTGCCGTCCTCGGCACGAATGACGATGGTGTCGTCTTTCAAGGGCTTCACGACCACGCCGACAATCCGGCTCAGGTTGCCCTTCAACGGAGTTTTCTTCTGCCAAAGTTCCGCCGCGCGATGCACCGCCTCTTTGCTCCCGTAGGTCACATCGACGATCTTATCCAGCTCATCGATAAGAAAGACGGCATCCACGCCTACCGGAACGGAGGCCACCTTGCTTCGCGCGACCGGGCGTACGAGGTGAGACTCTTCGTTTCCCTTGGCGGTACGAATCACCGCCTTGTCATGTCCGGTTTCCATGGGTCCGGCGAGTTGCCCTGCGACCACACGGTGATGGCTTGACTCCCCGACTTTGTGCACATCGACCAGCAGGTTTTGATCATTGACGGTGAGCTCGATCCGATCGCCTGCTTTGAGATCCGGCAGACCCTTGGCCTTCCGCACCCCCATCGGAATGAACCGGGGCTCCAGTTCCCCGGTGTCGATCCGGGCCTGCTCACTCCTGATCTCGAGAACCGTGCCGAGCAGCACCCGGTCTCCGGGAACCAACTGCGGATGAGCCGACTCCGACTCAGCCGCTGCACTGGCCGGGGAACCGGTCCCCAGCAACCACGCCAAGAGAACCACAAGTCGCCATACACTGTTTCGCATCATCATGCGTTCCTTTCCGGACCGGCCGTGAATGAGAGTTTTCAGAGATTCTTTCTCAGCCTGACGACCTTTCCCCATACTGCATCTTGGTTCGTCACCGGAAGATCGTCATATTTACGATTCAGAGGATGGAGCATACATTGACTGCCCATGCGTTTGATTTGCCGAAGGAGTACGGCATCCGCGCCGTGGTCTCGACCATGGGCGATGACATAGTCGCCGGGCTTGCAGTCGAGGTCGGGATTCACAAAAATCATTTCCCCGTCGCTGAACAGAGGTTCCATCGAGTCGTCTCGTACCTTCAAGGCGAAGGTCCTCGCCCCCGGCACGTCCGTGGCCTCGACCACCGCTTCGGCGTGCAAAACAGCCGGAAGCGTTTTGGTGGTTGCGATCTGACCGATGTCCTGCCATTGCAGTAGAGGAATCTTCCGGATGTCGCCTGCAGCCGAATGCCGGCTGTTTTCCGGTAGTTCGACCGTCGTTCGTGCGTGCGCCGGCTCGCCGGTCCGCAGAAAATCGGCATCCATCCGAAAGTACTGTGCGAATTTGTCCCAGATGGCGTGATCTCGGGGATTCCTGCCGCTCAGTATATTCGTCAACGTTCGCAGGGGGACTCCAATCGCCTCGGCCAATTCCTTCTCCGTCATTCCCTCGCCCAATTCTCGATGAACAAGACCCTTTAGGTTCATGGTGGTTCCTTAAGTTCCTCAGCACACTGACATCATACTCGATGGTGTTATCGTTGTGCGGTACTCGGCCATGATCTTTCTGGTTTGCTTTTGGTCGTTGCGCTGGCGAAGTTCCGGGCAAGAAGTGTACCGTTGAATCTCACCTTGCCGTGGCTCACCGAGCGTACATATTCACCTTGAGAATGCAGCCCATGTGAATGTTCCAAGCGGATTCGAGTGAGCGAACGGGCGTGTGTGATCGTGTCACGCTGTGCGATATGGCTCGGTGCGCACGCCAGAAGATCTCACAGCTAGGAACTGTCCTCGTCAGCATGTCAAAAAAGAGAAAAGGCATCTCAGATCAGCGAGGTTCGCCAGGACGACATTGACAAAGACGTCTAGACGTCTTATTCTCCGCCACGTGTACGAGCCCTCCCTTCAACAAAAACGCCGCCCAGGAGAAGTTCGGGACGCCATTCTCGCGGTTCTTACGGCGAGGCCAGCCGGTGCTTCCCTTCAGCTTATTGAGCAGCATGTCGCCGGCCTCATTGGAGATGGCGCGCGATCCAGTGTGCGCTCGTATTTACGATTAAACACACCATCGCTTTTCGTGCGCACAGCGAGAGGTCAGTATGGATTGAAAGTCGGCGGCAAAATGAAGGCAACGAAAGCTGCCGAAGTTTCCCCTGATTATTTTCGAAGCTTCTCCTACGGAAATGCGCAACTCTTCGAAGCCGACTGCTTGATGTGGTTGCGGCAACAAAAGCCTCATTCCATCCATGGCGTCGTCACCGATCCACCGTATGGATTATTTGAATACTCTGTCGAACAACAGGAAAAATTGAGGAGCGGCAAGGGCGGCGTATGGCGCATTCCGCCGTCTTATGACGGAGTTCAGCGCGCTCCACTTCCACGGTTTACAGTTCTTTCACCGAAGGACCTTCAGGCTCTGGAGTTATTCTTCCTTGAATGGGCACAGGTACTGATCCCGGTTTTGGTCCCAGGGGCCAACGTCGTTGTCGCAACGAATCCCCTTCTCTCGTACGTGGTGTCCAGCGCGCTGGCAAAGGCAGGTCTAGAACGCCGGGGAGAAATTGTCCGGTTAGTGATGACGATGCGGGGAGGGGATAGGCCGAAAGCCGCGCATGAGGAATTCTCGGATGTCAGCGTTATGCCCCGCTCTATGTGGGAGCCATGGTTGCTTTTCCGTAAGCCACTTGAGGGAAGAGTTCAGGATACTCTGAGGAAATGGAGTACAGGTGGATTTAGAAGACCGTCTCCAGACAAGCCATTCGGTGATGTCATCCCCTCCTCGCCTACGCGCAAATCGGAAAGGCAACTCGCACCCCATCCAAGTTTAAAGCCCCAACAGTTCCTGCGTACGCTTGTGAGAGGCGTGCTCCCTCTTGGACGCGGGATCGTTCTCGATCCATTTTGCGGAACAGGATCGACTCTTGCCGCTGCGGAGGCAGTGGGGTACTCGAGCATGGGGATAGAAAAGGATCATTATTATTTCGAAATTGCAAAAAATGCTCTCCCGAGGCTGGCCGAATATAAGAACGGTGGTGTTTAGTCGGCCAGTTTATAAATCCAATTTTTTCGCAGCTTCTCAATACCCGACTTGTGTAGCGTCGCTGTTCGTGTTCCAAGTTCTCCTCGAGGGTTCTTTCGGAAATCGGCTTCAGCGACCTTTCCCAGATACACCTCTGTAAATGCCATGGGTCTTCTGTCGCGGGCCGGCTCGCTGGCACAGTCGACTTCATACACGAAGACACACATCCATTGATTCCGAGCACCGTGCGTGTCCACAGCTCCTCCTGATTTCCTCGTCGTCTTCACCTCTACTCCATGTTCTCCGGCTTTAACCTTGTTCCCGGGATATATGCCGTTCACGACAAGATCGGGATGCCCATTGTGATAGAGATTGATGGTGAGAGTTCTTGAGTGCTTTCCCATACTGGCTGTCAGCATGTCCGACAAAAGCCCAGACATGATTGCAGGCCGTAGCATATCATCGAGACGGAGCAGTCCTTTTTTTACCAGTCCGTTGTTAATGTCATAGAAAAAATCGTAGACATCTTGCATCGCCATTTCGAAATCTTTGAGCCGCAGCTCGAATGGCAGCGCCGCCTCTGGGTTGAAACGATTTGGTGAGACGGTATTGCGTGTAATGGCCATTCAGTGAAAGTGCGGTGTGAGCGCGCGAGAGTCTAGGCATCTTCGCGATCCATGTCAAACATGCATTCGCAATCAATACGTTAGGCCGCCTGCTTACAAAAAATGGTTACCCTTGACTTTAGTTCTATCTAGAACTATCTTGCGGGGTGCACAGTGGACCAACTACAGGAGGGTGGCGCATGAAGACTTTCTTCTCGACCGACGAGAGCTGGGCGGGCTTGATTCTGAGGTTGACGCTTGGGGTGGTCATATTTCCCCACGGAGCGCAGAAATTGCTCGGCTGGTACGGAGGTGTCGGCTTCAACGGGACGATGGGCCTCTTTACTGAAAAAATGGGCATGCCATGGCTCATCGCGTTTTTAGTCATCATGGGAGAATCGTTTGGGAGCCTGCTGCTTATGGCAGGGCTCCTTACCAGGTTTGCCGCTGCAAGCCTGGCGGTTATCATGCTCGGAGCCATGATGATGGTACATCTTTCCCATGGCTTTTTTATGAATTGGTTCGGACAGCAACAGGGCGAAGGCTACGAGTACCATCTTCTCACGATCGGCATCGCAGCCGCGTTAGTGGTGGCCGGAGCCGGCAAGTGGTCGGTCGACCGGGCCATAGGCGAAAGGATCGGGCCATAACAGGTCGGATCTCGTTCACTGAATGAGTATCGGCCGCGGAAAAAGGAGGACAACATGACGACCGAAACCGCCGTGATGAAGGAAGTGCAAGGAGTCTATCGTCCGGGCTCGGAGCACATGGTCGGAGACGGATTCCCGGTGCGGAATCTTTTTCCCAGCAACGATCTCGACCGTGAAGTCAGTCCCTTTCTCATGTTGGATTATGCGGGACCGCAGTATTTTACGCCGACGGATCATCCTCGCGGTGTGGGAGAGCATCCGCACCGGGGATTCGAAACCGTGACCATTGTGTATGAAGGCAAAGTAGCCCACCGGGATTCGGCGGGAAACGCCGGAGTCATCGGACCGGGGGACGTCCAATGGATGACGGCGGCGTCCGGCGTGGTGCACGAAGAGCTCCATGAGAAAGAATTCGCCGGCAAGGGCGGGACGCTGCATGCCGTGCAACTGTGGGTTAATCTCCCGCGGGCGCACAAGCTGTCGCCGCCGCGCTACCAGACCATCCTGGATACGGACATCCCGGCCGTTGATCTCAAGGACGGCGCGGGCCGTCTGAGGACGATTGCGGGAACTTATAAAGGACGGAAAGGGCCGGCCCGCACGTTCACGCCGGTGGAGCTCTACGATCTCCAGCTCTACCAGGGCGGGCGTCTCACGCTCTCCTTGCCTTCTGGATATAACACCGCCATCTTGGTTCTTCAGGGCCGGGCATCTGTGAACGGGGTGCAGGAAACGGGAGAAGCCGAACTCGTCGTCTTGAAGCAGACAGGGTCACAAGTGACTCTCGAGGCGCTGGAAACGACGCGGTTTCTGATCATGAGCGGCGAACCGATCGAGGAGCCGATTGCGCGCTACGGACCGTTCGTCATGAACACCAAAGCCGAACTCCTCCAGGCCGTGCAGGATTATCAAGCAGGAAAAATGGGACACCTTGCATAAATGAGGTGAAGTCAGGGGTATCCCGTGAAAGATTTGGCTCAACAGATGGCCGGCGTGTCGATTGAAATCTATTCCGATGTGATCTGTCCCTGGTGCTACATTGGAAAGCGCAGATTGGAGCGGGCGCTGGAGCGCCTGGGCGGTGCCGTGAAGGCGCAGATCGCCTGGCGTCCGTTTCAGCTCAATCCGACGATGCCAAAGGAGGGCATGGAACGAAGGAGGTATTTGGAGGAGAAATTCGGCAGTCTGAACTCTTTTAGACCGATCGAACAACAGGTGCTCGAAGCCGGCGCGGCCGAAGGAATTTCGTTTGCTTTTGGAAAAATGACCCGGACGCCGAACACGTTTCTGGCCCATCGTATGATTTGGTACGGCGGGCGCCAGGGCGTTCAGGATGCCGTCGTGACGTCCTTGTTTCGGGGTTATTTCGAGGAAGGCGTTGATATTGGATCGGTGCCGGCGCTGATGCAGCTCTCGGAGCGGGCTGGACTCGATGCCGGGCCGCTTCTCCGGAGTGAGGACGGCACGGCCGAAGTCAACGCGGAGGAAGTCGAGGGGCACAGATTGGGCATTCGCGCCGTTCCCTATTTTGTCGTGAACCGTGCCTATGGGATCTCGGGTGCGCAGCCGGCAGAACGATTTCTCTCCGTGATCGAGCGGGTCACGGCTGATCCGCCCATCGAGACGGGTCTCGCAACGGAAAGGTGAACTATGGCTGTGCAAGTGTACGGATGCAATCACGTGGTGATCGAGGTGACGGACGCGAAAAAAGCCGTGAAATTCTATTCCGATGTCTTCGGCCTCACGATGCTGCGCGGAGGCGAGGGAGCGGCCTGGTGCAAGCTCGGCGAACATCAATTCATGGCGATTTTCGAAGTCGAGAAGCTGCAGCCCGATCGCATGAAACACTTTGGCCTCATGGTGCGGGACGCCGAGCAGATTCGGGAAGTCCGCCGCAAGCTGACGAAGAAGTACAAACTCGCGCTGCATCCGGACTTCCGCTGCGATTTCCGCGATCCGTGGGGGAATCGTATCCAGGTCGGCGATCTGTCCGACGAATCGCTCGTCTGGCTGCTGCCCTATCAGGAGGTGCAGAAGAGCGGCATCACGTTTGCGACATCATCACGAAAAAAAGGACCAATGAGCACAGCGCAATGACAGCATTCCCTTTGTGCACATCACGCATCACGCTTCACGAGGAACGACTATGAAGGCTCAGTATCTGGGACACGTCGTTTTCTATGTCAGAGATCTTGAGCGGTCGCTCGCGTTCTATCGCGATCTGTTGGGATTCAAGGAAGTCGGCCGGATCTTCAACGGCGCCGCCGCAGCGCTCACCTCCGGCCGTACCCATCATGAGCTCTTGCTGATCCAAGTCGGCGACGCGCCAGGACCGCCGTCCGGTCGCCGCCGGGGGCTGTATCACATCGGCATCAAGATCGGCGACAGCCTCGATGAGTTGAAGCAGGCCGCGCGTGAGCTCGAAAAGGCGGGCGTGGCGATCGACGGCATGAGCGATCACACTGTCAGCCAGAGTCTGTACCTACACGATCCGGATGGCAACGAAGTCGAACTCTATGTCGATGCCGATCCGGCAATATGGAAACAACGTCCCGAAGCCGTACTCTCGCCGATCAAGCCGCTGCGGCTCTAGCGGGATGTTGAAAAAGTCCGCCAGCGGCGTTCTCGCGGGACACTATTGCCTCACCGTCAACTGCTGACGCCGATTACTCGTCATGTGCCGGTATTTCGGCGCAATCGGCTTTCGCGACGCGTGGGTTTTCGTCTCTCACGGTAAGGCTCGTCACCCTGCCCGACCTTGTGATTCAAGAGCTTATTCTCCTTTACCTGGAGCGCAGCCGGCCTGGAACGGTCTGTGCGCTATGCGTTCTGTGTCGAATGCGGCGTGTGGAACATGGAAGGGAGGGCGTCATGAGTTCACTCAAGGGAAGGGTCGCCGTAGTGACAGGGGCCTCTCGCGGAATCGGACGGGCCATTGCCGAGCGGCTTGGGAAAGAGGGAGCGAGTGTCGTGGTGAATTACACGAAGAGCGCCGAGGAGGCAAAGAAGGTTGCCGCCGGCATTGAACGACAGGGCGGCAAGGCCGTCGCGGTCCAGGCGGATATTGCGAAAGTGGCCGACGTCCGGCGTCTCTTCAAGGAGACCCAGGCGGCGTTCGGACGGCTCGATATCCTGATCAACAATGCCGGCGTGTTTTGGGCGAAGCCGATCGCGGACGTGAGCGAGGAAGAGTACGATCACATGTTTGCCATCAATACGAAGGGGCAATTTTTTGCGCTGCAGGAAGCGGTGAAGCACATGGCGGACGGCGGCCGCATCGTCAACATTTCAACGGGCGGAACGCAGCTCGCCTTCCCGGGCATCAGCGTCTATGGAGGATCTAAGTCCGCCCTGGAATTTTTTACGAGAGTGGCCGCCAAGGAACTTGGAGGGCGAAGAATTACCGTGAATACCGTGTCTCCCGGCTATACCGAGACGGACATGCTCAGTGATCCTCAGCTCAGAACGATCGGCGTTCAGGCCTCGCCCCTCGGCCGGCTCGGAACACCGAAAGACATTGCGGACATTGTGGCATTCGTCGTGAGCGAGGAGGCGGGCTGGCTCACCGGCGACACGATCCAAGCCGGCGGGGGCGTCGTCATGTAAGGACGATAGCCATGGCTTTGGACGGATAGGAGTTCGGACAGTGTTGAAAATTACGGCTCAGAAGGTGGAGAGTGGCACAAGACTCGCCCTTGAGGGCCGTCTTGCCGGTCCCTGGGTGGAGGAATTGGAGCGTTGCTGGCGGGAAGCCGGAGCCTCTGCCAAGGGCGACGTGGTCGTGGATCTCTCGGGTGTGACGTTCATTGAGCAAACGGGGAAGGTCCTCTTGAAGCGCATGTGGCAGGAAGGCGTGAAATTGCTCGCGGCCGGCTGCTGTACAAGGTCGATCGTCGATGAGATCAGGAGACAAAAATAGCGGCGGGATGTCCGTGCGACGCTTCGTCTTGCGGAGCGCCGTGCATGACCACTAAGATGGCTGAATTGGGCGGAATATCGGACCGAGCAGGGGGAGCATGATGCGTGGAAGACTGCAACGTGCGGGAGGGGCCGTACTTGCCTTCGCTGTCGCCATGGGGACGACCGGATGCAAGGAGGAGGCGAAATCCATCCCGGCGCCTCAGTTGCCGACGGTCGAGGTCGTGACCGTGTCGGCTCAGACCGTTCCCGATGAGCCGGAATTTATCGGACAGACGGAAGCCTCGCGCATCGTCGAGATTCGATCCCAAGTGACGGGGATCATCAAGGAGCGGTTCTTTACCGAGGGCCGTGACGTCAAAAAAGGCGATCGCCTCTATCAAATCGACCCTGTGCCGTTCCGCGCGGCTCATCTCAGCGCTCAAGCGAGAGTCACCCAGGCTGAGGCTCGACTGGTGCAGGCGAAGCAAAATTACGACCGCGTCAAGCCGCTCCTCGAAGAACAGGCGGTGAGCAAGAAAGACGTCGACGACGCTGTGGCCGAGCAGCTAGCGGCAAAGGCGGCCTTGGAAGCGGCCAGGGGAGATTTGGTGAAAGCCAAGTTCGATCTCGACAATACGTCCATCGTGGCGCCCATCGATGGGCTGATCGAACGAACTCGCTATTACGAAGGCCGGCTCGTGACCGCGCAGACGGACCTGCTGACCGTCATTCATCAGGTCGATCCGATGTACGTCATCGTCAGCGCGCCGGAAAGCTTCCTTTTGAAACGGCGGCGGGACACGATTGCCAAACTGATTCAACATCCCGGGATTTATCAACTGACCGGCCACCTCAAATTCGTGGACGGTTCGATCTATCAGCATGAAGGCGTCTTGGATTTTGCGGACGTCGGTCTCCGCACGGAGACCGGTTCCCGGCAAGCTCGCGTCGTGTTCCCGAATCCGGACCGGGTGCTCTTGCCGGGGCAGTTCGTGACCGTGCGTTTTCACGGGGTGTCCAAGCCCAACGTCATATTGGTCTCGCAGCGCGCGGTCCAGCAGGGCCCGAATGGACCGGTCCTCTACGTCGTGGGAGATGGCGACAAGGTCGAAGTCAGAGACGTCAAGGCGACCAACTGGCACGGCGATCAGTGGCTGATCGAGGAAGGGTTGCGTTCCGGCGAGCGGATCATGGTGGACGGGTTTCAGCGAGTCATGCCGGGGGCGGCCGTCAATCCCGTCGCCGCCAAAACGACCGCCCCCGCGTCGCCGGCTACGGGACTGCCACAGGCGGATGAAAAGCCGGGTAAAGAACCGAGCGGAGAAGAGAAGAAAGCGGAAGCCACCAAATGACGTCGAGTTTCTTCATAGAACGGCCGATTTTCTCGTCGGTGGTCTCCATCGTCATCGTGGTGATCGGTCTGGTCTCTCTCCAGGGCTTGCCCATCGCGCAGTTTCCCGAGATCACGCCGCCGGTGGTCCAGATCGATGCGGATTACCCGGGGGCAAGCGCGGAGATTATCGCAGATTCGGTGGCTCGTCCCATCGAGGTGCAACTGCCCGGCATCGATAATCTATTGTATTACGACTCGACCAGCACCAACGACGGGCACGTCACCATCAAACTGACCTTCGAAATCGGCACGAACGTCGACATCGCCACGGTCCAGACGCAAAATCGGGAAAAACTGGCCGAGCCGCAGCTTCCTCCCGAGGTCATCCGCCGGGGCATCTCGATCAAGAAGGTGTCGCCCGACCTCGTCGCGGTCCTGACGCTCGAGTCCAGCGACCCGCGGCACGATGCGCTGTTCATCTCGAACTACGCGATCCTCCGAATTCTCGACGACGTCAAGCGCCTGCAGGGCGTCGGCGATGCCATGGTGTTCGGAGCGCAGAATTACAGCATGCGGATCATTCTCGACCCGGTGCGGATGGCGCAATTGAGTCTCACGCCGACCGATATTATCGAAGTCGTGCGGGAACAGAATCGCGATTTCCCTGCGGGCATCGTCGGACGGGAACCGGCCCCGAAGGGAACCGAGCTCACGATCCCGGTGATCACCCGCGGCCGTCTGACCGAAGTCAGCGAATTCGAGGAGATGATCGTACGGGCGATGCCGAATGGGTCGATGGTCCGGCTCAAGGACGTTGCCCGCGTGGAGCTCGGCGCGCAGTCGTACGATTTGGAAGGGCGGTTTCGCGGCAAGCCCACGACGTTTCTCCTGACCTTTCTTTCACCCGGCGCGAATGCACTCGACACCGTCCGCCGCATCCGGACGGAAATGGATGTGCTCGCGAAGAACTTTCCTCCGGGGATGAAATACGACATTCCTTACGACACGACCCGCTTTATCGAAGTCTCCATCGAGGAAGTGCTGAAGACCTTGAGCGAAGCGCTCATCCTGGTGATTTTGGTGGTCTATTTGTTTCTCCAAAGCTGGCGGGCGACCGTCATTCCCGCCGTCGCTGTCCCCGTGTCGCTCATCGGCACGTTCGCCGGCATGTCGGCGCTGGGTTTTTCCATCAACACCCTCACGCTCTTCGGGATGGTCCTGGCGATCGGGATCGTGGTCGATGACGCGATCGTTGTCGTGGAAAACGTCGAGCGGCACATTGAGGAGGAGCGCTGCTCGGCCAAGGAAGCGGCCAAGCGGGCCATGGCCGAGGTGACGGGCCCGGTGATCGCCATCGTGCTGGTCCTCTGCGCCGTCTTCGTCCCGGTTGGGTTTCTAGGCGGAATCACCGGACAATTGTACAAACAGTTTGCCATTACCATTGCGATCTCCGTGATCATCTCGGGCTTTGTCGCCTTGACGCTCAGTCCCGCGCTGGCTGCGATCCTGTTCAAACCCGGCCATGGCGCGGAAAAAAAGGGCTTCTTCAAACTCTTCAACAACCTGTTCCGGTGGACCCAAGCGCGGTATACAAACACCGTGGGAGTCTTGGTCAGGCATTGGGTGCTCTCCGTCGTCGCCTGCGGGGTCATCATTACGACGGCGGTCTGGCTGCTGCAGATCATTCCGCACAGCTTTTTGCCGGAAGAGGACCAAGGCTATTTCATTTCCGTGGTGCAACTGCCCGATGGAGCCTCCAAGGAACGGACCAGCGAAGTCGTCCGGAAGCTCGAGCAGTACTATTTGTCGATTCCACAGATTCACAGCACTGACGCGCTGATCGGACAGAACTTTGTCTTCGGCACGCGCGGGTCCAATACGGCGACGATGTTCACGCCGCTTCACCTCTGGGATCAACGCGAGGGCCCGGGCGGGCATGTGAAGGCGTTGATCGGCGCGGCGTATCGTGAGTTTGCCAAGATCCCGGAAGCGCTGATTCTGGCCTTCAACGCCCCATCCATCCGCGGACTGGGAGCGACCGGCGGGTTCTCCTTACAAGTACAGGATCCCAGCGGCGGGGATTTCAGAAAGTTTGCCGCGGTCACCCAGGAGTTCATCGGAAGGGCGAGGAAAGACCCGGCGATCGGGGCGATCGGCACGACGTTTCGTGTGACGTCCCCCCGGCTGTACGCCAACATCAATCGGGAACGGGCCAAGGCACTGGGCGTTCCCATCTCCGAGGTATTCGATACCCTGCAAGCTTTTTGGGGGAACTTCTATATCAATGACTTCGTGAAATTCGGCCGAGTCTACCGGGTTCAGACCGAGGCGGAGCCGCAGTATCGATCGAAACCGGACGATATTTCGAAGATCTACGTGCGAGCCAGAGCGGCCAACGGACAGGGCTTCGGGATGATCCCGTTGGACACCGTCGTGACGACGGAATACACGAGCGGCCCGGACCCCGTGACGCACTTCAACGGGTTCAATACGGCGCTCGTGCTCGGCGCAGCGGGGCAAGGCTACAGCTCGGGTCAAGCGCTCGAGGCCCTGCAGCGGGCGGCGGCCGAAGTGCTGGTCCCGAAGGGCTACGATCTCGACTGGAGCGGTATTTCGTATCAGGAAAACAAAGCCGCCGGACATGCGGTGGCCGCGTTTGGTTTCGGGCTGCTCATGGTGTTTTTGGTCTTGGCCGCTCAGTACGAGAGCTGGACCGTGCCGTTCGCGGTCATTCTGGCCGTCCCGTTCGGGGTCTTTGGCGCCTTGTCGGCGGTGTGGCTTCGCGGACTCACGAACGACATCTTCTTCCAAATCGGCCTCGTCACGCTGATCGGTCTTTCGGCCAAGAATGCCATTCTGATCGTGGAGTTCGCCAATAAGCGGTTTGAACACGGGATGTCGTTGTACGACGCGGCGCTCGAAGCCGCCAAGCTCCGGTTCCGTCCCATCATCATGACGTCGATGGCATTCATCCTGGGGACTGTTCCGCTCGTCGTGGCCTCAGGCGCAGGGGCTGCGGGCCGTCATTCGATCGGCACGGGCGTGATGGGCGGCATGCTCGCGGCCACGTTTTTGGCCATCTTCTTCGTGCCGCTATTCTTCATGCTCGTTCGCAAGATGAGCCAGCGCGTCATGGGGCGACGATCGTCTCCATCCGGCGGCCCTCCGTCGATGTATCCCGACGGAAACGGTTCCATGCAGGAGGCTCAGTCACACGGCGCTCCGGCAATGACACCGATGAAGCAGCCATCATTCAAGGACACAGGAGGCTGACGTGCGCGGCATTGCCCCTTCCATTGCGGTACTGTTCCTCATGTCTTGTGCCGTGGGACCCGACTATAAGCAGCCGGAAACGGCGCCTCCCGACGCGTTCCGTATGGCCGAGGAAAGCGAGAAGCTGGCGTCGGTGGCCAACTTGCCGTGGTGGGAGCTACTGAAAGACCAGGAGCTTCAAAAGCTCATCCGGACCGCTCTGGAAGACAACAAAGATCTGAAACGGGCCGTGGCCGTGATCGAGGAATACGAGTCGCGCCTGCTGGTCAGCCGGATGGATTTCGCTCCGCAAGCCACCGCTCAGGCCAATGCGCCGGCCTTGGGCAGGATGACCCTCTTCCTCGTTCCCGGGTTTCCGAACCCTTTCAACTATTACGTGCAAGGGAATCTGGCATGGGAACTGGACATCTGGGGACGGATCAGGCGCTCGAATGAGGCCGCCAGGGCCGATCTCTTTTCACAGGAATGGAACCGGCGGGCGGTCGTGCTGCAGCTCGTCAGCGGGGTCGCTCAAGCCTATTTCGACCTGCTGCAATTCGACATGCAATTGGATATAGCGCGGCGCACGCTCAAGTCGTGGGAAGAATCGGTCCGCATCGCGCAGGCGCGGTTGCGCCAGGGAGTCATCTCCAAGCTCGATGCCGACCAATTTGAAGCGGAACGCGCGAATGCCGCTGCGCGGGCGGCCGAGATCGAGCGGCAGATGGTTCAGAAAGAAAACGAGCTCAGTGTGCTGCTGGGACGCCATCCCTCTTCGATTCCGCGGGGCCGGTCGTTGACCGAGCAGGTGTTTCCGCCTTCCGTCCCGCCCGGCCTGCCCTCGGAGCTGCTTCTACGGAGACCGGACATCGTCCAGGTGGAGCAGAATCTTCACGCCACTACCGCCAGAATCGGTATGGCGAAGGCGGACCGGTTTCCGAAGATCTCGATTACCGGACTGTTGGGCATCGCGAATCCGAAGTTTTCCCAGTTCATCGCCGCCAACGGCCGACAAGACGGCGTCTTCGGGGTAGCCGGAGCAGGTTTGGCCGGCCCCGTGTTCAACGCGTCGATCCTCGGCTTTCAACAGAGAGCCGTGGAATCGCAGGCCAGACAAGTGCTGGCGCAATACGAACAGACCATCTTGACCGCGTTCAGGGAAGTCGAGGATGCCCTTGTCGCGGTGCGGACCACCCGAGACCAGCGCGATGCGCAGACGGAACAAGTGGAGGCGTTGCGCTCGGCGCTCCGGTTGGCCAGCATGCGTTATAAGGGCGGTCTGGCCAACTATCTCGACGTCTTGATCGCCCAGCGAAATCTTTTCGATGCCGAGCTGGCCCTCACGGGCACGCATCGGCTGCATCTCGTGTCCATCGTGCAACTGTATAAGGCGCTGGGCGGTGGATGGATGCCGGCGGATACCGAGCCGCCGGTCGGACCCATACCGGTCAGCAATCGACAGCCCGGATAGCTCGATGGAGAAGCCGGCCGAGACCCGCTATCCGATCCATGAACTTCTTCGGCGACGGTGGAGCCCCCGTGCGTACGACCATCGTCCGGTCGAGACGGAGAAGCTGCGGAGTCTGTTCGAAGCGGCGCGCTGGGCGCCGTCCTCCAACAACGAGCAGCCCTGGCGGTTTTTGGTCTCGACCAGGGATCAGCCATCGGACTACGAACGGCTCTTTCATTGTCTGTCGGAAGGGAACCGCAAGTGGGTGTTCCGGGCGCCCGTCCTCATATTGTCGGTGGCCGGTCTGAACTTCGACGATGACGGCACGCTCAACCGGCACGCCTTTCATGACACCGGTTTGGCGGCGGAAAACCTCGTGCTCGAGGCGACTGCGCTTGGACTCATCGCCCATCAGATGGCGGGCTTCGATCTGGAGCATGCACGCGCGGTGTGCGAAATCCCCCCGGGATTTGAGCCGGTGGCGATGATCGCCGTCGGCTATCCGGGCGATCCTTCGGTGCTTCCCGACTATCTCCGTGAACGGGAATTGAAGCCGCGCGAACGTAAACCCATCCCAGAGTTCGTGTTTTCATCGCAATGGGGTCGCCTCTCGCCGCTGGTCGGGTAAACCGTGGATCATTTCGAATTGTGCGTCTCGATATCTTTCGCTGGTGGATCAGTCGTGCGACGGTTGATACGTGACGGTGGACCTGCGCGTTGATGGTCGACGAGGCGGTCATCTTTTGACACGCTCGCATGCGAAACGGATCCCGCATCGCGTATCGCCGGTGCATCCTGCTATGACTGTCTCGCGTGTTACGATATGGACAGCGCCGGAGGCTGCTCCGACGGCCGCTGTGCGGTATGGGCGCCCGGTATCTCCGGCGCGCTCGATCGGAGCAAGCCGACGCCGATGATCATCAACATGTGATACCCGACGCGCAGCATGGCCGACCGGCACAAGAGACTCGACAGCAACGTCAGCGGGAACTTTTATGTCGACAGCACGTGCATCGACTGCGACGCTTGCCGGCAGCTCGCGCCACAAACATTCCGCGAGATCGGCGACTATTCCGCGGTCGTGCACCAGCCGACGGACGAATCTCAGGAATTTCATGCCTATCAGGCTCTCCTCGCGTGCCCGGTCGGTTCAATCGGGACCGAGCGGAGCGACAAAGGGCTGTTACAGGAGGCGAAAGCCAGCTTTCCCCTTCAACTCGAGGACGGCGTCTTCTATTGCGGGTTCAACAGCGAAAAGTCGTTCGGGGCCAATAGCTTCTTCGTCCGCCATCCGGACGGAAACTGGCTGGTCGATTCTCCGCGCTACGTCAAGCAACTCGTCGAGGCCTTCGACAATATGGGTGGGATCAGCATCATTTTTCTCACGCACGAAGACGACATTGCCGATGCGGAAAAATATGCCAAGCGATTCGGCGCCAAGCGGATGATCCACCGAGCGGATGCCCACGCGGTTCACGATGCGGAATGGATCATCGACGGGACGGATGCAGTTCGCGTCGGGCGGGAATTTCAAGTCGTGCCGGTGCCCGGTCACACGCCGGGCTCGCAGGCCCTGCTGTACAGAAATCAATTCCTGTTCACCGGCGATCACCTCTGGTGGGAGCCGGAAGAGCAGCAATTCGAGTCGCCTCGCCAGTTGGTCTGGAACCATGAGGAACTCGTCCGCTCGATCGGCAAGCTGAGGGACTATCGGTTCACGTGGATCTTGGCCGGCCATGGCGGCCGTGTCCGGTTGAGCGAAGAGGCCGCACGATCGAAGATTCGCGACCTCGTCGAATCAAGGCAGGCGGAGCTCGTGAGTCGAGGAGCTCGGCGATGACTGACAAGAAAACTATTGCCGTCGCCGGCGCGACGGGCGCGCAAGGTGGAGGGTTGGTCCGAGCGATCGTCAACAACCCGGGAAGCGGCTTCGTGGCGCGCGCGTTGACACGGGACGTGAATTCGGACAAAGCCAAGGCGCTCGCGAAGCTGGGCGTGGAAGTCGTGGCAGCCAATCTCGACGACCTGGACAGTATGCAGCAGGCCTTTTCGGGCGCCCACGGGGCATTCTGCGTGACGAATTACTGGGAACATCTGTCGCCGGAGCGCGAACAGGCGCACGCACGCACGATGGCCGAAGCGGCGAAACATGCCGGTGTGCAGCACGTGATCTGGTCGACGCTGGAAGACACGCGCAAATGGGTGCCGCTCACGGACAACCGCATGCCGACCCTGATGGGCAAATACAAGGTGCCTCATTTTGACGCCAAGGGTGAATCGGACCGGGAGTCCATGAAACACGGCGTCCCGACTCGATACAACGATGTGTCGCCGGAGACGTATCGAAGTTTTGGCTTCCCGGGGGCGGACGACATCGGCAATATGTTTCAGTTCAAGCGGGACTTCAACGAGGTCTTTTGCGGGGCAAGAGGCGTCGCCTTCACTCGGAGTTTGAATCCTCTGCTCCAGGACTTCCAGCTCTGGCTCGACAGAAATAAATCGCGCATCCCGCTCTCATAGCCGCCGGCATGTCGAATCTCCTCCTCGCCTGGATCGATCGCAACATCCTGTCGCTGGGCCGCGAAATGCGGCTCTCGTATCTGCCTCCGCTCATGGTGTACCTGGCCGCGGGAATTTCCGGACTCACGGGCATCGTCGGGACTTTCTTTGTCAAAGATTATCTCGGTCTATCGGCGGCGTTCTTGGCCGCCTTGGGCTTTTGGGCCGGCATTCCCTGGGCGCTGAAAATGCCGATCGGGCATCTCGTCGATCTCCTGTGGCGCTGGAAGAGCGGGTTGGTCTACGTCGGCGCCGCATTGATCGCGGCCAGCCTGATGATCATGATCGGCCTCATCGGGAACCGTGAGGCCATGATCGCCGTCCTGCCGGCCGAGGTGTGGTATGTCATCAGCGTGCTGCTCGCCCCGATCGGCTACGTCGTGCAGGATACCGTTGCCGACGCCATGACCGTCGAGGCGGTCCCCCGCGTGGATGAGCAAGGACGCCCGATCGACGATTCCACGCGCAGGCTCATGCACACCACGATGCAGACGCTGGGCCGTGTGGCGGTCATTGGCGGGAGCGTCCTCGTCGCCCTCATCAATCTGTATTTGTTCACCGGTGTGGAAGACCTTCCCAAAGACGCCGTCGCGGAGATTTACCGCAATGTCTATCTCATGGCGCTCACGATCCCCGCCGTGTCGGTGCTCGGGGTGCTGTCCGCCTCGCTGATCAGGCTGCGATCCAAACGACGGCTGCTCGCCCTGGGCATCCCTGCTCGGGACGTGGAGCGGATGTTGTCGGACCGCGGCGAGCCGACAAAACCCAATTGGTGGATTCTCGGCGGGAGCGTGGCGTTCGTGCTCTTTACCCTGACGGTCGGGCTGGGCGATTTCGCCTACAACGAGGAAATCGTCTTCATCGGATCGATGGGCATCGTGGCGTTTCTCATCGTGCGGCTCACGAGCGAACTCGCGCCGGACGCCCGGCATGTGCTGATCGGGACGGCGCTGGTGGTGTTCGTCTTCCGAGCCATCCCGAGTCCGGGAGAAGGCGCCACCTGGTGGATGATCGATGAGCTGAAGTTCGACCAGCATTTTCTTTCCGTGTTGTCGTTGATCGGTAGCGCGCTCACGCTTGCCGGCATGTTCCTGTTCCGGCGATTCATGGCCGAGCGGTCCATCGCGTATGTCGTCGGCTTTCTCACTATTGCCGGATTCGTCCTGGCCGTGCCGATCGTGGCCATGTACTATGGACTTCACAAATGGACGGCGACCGTGACGGGCGGTGTAGTCGATGCCCGCTTCATCGCCTTGATCAATACGGCGCTGGAGTCCCCGTTGGGACAGATCGCGATGATTCCGATGCTGGCCTGGATCGCCAACAGCGCTCCGGCCAATCTGAAGGCCACCTATTTC
>DATFDJ010000004.1:0-123423 GCA_035252115.1 Nitrospira sp. | reverse complement strand
GTGGGTCACTCCCTACTTTGGCCGGGACGTGACGTTGGACAAAGAGGCGGCAAAGAAATTCCTCACGCCGGCCGTTGCTCCTGTCCTCGCCACATTGTTGCAGCGGTTCGAGTCGTTTCCTTCTTTTTCCAAGTCTGAATGGGAAGAAGCCTTCAAGCATCTGGTCGAGCAAGAAGGCATGAAGTTGGGACAATTGGCCCAACCGGTTCGTGTGGCATTGACCGGTCGGACGGCCAGTCCCGGCCTGTTTGAAGTGATGGAGATTCTCGGCCGGGAACGCACGCTGCACCGGCTTCGCAAAGGGCTCGAACAAGCCCGAGCGTCGTAACGCCTCAGCATCCGTCCCAGCTTGACGGATCTCGGAGCCTTATATTACTGTGGCCGTTGGTTGGGGGATCGTCTAGCGGTAGGACGTCAGACTCTGGATCTGACTACCTAGGTTCGATTCCTAGTCCCCCAGCCAAAACAGTACAAGCCTTCCGTCTGCTGATTTCGTACCGCGCTGGGGGATCGTCTAGCGGTAGGACGCCAGCCTTTGGAGCTGGCTACCTAGGTTCGATTCCTAGTCCCCCAGCCACCTATGATTCGCGATTCCAGCCTTTTCAAGGCGCCACCTCGCTCGTCCTCCCTTGATCCGCCGGAGTCTCGCCGGAACTTGAGACCTTCAGGGGCGTATAGGCCGATAACTCATAGCGCGCGCCGGCGATCGTGGCGGTCACGTCTTGATCGGTTTCGGCTCTCGTGATGACGCCGTTCTGAAGCTGAAGAATGAACCCGCATGGGGAGCTGAAGACGGCTTCGGGAGAGCCGTCCTCATCCAGATCGATCCGATCTCCCACGCCTCCGGCCGCGGTCCTGCCCACGTAAAGGTTGCCACGCACCTTTCCCAACACCGACGAGAATTCCATAGGGCTGACATAGAGAAAACTGTCCCGGACGGCCTCGGCCGAAGGCTCGTTGCCGTTTCTGGGATAGATGAAAATGCGCTTTTCTTCATCAGGTGCCCTGAACCGGACGGGACGCAGGTCGCCATAGGGACTTCTCATGGCCTCTCCGCCGTCTTCCAGCGACGCCGAAGGGTTCAACGCGATGAAGGTTTGTTCATCGTTCCCGGATGAAAACGATGTGCGC
This sequence comes from Nitrospira sp., assembly GCA_035252115.1. GTDB lineage: Bacteria > Nitrospirota > Nitrospiria > Nitrospirales > Nitrospiraceae > Nitrospira_C. The sequence goes on along the minus strand of DATFDJ010000004.1, from coordinate 122,292 downwards.
GCGATGCGTTCGCCGAATGAGGCTTCCAAGCTCTCTGCTCCGTCGAACGTTAAGAGCGGCACCGTCATCCCCCATGTTCCTCCACTGCTCGTTGTGATGGACAGGATGCCATCGGGCGTCAGGATGAATTCGTTCCTGAAGGTGTGATCGGAAGCTCCACCGTTGTAGATCACTGTGCAGCGAACCAACAGCGGATGAGCGAATTGGACGCTGAACGTGCCCTGATATCGGGCAGGAACACTGGCCAGCTTGATCCAGCGATCTTCTTCGACGAACGTGGGGGCAAAACTGATCCCTTCATCGCGTGTCCGATTTTGCTGGCCGTCGCCGGGGCCCAACCTCGTATCCCAGCCTGCCCGCGCAAAGCGAACGACGCCCAGAGGCGTCGTATTGTCGTAGTCCCCGTCCTTGGGAAAAGGATTCGAGACCTCGCCTCGCGTATTCACCTGCATCATCATGCCGCCGGCATTGGCAAACGCCGCGGCCTGTGACCCGTCGAGCGTGATCGCATACCCGCCGATCTCGCTCGGGGTCGGGTGCTCCGGGATGTCCGTTTTCCGGAATTGATAAGCCTCGGCGACTTGGACCATCAGGTCTGCATTGGAATCGAGGCCGCTATTTCCTTGATAGCTCACGCGCAAGTTCGGATCGAAACGGTTTTTCGTCGAAAAATAGGAGCCATCTCCCCGTCGAAAGCGACCGATGTTCTGTGGGCTCAGAGCAAGCATGGCCGCCCGTCTGAACTGGCCCGCCAACACGTCCTTGCCGCGTTTCGCCGTTTGTTCCGCCATGAGTTCCATCGCCGCGGCATTGAGCGCATCGACCCAGAGATGATTGTCGGCCCGGCCGTTTGGCGGCACTTCTCCGAGGGAATTCTGGAGGAACAGCATCGTATGGGTGCCGCGTTCCGCTGCCGAACGCATCTCCTCTCCGCTGGGTCCGTCGTAGCCGGCATGGGACAGGAGGAGGAGCTGGACTCGGCCCACGCCTTCAGTCGAAAGCGAGTCGGGGGAAGTGAGCACGTCCCGATACAGATTCCATCGAGTGGAGCGAAGCAAGTCGCGCTGGCGATGATGACTATCCGACCATTGCGTCTCGATGGCGTTCACGATGGTTGAATGGTCGTACGCCAGTCCTATTCGATAGCGATTCCATTCGCCGAGCATCCGATAGCAATAACTGTTCGGAGAGCCGCTCACCTCAAAAATGTGAGGAAGCATCTCGGTGGGGACTGCGAGATGGCTTCGCCAAACATCCAGCTTGGATGGAGGGACGGCTGGGATCGACTTGAGCGCGTCAAACGCAGCCACTTGGTGATCGGAGAAAAGCAAACCGTGGGGATAGTCGTTCCGCGCAATTCTCTCCGCGTACCATGCCGTTTCATAGTCCATGGCACGAATTGCAACGTCCAGAAGATCTTTCGCCCGCCCCGCCATGTAGAGAATCGCCACGGAGAAAGGCAGCATTCCCGTAGCCAGGTGAGGGTATCCGGGGCGAGAAGGCGGGCCGAATGGATTCAGAATTCGCCCCGGAATCTGCGGGTCCTCTTGTTCGGCCCACCAGCGTGCGATTGCTTCCCCCACCTCCAGATAGTGCTCTACTCCGATCGGCTGCCATGGACGGGCGGTGAGATGATACTTCATCGCCGGTACTTCTTCTTGTTCAAGATACGTCGGCAACGTGTCTTCAGCCCATAGGGTAGGCGGAGCGCCGAAGATTCCGAAGAGTGCTAGTGCGATCAGAAAGGCCATTCGCTTTTGAAATCGTATCCCCGATAAGGGCCTGAGTGTAACCCAATCGTCGCGGGCGGAGCCAGATTACAGGCAGGGTGCGAGCGTGACGAGGGTTATGACAGAAACGAGCGAGGCACGCGGTCAATTCAGCACTGTCTTCGGTGGGCTCTTCGTTGCAGCGCTGGGTTTGGCAAAGGTGAGTGTTCTGGCGGTCTCGACGTATCCCGCCATAGGGCGATGCCCCCTGCCAATCCGTTCACATTTGAGACGATGGTCACATTGGCTGGGAGCCGTGAGACGTCGACCTGACGAGAATTGCCGCCGCCGATATACAAACGGGTGAAGTGAAAGGTTTCCTCCAGCCGGCGGACGAATTTGGACAGGCGCTGGTTCCATTTTTTCTTTCCGGACTTCTGCAATGCTTCGTTTCGCAATTTTGATTTGCCGATCTCGACGTTCGGAACGAGATGACCGTTGACAAAGAGGGCCGTGCCGACGCCGGTTCCCAAGGTGAGCACCAATTCCACCCCGGTTCCCGCGATTGAGCCGAATCCCTGTACATCGGCATCGTTCGCCACTCGGACGGGCTTCTTCAATCTCGTCTTCAGAATTTCTGCGATGTTGAAATCCTGCCAGTCCGGGGACAGATTGGGCGCCTGCTTCACGATGCCGTCAATGACCACGCCGGGAAATCCTACCGCCACCCGGTCGAACGACGCGAAGTGTTTCGAAAGGGATACGATGGTATCCATAACCTCACCGGGCATGCCGGAGGAGGGAGTCTCATGGCGGAAGCGTTTGCCGACTGGATGGCCTAACTCGTTGAGGACGGTCGCCTTGATTCCGCTTGCCCCGACGTCGATGACCAAGGTGAGGGTGGGATGTCGCTCAGTGGATCGTGTCCTGAGCGGAGCGATCGACGGAACCATCGCCGCTGACCGCTTGTCTTTCGGCAGAACAACTTGTCCCCGTTCCTTCATATCGGATGTACAAATGCGGTGGAATCCGGTCGAAGCCTAAAGAACGGGACGGATTTGCAGGAGTCAGGCCAGTGTGTTGCAATCCCAAGCGGAACGCGATCCCTTTGATCGGAGCCTTAGGATGCGACTACTTGTTCTTCTGTGAGGCGGTCTGATCATCCCGGCGTCCGGATGCCGGGATGTCGCCTTCCCCGGAGTTTTCTGAGGGCAGCTCCATCGTCAGGCCGGGCCCGGGCACACGATATTCCTCCGCCGCCCACGTACCGAGGTCGGTGAGCTGGCAGCGCTCCGAACAAAACGGTCGCCAGGGGTTGTCCTCCCATCGCGCGGACCGATGGCACAGCGGACAGGTCATGCCTGGATCTTACCACGCAGTGGGGAGTCAGAAGAAAGTGATCAGCTCGGACGGAGCTGATACGTCGTCTTAGCCTGGAGCAATCGGTGAAGCCGGTTTTGATCGACTTCCGAGAGGCCGATGAACTCGACACCGAATTCGCCATGTTGGCTCCAGCGAACGGCGGCGGATTCGATGGTGATGGGAGAACCCAGATCGGTCGCGCGAATGAGCATCCTGACGGCCGATCCCGATTGCACGGAGCTGGTACTGGCCACCGCGCACCCTCCGGCGGAAAGATCGAACATGGTCCCTTCCCGAATGAAGGTGTTGCCGGTCGTTGAGAAATAGACTTGAAGGTCGACGGGGATGCGGGGGTACTGGCGACATTCGATCATGGCAGCTCCTTGTCTCAGGCAGCCGGTTGCACTGCATCAGTGTAGCAAACCCGGCTCCGGCGTAAAGAAAACCCTTAGTTTTAGCGATGCAGCCGCCTGGTGCGAACGGAGGAGGGCTCGTTGATCAGCGAGAGCCTTTCACCTTGTGTATTTTGGCCCACGCATCTTTGAGGGAGACGGTTCGGTTGAAGACCGGCGATCCCGATTTCGAATCGGGGTCGGCACAGAAGTACCCGAGACGTTCGAATTGATAGGCGCTGCCGGGAGACGTGTCTTTCAGGCTCGGTTCGACCTGGCAGCCGGTGAGCACTTCGAGAGATTGTGGATTCAGATATGTCGTCCAGTCGTGACCTGCCGGAAGCTTCGTCTGGTCGGCGATCAGCAATTGATTGTAGAGCCGGACTTCGGCCGAGACGGCATGAGCCGCCGACACCCAATGGATGGTGGCTTTGACTTTGCGCTGGGCTTGGGATGCGCCGCTCCTGGTTTCGGGATCGTAGGTACAGTGCAACTCGGCAATCCGGCCTGTGGAAGGCTCTTTCGTCACGCTCGTACATTGAATGATGTACGCGTACCTGAGCCGGACTTCGCGGCCCGGAGCGAGACGAAAGAATTCCTTCGGCGGTTCCTCCAGAAAATCGTCCTGCTCTATATAGAGCATCCTTGAAAACGGTACCTTCCGTGTGCCGGCCGCCGGGTTTTCCGGATTGTTGATCGCATCCAGGTCTTCCGTCACGCCTTCGGGGTAATTGTCGATGATGATTTTGAGCGGCTTCAGCACGGCCATAACACGTGGAGATCGTGTGTTCAAATCCTCGCGGATGAAATGTTCCAACAGTTGCATTTCCACCACGGCGTCCCGTTTCCCCACACCGATGTGGTCGCAGAATGCCCGGATCGCCTCCGGCGTATATCCGCGCCGGCGCAGCCCTTTGATGGTGGGAAGCCGCGGATCATCCCAACCGGCCACCAGTTTCTTCTCGACCAATTCGAGCAACCTCCGTTTGCTCATGACCGCATGGCTGATGTTGAGGCGCGCGAATTCGATCTGCTGCGGGCGATCGGCCGTCTCGCATTCCGCCACGACCCAGTCATAGAGGGGCCGGTGATCTTCGAATTCGAGCGTACAGACGGAATGGGTGACGCCTTCGATGGCGTCGGAGAGCGGGTGGGCATAGTCATACGACGGGTAGATACACCAGGCGGTGCCGGTCCGGTAGTGGGCGGCATGTCGAATGCGATAGAGCACCGGATCGCGAAGATTGATGTTCGGAGACGCCATGTCGATCTTTGCGCGGAGCACGTGCGCCCCGTCGGGAAAGGCTCCCGCCCGCATCCGCCGAAATAAATCGAGATTTTCCTCGACGGGCCGATCCCGATACGGGCTGTTGGTTCCCGGTTCGGTCAAGGTGCCTCGGTAGGTTCGCATGTCATCCGCCGACAGGCTGTCGACGTACGCCTTCCCCTTGCGGATCAATCGTTCCGCGTGATCGTAGAGTCGTTCGAAATAGTCGGACGCGAAGAATCTGTTCTTTCCCCAGTCGAATCCCAGCCAGCGAACGTCCTCCTGGATGGACTGGACATATTCGGGGTTTTCCGTGGTCGGATTGGTATCGTCGAAGCGGAGATGGCACACGCCGCCCGGGACGTCCTGAGCCAGCCCGAAGTTCAGACAAATGGACTTGGCGTGCCCGATATGGAGATAGCCGTTCGGTTCGGGCGGGAAACGGGTCACAACGCGCCCGCCATGCTTGCCGGCTGCATGATCGGCGAGCACGATATCGCGGATGAAGTTCGACGCACCGTTCGAATCCGGCATAGGGTCCTCCGGTTCTTCTATCACAACATCGACGTAAGGGAGAAGTGCGGGGAGACGAGGGCGATCCGGACTCAGGCGCTCTGAGGAGTGGGAAGCTGCATGACGTTGAAGTCCTTTTGCGCGATGAGGTGGCCTTCCATGCGGAGGCGGAACTCGTAGCGCCCGGGCGCAGGAAAGATCAAGGAGGGGATGTTAATGCCGAAGTCGGAAATTTGCAGACGGTCCGCGATGACGATGTTCGGCAGCGTGGCTCGACACACCAGTTGCTCCGCATTCAGATAGACGAGATCGATATCGAAACGATAGGTTCCTTCGGCGTCCGTGAGGCAGAAATACAGGCCCATTTGTTGATGCTGGAAGGGAAAGACGACGGCTTGCAGGTGTGTGAACAGGCCGATCAGACTTTTTTTCTTGGTCAGACTGTCCTCGATCACCTGATCGCAGACGAGAAAAGCCTGGACACTGGGTTTGGCGATGTCGTCCATCGATCCCATTCTACGGGAGTTCGCCGGCTTGTCAAAATGAATGACGGTGAGGGACGCAGAGCCGTCAGGGGCTCGATCGAATGCTTCCATGCAAACGGTACGGGAACACCCGGTGGAAGGGTCAGCCGATCGATGCCGTCCCGCCGCGGCATTCGAAGACGTCGCCGAAGCGTGTGAGGCCGGTCCCGATGCGACAGTAATGCGGGCTGATCGACACCAACTCTCCCTTGTGACTATGGAACTGCCCGTTCGTGATCCGGACTTTTCTTTTTTGGAACAGATACGCCTCGATGACCGTGTGTCCCGTGACTTGATCCACCACCATGACGGTCAGCGGATCGTCCAGCGTGGCGTCCGATGGAGCGCTGACCGACAGGGCAAACCGGGATGCACAGGCGGTCGAGACCGTGTTGCGGCGCAGGTGGCCGACGCGCTGTCCGCGCTCATCGTACATGTCCATCGTCAGGAGCAGAGACGGGGGCTGAGGCCGCACTTCAAAGAACAGTTGTTCTTTCCCCTGGAGCTTGATCACCCCATTGGTGGTCCGAAACACATTCGAGCCGATGTGCAGCTCGAGGCCTTGTTCAGGCTTTTCTTCCTCGATGATTTCCGCCGGGACATCGAGTCCCAGTTCATCGGTGCCCAATGATTCATTCATCGTGAAACTTCCTCGCGGGATAGATGCAACCTGCGCGCGATGCACGTCACCGTGCATGCAAATAGATGCCGCAAATTAGGCCATGTATCATTTCATGTCAAGAGCTGCTGTCTCAATATAGATTCGGCTGTCGCGGAGCTCCTGCCCGCACATTTCCATCCTAATCCGGTTGCTGATTGTGCACGTGTGGCCTACGGAAGTCTGCGTTGAACCCGTCTCAGACCGTATGCTACAGTCGCCCCTCTGCTGAGCCACCTTGTCGTTGACGACCTTTCGGTCCCATCGTCTAGCCTGGCATCGCGCGCATTGTCCATAAAGCTTCTACTGCAACCGCCGGGATGCCGCTACGACAAGCCAGCCTGCTACGATCCACACGCTGGCGGGCAGGCTCGCCGCTCAGTCGATCAACGTACTCATCAAGTACGCTTCGCTCCTTCGCGTCTCCGCGTGCCCGTCTCGCGTTGCATCTCGGCGGTTTCGTCACGAACCCTTATGAACAATGTGCGCGTGGACGGAGCCCTCTCAAGGCTCAGACACGGATTCGAATCCCGTTGCGGACCAAACCTTGCTTGACGTGTACCGTCGGTCTCTTTATTGGTTTATCGTAATCGTAGCCGACGGATAAAACCCTCCAGTGGCTGTCAGTTTGAGATCTTGCTTGAGGAAAGCCGCCTGTGTTCCCGCATTGAACCATCCTCGGACCCTATGCTAGAGTCGCACCCCTGCTGATAGCCACCTTGGTCCCATCGTCTAGCCTGGCCTAGGACGGAGCCCTCTCAAGGCTCAGACACGGGTTCAAATCCCGTTGGGACCACCAAACCAAGCTTGCTCGTGCCGGCGGCTCTTCGGGCGCAGCTCTCTTCATAATCGCCGCCGGAGACACCTCCAGACGCCTCTTTCTGATACGCACTTCGTGTGGGCCGCCCGCTCGTCAGGCGAAGCCTTTCTTCATTGAGCGGGCGGAGAAACACCGCGATTCTGTTTTGCTCTATTCTGCTTGCTCGTATCGGCGGTTCTTTTGGCGTAGCCCTCTTCATTGTCGCCGCCGGAGAGATCCTCCGGTGACTTCATCCCCTTACCTATGTCTGGCACTCCGTTGCCATGGTTCGGAAAGAATTGCCTCTGGCTTCAGTTTTTTCAGCTTGCTCGGTTCACTGCGTTCCTGGGAGTTTGACTCGCGTCAGCCTTCGGGATAATGAAAAGACCCGGCTCAATTGATCTGGTAGCGCTTCAGGTGAAGATCGTGTTCAGTCATGCCGTTCGAACCGTTGCATTGCTCAACCTAAGCTATTTCCTTGTCGAATTTGCTGTCGCCGCCGCAATCGGCTCGGTTTCACTCTTCGCCGACTCCATCGACTTTCTTGAAGACGCGTCGATCAATGCGCTGATTTTAATCGCGTTGGGTTGGAGCGCACCACGCCGCGCTGTAGTGAGCAAAGTTCTCGCCGGCATTATTTTGATTCCAGGTCTTGCGACGCTTTGGATGGCTTGGGAAAAGTTGACATTTCCGGTTCCACCTTCCCCCGTTCCGCTCTCGCTCACTGCGATCGGTGCACTCCTCATCAATTTCGCTTGCGCGTTGCTCTTGGCTCGCGTTCGACACCATGGAGGAAGCCTTGGGCTCGCGGCTTTCCTGTCTGCGCGCAATGACGTACTGGCAAACGCGGCCATTATCTTGGCCGGCCTGATCACGGGGTACACATACTCGGCCTGGCCTGATCTGATTGTCGGGCTCGGCATTGCGGCTTTGAATGCCGGCGCCGCAGGGGAAGTCTATCGGGCTGCCGCAAAGGAAACGGACGCGAGACCGTGATAGCCCGATCACCTCAACAAGGGAAGTTCACGACATGCAGTGACCTTAGGGGACTACCACACTGGTGGTCGTACGAGTTGCGGAATAAGGGGAGACCGCTATACTCTCGCGCCAATTTATCATGGATATCAGGCGAGCCGTCAGCGAATATGTGTTGAAAGGGAGCGACCTGTTCCACCGTCTCAGCTCCGGAGAAGCGGAGGCTTTGACGGATGTCGACCTTGTAATGCTTCGGACTCAATTACAGGTGTTGGCTGTCGAAGTGAGCCGTATCCAGGATCAGAAGATGCTGAGGCGAAAAGACAAGGACCGGGAACCGCCTCCTTGATGGCCTCACAGAACCTAAGCGACCTCTGAGCCGTTCGGCTGCTCGTCTCGTCTGCGGTCTTCCACTGGACGACGAGTTATCGTCTCTGTAAGATCATTCCCATGCCTGCCTTCGGCCGCACGACTTGTCTGCGCCGATAGTGTTTCGCTGCATGCGCGTCACGACGACCGTCAGTGCTACGCCGACAACGTTCCCCTCCGAGATAGAATCCTTTCTGTTTCGTCCTCCAGCCTTGGCCTAGCTCTTCTCTCGCCGCCGAGCCATCAGTGTCAGACGAGGGAGGCGGTCTATGCCCCAGCGAATGCGTCTTGTGGGCTTCCTCTTGTTTTACGTGGTCAGTCAAGGCTGCGCGACTCACCCTCCCGATCGTTCTGCGTCGCCGCTCACGGTCGTTGTGGGACCGGTATCATTCGAAGCGCCGGTGACGAAAAGCGCTCAATTAGATACGTTCGACCAGGACCGGGATCGGGAGACGGATCGACAACTTCTTCGCATTCTGATCGATGAGATCGAGGTGCGGGCTCAGCATCAATTCGCCGAACGCGGTGATCTGGTATGGCGTGCTGAGATCTTCGGCTGGGCATTTCGCCCGGTCCGTGTCCATCTTGATGCCATCCAAGTCGAGTCCTGTTCCGGACTGATTTGGTCTCGCGACGAACTCGTGCTCAAGGTACCCGGTAAGCGGCTCGAGCAATATCCTGAGGACCGCCAGCACCTGAAACAGGTGCAACTGGAAGCCAACCTTGATGAAGCGGTCGACAAGCTTGCCGCGGAGGCCGTCGAGGTTCTGAAGCTTCAACCCTGTTCGGACGACAACAAGGCAGCACCGCTGCGATCGTTTTCATGGGCGTCGATCTTCGATCTCTTGTTGTAGGAAGACCGACGATGTCAATGGAACCATTGTCGCTAGAGATCCGTCGGACGAAATTCACGGTATGTCGAGACTCGATGGCCGCGCGGGCTCTTCGGACGAGCCTTCCGTTCAATTGACGCCTCCGCCATCGGTTGTGTATAAGAAGCTTTCCATTCACCTCTGATGACGGGTGAACTCTCTCCTTATGACTTCCCGGGAATTCCGAGACGGCGCAAAAGACGGGCTGGAAGCGCTGGAACCGCTCGATCCTGAAAAAATCGGGTCGTTCGACGAGTTGCTGACCGCGATGCGGAAGACGGCGTTCGGGGGCCGCCGGCTGGGCGAAGCCTACGAAGTGCTGTGGACCATGTTTCAGGATCCCGACTGTTCCGTCGTGATGACGCTGTCCGGCGCCATGACCATCGCGAAGATGGGCAAGATCATCAGCAGCATGATCGATTACGGCATGGTGCAATGCGTCGTCTCGACCGGCGCGTTGATCGCGCATGGGCTCAGCGAGTCCGTCGGGAAGACGCATTATCGGCACCGCCCCTCGATGTCGGACGAAGAGCTGTTCAAGAAGGGCTATAACCGCGTGTACGATACGCTGGAAATGGAAGCCAACTTGAATTATGTCGAGCAAGTCGTCGCGCAAACCATGAAGCGCATCGACCACGATCAACCGCTCTCGTCCGAAATCCTCACGCGGGAGCTCGGGAAGACGCTGGCCGAAGAGTTCGACGGGTCGGGGATTCTGAAGAGCGCCTATCTGAAGAAGGTGCCGGTCTATATTCCCGCCTTTACCGATTCGGAAATGGGGCTGGACGTCGGCACGTGGGCCATGGGGCGCGAGGTCGCACGAGCGAGATCGCAGGCCAAAGGCGGAAGCGATCTCGACATCCTCCGGGCCATCAATCGCGTGTGCCCCTCGTTCAACCCCTACCAAGATCTGAACAGTTACACGAATCACATCGTCGGAGCCAAGCGGCTGGGAATCTTTACCATCGGCGGAGGCGTGCCCCGCAATTGGTCGCAGCAAGTCGGACCCTACATCGAGATCAGCAACATGCGCTTGGGGCTCAGCGTCAAGCCCCCGCGCTTTCAATACGGCGTGCGCATCTGTCCGGAGCCCGACTATTGGGGAGGACTGAGCGGGTGTACGTACCAGGAAGGCATCTCGTGGGGGAAGTTCGTTCCACCGGAAGAAGGCGGACGTTTCGCGGAGGTCTTGAGCGATGCGACGGTGGTCTGGCCCCTGTTGATGGCGGGCTTGCTCGAACGGATGAAATCGAAACGATCAGCACACCGTCCATGAGACTCGCACGCGTGACTCATCGTCTCTGCTCGTTCGCCTTGGGTCTCGCGCTCATGCAAGCCGCCGGAACCCAGGCCGGAACGATCACCGACGACGGGCGGATTCGTGGACGGGCCGATGCCCCGATCACCTTGGTGGAATATTCCGACTTTACCTGCGGCTATTGTTTGAAGTTTTTCCGGGAAACCTGGCCGAAGTTGCAGGCCAAGTACGTGGATACGGGGAAGGTCAAATTCGTCTATCGCGATTATCCCCGGGCCGACCGGGGAACGGGGGTCGAGGCGGCGGTCGCGGCCCGTTGTGCCGGCGCGCAGGGACGCTACTGGGCCATGCACGATCGGCTCTTCAGTGAGGGCGGGCGGTTGGATTCGAGCGCATTCAAGAATTTTGCGAAATCGATCGGTTTGGACCAAGCGGCATTCGGTCGCTGCTTCGATGAACGCCGCCATCTCGAATCGATCTTCCAGGACCGGCAGGAGGCGAATCGCTGGGGGTTTCATGGGACTCCGGGCTTCATTCTGATGTATACCGACGTGGGACCGACGGAAAAGGAGCCGGCGGTCGCCATTCCGGGGGCGTTTCCGTTCGAAGCGTTCGCGGAAGAGATCGATCGCATGCTGAGCAACGGGCCTCAGTCATAGCGCGGTAGGACGCAGCGTCAGTTCATCTTTAAAGTAAGGAAAAACCTATGTCTGCCTCACAAGCCTTCTGGTCGGTTTCTCAGCGTGAAGACGATCCTCCCTTCTGGGTCTGCATGTCGTGCCTCTCGGAGGTGTTCTACCGCAAAGTGCCGATGCCTGATTGCCCCGCGTGTCACGGCGTGTCGACCTACGAAGCCTTTTCGCTCGAGGCCATTCGCGATTGGGGAACCGACGAGTTGATCGCGAAGGCCGGCGCTGCGGAGCAAGCGTCGACAGCGCAACCCGCTGCGACGCCGGACACATCCCCTGCCTCGTCGGTCGAGTCCACGCTATAGCTCTCTACGAGTGGTGTCTCCTTGCAGGGACCGCGCCCATTTGTGATCGGCGGTCAGTGGCGTCAGAGCGACACCGCTGCACCCGTGCACGATCCCTTTACCGGCACAATCCTCGCCGAAGTCTCGCAGGCGGGACCGTCCGACGTCGAGGCGGCCGTCCGATCCACGATCGAGGGGGCTGCCGCGATGGGCGCGCTGGCTTCCCATGCCCGGTATCACTTCCTCCAGAAGATCGCCGGTTCAATTTATGACCGGCGGGACGAGTTCGCCAAGCTCATGAGCTCCGAGTCGGGGAAGCCGATCACCGACGCCAAACGGGAGGTCAGTCGGGCCGTCCAGACCTTTACCGTGGCGGCGGAGGAGGCGCGCCGGATCCCCGGCAATGTGATTCCCCTCGATTGGACACCGGGAACCGATTCGTACCTCGGCATTCTCCGCCGGTTTCCGATCGGTCCGATCCTCGGCATTACCCCGTTCAATTTTCCGTTGAACCTGGTTGCTCATAAGGTGGCGCCTGCCTTGGCGGCGGGCAATTCCATTCTCATCAAACCGGCCCCGCAAACGCCGCTGACCGCTCTCTTGCTCGGTGAAGTCGCGCTCGAAGCGGGCGTCCCTCCCGGCGGGCTCAACGTCCTTCCGTGCGACAACCGGATGGCCGAGCAACTGGTGGTCGATCCGCGTTTCAAACTGCTGAGCTTCACTGGGAGCGCCGCGGTCGGGTGGAAGCTGAAATCCATCTGTGGAAAGAAAAAAGTCGTGCTGGAACTGGGCGGCAATGCCGGGGTGATCGTCGAGCCGGATGCGGATCTCGAGCTCGCCGCGCAACGCTGTGCGGCCGGTGGCTTCGGCTATGCGGGACAAACGTGCATCTCCGTTCAGCGGATTTTCGTCCATCAGTCCGTGGCCGATCTCTTTACCACCAAATTGTTGCTGCAAGTCGCCAGGTTGAGGGCTGGGGATCCGAGCGACAGCGCCACGGTCGTCGGGCCGTTGATCGATCAACGGGCGGCCGACCGCGTCGAGGCCTGGATCGCGGAAGCGGTCTCGCAGGGGGCTCGTGTCCTGCTCGGCGGCAAACGCATGGGCTCGGTTATCGACGCCACGGTGCTGGGGAACGTCAGACCCGACATGAAAGTGTCCTGCGAGGAAGTCTTCGGCCCCGTCGTGACCGTGACGCCGTACCGCGAATTCAAGGACGCCGTGGATGCGTTGAATCAATCGGACTACGGGCTGCAGGCGGGTGTCTTCACGCAGGACGTGGACAAGATTTTTTATGCCTTCCGTCGCGTGGAAGTCGGCACCGTGCTCGCCAACGAGATTCCCACCTTCCGTGCCGATCACATGCCGTATGGCGGCGTGAAAGATTCCGGCATCGGCCGCGAAGGGGTTGCCGCCGCCATTGAAGACATGACCGAGCCCCGTCTGCTCGTCATGAATCTGAAGCCTCCCGCCGGTTCCTAAGTAAAAAAATCACTGTAGATATTGCGAATAGCGTGCATTCTTGGTACAACACCGGCCCGGTGCGTCAGCAGGGCCGGCAAGGCTCGCAAACGTAGCGGTTGTCATCCGGTGCGCGGCAGGCCGGATGAAACAAAGGGAGACGGGACGATGGTACCTACCCATATGTTCCTCACAAGAGGCGTCGGCGTCCATCGCGAAAAGCTGGCGGCCTTCGAGCAAGCGTTGCGCAGTGCCGGCGTGGCGTACTGCAACCTGGTCAGCGTCTCCTCGATTCTCCCGCCCAATTGCAAAATCATCCCCCGCAAGCGCGGCGAAAAACTCGTGAATCCGGGAGAGATCACGCATTGCGTCATGGCGCGGTCCGAAACGAACGAACGCAACCGGTTGGTCTCCGCGTCGATCGGTCTGGCCATCCCGACGGATCGCCGGACGTACGGGTATCTGTCGGAGCATCACGCCCACGGCGAGACCGATGAAGAGACGGGCGAATACACCGAAGATCTCGCGGCGCAGATGCTGGCGACCACGTTGGGGGTCGAATTCGATCCGAACATCGCCTGGAAAGAACGAGAACAGGTCTTCAAGATGGGCGGCAAGATCGTCCGGACGTTGAACATCACCCAATCGGCGATCGGCAAGCCGGGAAAGTGGACGACCGTCGTCGCCCTGGCGGTGTTCATTCCTCTGGAAAATCTTCCGAAGCGGTCCCGCCGCTGAGCAATTGGCAGGGCGGCATTCCTCGACGCCGCCGTTCAGTCCGTCGAGCATACCCATGACGCTTCCGGCCGGCTGGGAAGGGTACGAGCGGAACTTCCTGGGTCTGGATGAACCTTGGTGCCATCCGGACCACGCCGGGGTCTATGTTCTTCCCGCTCCCTACGAACATACGTCCAGTTATGTGACCGGATCCGACCAAGGTCCCTCCGCCATCATTGAAGCGTCCCATCAAGTCGAGTTCTACGACGAAGTGCTGCACTGCGAACCCTACAAGGAATGGGGAGGCATCGCCACCGTACAAGCGCTCGATCTCGCCGGAAAAGTGGACCGGCAGGCGGTCGAGGCCATCGAGTCCTACGTCGGTCCGCATGTCCGGACAGGCCGGTTCCTCGTCACGTTGACGGGCGAACATACGGGCGCCTTGGGCGCGATCCGGGCGCACGCCGGCCGGTACTCCGACCTCTGCGTCGTCCAAATCGATGCCCATGGCGACTTGCGGCATGCGTATCAGGACAATCCGTACAGCCATGCCAGCGTCATGGCACGCGTCGTGGACGATGGGTTGCCGTTGGTGCAGGTGGGCATCCGCTCGATCTGCCCCGAAGAGATCGAACGGATCGAGCGCAGCAGGAGCATCTCGACGTTTTTTGCCGCCTCGTTGCTCGATCCCTCCGGCCCTTACGAGGGGAAGGCATCACGGTGGATTCCCGATGTGGTGAAGGCCTGCACCGGTCCGGTCTATTTGACGTTCGACTGCGACGGCTTGGATGCGTCCTTAGTGCCGGCGCTCGGCACTCCGGAGCCCGGCGGCCTCGGCTGGTACGATACGTTGAATCTCGTGACGGCCTTGGCGAACGGGCCCGGCATTTTGGGCATGGACGTCAGCGAGATTGCGCCGATCGACGGATTCGTGGCGCCGCAGTTCTCGATCGCGCGTCTGATTTACCGGATGCTGGGGCGGATCAGAGCTGGCCGCCGCGTCCACTAGCCGCGAAATTTTGAGTGTTGAATGATGAGTTTTGAGTTTGTGAAATCTTCTAACTCAGAACTCAAAACTTATAACTCATCACTCGCTGCTCAATGTCGTGACCGAGACCATCCGCATCAATAAATTCTTCACGCAGCACGGCGTTTGTTCGCGGCGCGAGGCGGATCGCCTCATCGAAGCCGGCCGCGTCGTCATCAACGGACGGGTCGCCCAGATCGGCGACCAGGTGGGTCCCGGCGACGTCATCGCGCGCGACGGACAGGTGATCCCATGGGGACAGGCGGCGATCTACATCAAGTATCACAAGCCGGTCGGCGTGACGACGACCAGCGAAGCCCATGTCCCGCGGAATATCATCGCCGAGATCGGCCATTCGGAGCGGATTTTCCCCATCGGAAGACTGGACAAGGATTCGTCGGGCCTCATTCTCCTGACGAATGACGGCGATATCGTGAACGTCGTGTTGCGGACCGAGCACGGACATGAGCGGGAATATGACGTCACGGTCGACCGTCCGTTCGACCAGACGTTCCTGGATCGCATGGCGTCCGGCGTGATGATCCTGGGCGATCGGACGAAGCCCTGCCGGATCGGGCGGGTCGCACCGGCGCGGTTCCGAATCGTTCTGACGGAAGGACGGAATCGACAAATCCGGAGAATGTGCAGCACGCTCGGCTATCGGGTCGTGACCCTGCATCGCGTCCGAATCATGCACATTACCATCGGCAGCTTACCGGTCGGGAAATGGAAACCCTTGACACCGGAGGAACGCCGTCGCTTACTCGAAGCGGTGGGGCGAACGCCGGGATAGGGAGGAGTGATTCGATGGAGAAGGGGCTATTCCGCTTTCAACATGGGATGGACGCCCTGTTCGGAAAGACCTGTCGCGGCGACATCAGGATCTTCCAGCGAAGGTTGACGAGACACGCCGATCTCGGGATCCCGGCGTCGCTTCGATAGGAGCAGGTTCAGCAACGCAATAAAGAAGCTGCCGCCGACCAGCAGCAGGCTGGCATCCTGAATCGCCTTGGTCCCTTCGTCCCGCATGTCTTTCGACACCTCGGCGACGGTGTCCAGCAGCCGATCCAACGCCAGGCTCACTTGAATCATCTTCGGACCGGCATTGTCGGACGCGTGTTCTTCCGCTTTGCGCCGCAACTGTTCCCGCTCGGCCGGGGACGCCGCGGTCCATTCCTGCGTCAGCAGTTGGACCGTCGTGCTGGCCACGGAAAAATATTGGTCGAGACTCCGCCGGACCGCTTCAATGTCCTCGGGCTCGCTCCGCCCGCTCTGAGACACGCGCAGCCCCGCCGCGGCATAGCGATCGACCGCCTGCTGAATGCGCGCACGCTGTGCCGGCAAGGAGTCGGTAATGCGATCGAAGTCCTTCTGGCTGTCGGCTTCGAGCGCCCGGATGATCGTATTGCGGTAGCGCATGACGTCCGCGGAAATGTGAGCCAGGTCGGTCGCTCCCAGCGTATATTCCGTATACATGATCCGCAGGTCTTGATCGACGCGGCTCAGCTCTTGTCCGCTGATCCAGCCCAATCCGGCGATCAAGAAACTGATCAACCATTGTGAGAAGCTGGGTCGGAACGACAGAAACCAGCGAACGGGCCTCACGGCGAGCCTCCCTAGTCCAAAATCAGCCGGCGGTCGATATGCGAAGTCAAGTTGGAATCGTTCGACACAAAGATGACCGACCAGGGCTCGTCCTTTGAACAAATGCGCCGGAGGATCGTTTCCCGCAACGCCGGCTGCAGATTGTGAAGAATGCCATCGAAGACCAAAATCTGCGGCCGACTCAGGATGGCGCGAGCCAGGAGGATCCGCATGACGTGCGTGGGCGCGAGGATCTTGCCGGGTGATCGAACGTGGGTCTTCAGTCCCTGTGGCAGACTGTCCACGTCCTCTTCCAATTCGGTGAAGCGCAGGGCCCAACGAACGTCGTTGTGAGGAACGTAGGCGCGTCCCAGCACGATATTGTCTTCGATCGTCCCCTCGAAGAGCGAGAGCTGTGAATCGATCATGAAACCGCGGTACCGGTTGATGGCATTGAGATCGAGATGCCGCAGATCGACGTTGTTATAGCGGATGACGCCGCCGGTCGGCGCTTCGAGTCCGGCCAAGACGCGGGCCAAGGCGGTTTTGGCGATCGTCGTGCCGGCGTAGACGCCGATTTTCTCTCCGGGCGTCACTTCGAGATTGAATTTCCCGAAAATCGGCGGAAGACCGGGGTGCTGCATCGCCACGTCTTTGCATGTGACTCGGATTCCGTGAATCGCCGGATCGGGTAAGGGAACCGGGATCGCGACGGACGTCTGATCTTTCGGCAGTGAAAAGACAAAGTCCAACTCCGTCAGAGCGGCAAGAAAGTAATAGATGTGCCCCATCCGCTTGACGACGCCGTCGAAGCTGATCAGCACCCCGCTGACGACCACTTCCGCGGCGACCAATTGGCCCAACGTGAGCTGACCGATCGAGACCAGCCAGCCCGCCGTCGCGATCAGTCCGCTATGTGCGACCGCCTGCCATCCGACGGAGCCGAGATACTGGCGGATGAGGATGCCGAATCGCGTTTGACGGGTTTCCATGTACCGGCCCACCAGTTCATCCGTCCGCTGCATCACGATGGACCGGCTATCGGTCGCCTTCAAATGAAGGAGGTTGTACGAGATCTCCTGGATCCAGTGGAGCGTGTCGTACTTGGCATGGGACATCTGGATCGTGGCGCTCAGACCGCCGTGGGCCATGAGAAAAAACACCACGAAGAAGCCGGCGAGGAGGATCGCATCATACAACAGGAAGTACGGATGATAGAACACCAGGATGGTCAATCCGACGGATCCGCCGACCACCACGTTGATCAGATCGACGAGCAGGACGGACATCGCCCGCTGCATGAACACCGTTTCCATGAAATAGTTGGCATAGCGAGGTTTGAATCCGAGCAACTGCAATTGTGGAATGTGCTGCGCCATGCCGATCGCGACCCGGGCGAACACCCGGCGTTCGAGGACTTCGACGGCATAGTGTTGAAGCGTGCGAAACGCGCCGACGAACAAGAGGGCGGCGACCATGATGCCGGCAAGCGTCACGATCGTGACGGGCTGGATCGCAAAGGCGAAGGTGTTGACCAGTTCCTGGACGGTCAACGGGACGATGAGCGAGAAGAGGCCGATGGCGAGCGAATAGGAAAAGACCAGGGCCAGAAGGCGGCGTTCCAGGCGGAACAGGACCCCGATATATCCGAGCACCGACTGCAACAGATTCGGCCGCCCATCCACGTCAGTGCGCACAGAACCCAGCCTCCTCCGCCCGCTGGAACGCGACGAGCAGCCTCACGCTATCAAAGCATAGGAGAAAAAGCCACTTCTTCCGCTGTCAATCCCTCGCCCGGTAGGTCACCGGCACGGCTGAGGGAACGGACTTGCCCCAGGCGCCGATGGCCCATTGGTAGAGGGCCAAGGCCTTCTGATAGTCGGCTTTCGCCCGGATCACTTGTCCTTCGGAATCGACGGAGTTTCGTTCCCTCAGGTTGACGAACAGGACGCTGGTCGCGCCGAGACTGAAGCGGAACCGTTCCCCGTCTTCGAGCGTTTTGGCGAGACGGAGCGATTCCACCGCGGCGCTGATCCGCTCCTTCGTCCGTTCAATCGCCGACAGCGCGTTGTCCACGTCGACCGACACTTGTTGCTCACGGAACCTCTGCGTCAGGACGAATCGGTCGGCCTTGCCTTGGGCTTCGAGGACCTCGCCGCGGCCCTTCCGTTGATAGAGCGGCATCTTGAGCTCGAGGCCGAAGCGATAGCCGAGCCCCAACACGAATTTTTCCGGGGCGCGGGCCGGCGCGGCTTCCGCGTCCAAGCTCGGCAACAAGCTGTTTTTGGCCAGCTCCAGGTCGATGTTGTTGAGCTTCGCTTCGATCGTGATCTCCTTTATTTCAGGGCGGTCCTCTCGGGCCTGGATCTTGTGGGCTTTCACGGTTTCCGGCGTCGGGATCAGCATCTGAGAAGGGAAGTCGGGAGCGCGCTCCATCGACGGCGCCACCGGCGCATTGTGTTCCCAAAGAAACATGGACAGTTTCAATTGTTCCTGCTCGACGAATCGCTGTGCGGCAATCGCCACTTCCCGACGCCGTTGGATTTCCTGATTCGCCTCGACGACGTCGAGCGGCGCCGCCGCGCCGGCCTTGGCGCGGCCCTCGACCTGCTTGAAGCGATCTTCCGCCACGCCGACCGCCCGGCGCTGGACTTCCAGAAACTTGACCGCAGCGACCCAATCCCAGAACTGAGTGGCTGCCGCCAGGAAGAGATCCTGTCTTGTCTGGGCGATTCGGATATCGGCACGCGGATCGGCCAATTCGGAACGTTGAAGCTCGGCGCTTTCGGGGTTGTTCATCAATCCGCGGAGAAGCGGGAAAAACCCTCCAAGGAGCACTTGATTGTTCCCATTATTGAATCCAAGATCAGGAATTTTCGCCGGCCCGTTGATGACTTCGCGGAAGCCGGCGGTGCCTCGGAATCCCCAGGGATGCCTGGCCTCGATCAGCGTGTCGTTGAAGCCGACCGTCTGGGTTCCTTGGCCCGGGTTCGAGCTGGAAATGAATCGCTCGATCTCCGTGTCGTTGACCAGTGTCGGTTCGAACGCACCCAGGGCCTTCAACATTTTTCCTCGGGCGACGACCTTCTCCGTTCCGGCGCCCTTCAGTAACGGATGAGACCGATCGATCCAGGCATGGATCTCGTCCACGCTGAGCGGGATCGGCGGAAGAGTCCTTTCGGCCGCCAGCGCCGGCATCCAGCCGATCGCGGCGACGACGAACACGGCACACGAGACGCATCGAAGACCCATGGGGTACACTCCTTTCCTTGGAGGGATTGCGCTGCATCCGTCCGTTCATGCCGGCTGCAGCACGATGACACTGAGCCTCGGAACAATGACGACGGGAACCGTGACGACGACGTGCGAGTGATGCCTATTTCCCACCCCGTCCTGCCTTCGGCAAGAGGGTATCGATCAAGCTCGGTGGACGCTCTTGATAGTCGGGCGGAAAGAGATTGAAGCGACGCCAGAGCTCATACCAAAGGGGGACGCGGTTCAAAATGACCCATCCCATGGCCTTGGTGCCTTGGCGGACATGCTCTTGCGGAGGCCATGGGCGGTCGTCGGGATCCGGCACCACCCAAAAGCGGAAGTTGCCCTTTCCGTCGTCCACTTGATCGATGACCTTGATCAGTCCGCCGTAGGTACCGGCCATGAGCTCCGGCCATGCAGGAAGCGGGATGGCAGGGATGCCGTAAAAAAGGATGCGGACCTTCCGGCCGACGTTGAGCAACGGCGCGTCCAATCCGTCGGCTGTCATTTCGATGGCCTTGTCTGCGCTGGCAGGAGAGAGCCGGACGACTCTATCGCCGGGCCGGACTGTTTGCCCCACGCCGACCTCGGCCATTTTTACGACGGTCCCGTCGATCGGCGCGAGAATGCGGCTGGCCATACGGCGTTGCTCGGCGTTGGACATCCTCAACGAGATGTCCGCCAATTGATCCGTCGCACGGGCGGCTTCCGCAACGGAGGCATCGCGGGCTGCTTCGGCGTCGAGCAGCCGCTGCAGGACTTCCGCGCTCACTTGGTCTTTTCCAAAGCTCAATGCCTTCATCCCCTGTTCGGCCGCTTTGAGATTGGCCTGCGCCCCCGTGAGGTCTGCTTTAGAGGCAATGGCTCCTTGGATGGCGACCTCCAACTCGCGTTGGGACACGAGTCCTTGTTCGGCAAGCTGCTTGTGCCGATCGACGTTGATCTCGGCGGTCGCCACGGCAATCTTCGCGGCTTCAACCCGCTGGTAGGCTTCACGGACTTTATTCTCTGCTTCCACGACACGGGCTTGTGCCGACGGCACGGCCGCTTTCACGAGGTTCTGCATCTCGCCGATGCGCTTGTCCAACTGCACGGCGCGGTCCAGCGCGGCTTTGCGCGTCTCGGTCAACGCCTTTCTCCGCTGTTCCAAGAGCGACAGGAGATCGGGCGACATGAAGTTGGGATCGTAATCGTCCAACTCGACGATCAGATCGCCTTGTTTGACGCGGACTCCTTCCAAGATGTGCCACTTTTTGATCCGGCCGGTAATCTGCGCCTCGATGTCCTGAGGCCGTTCGTACGGCGTATAGGCCGACAACTGACCGGTGACCGTGATGGTTTGGGTCCATGGCACGAACGCGATGATCAGGAGGAACAACAGAATCAGCTTGATCGCCAGCTTGGAGGAAAACTTCAAGCGCTCGGGAATCTGGACCGCTTCCCACGCTTGGAGCCTGTTGGACGTGGCCAGGTCATCGATCGCGATCTCTTCCAATCCACTGTGCCGGTGGACGATCGACCGGACCCTGTTGCGTAGGCTGGTTCCGATGCCTGCCACGAGTGATTCTCCCGGAGGCCGGTAGAGCTACCTAATCCGCTTCATCATAGAGGAAAGAGGCCGAAACGGTCAATTTGTCCGCGGGAAGCCATCGGTTTGAAACCGGCAATCTTGACCGGCCGGAGCGGAATCGTTAAGGTGTGGCGGTTACATTCGAAACGGGAATCTGCCTCGTGCCCAAAGCCAAGACGGAAACGAATTCCTCCCCGCAATCCCGTGCCGCCCGCCCGCTCGTCGGAATCCTCGGCGGCAGCAAGTCCGATTTTCCCATCTTGGAGAAGGCTGCTGCGATTCTCGGCGATCTTGGGGTGCCCCATGAACTATTGGTCGTGTCCGCCCATCGGACGCCCGACCGGTTGTTCACCTATGCGGAGCAGGCTGGTGTCCGAGGGATCGAAGTCATCATTGCCGGTGCCGGTGGAGCGGCCCATCTGCCAGGCATGTTGGCGGCCAAGACGCACCTTCCCGTCATCGGGGTTCCCATTCCGACGGAACATCTTCGCGGACTTGATTCATTATTGTCGATCGTTCAGATGCCGCGCGGCATTCCCGTGGCTACGGTGGCGATCGGCGGCGCCGAGAACGCCGGACTGCTTGCGGCGCAAATCCTCGCCGGGCGCTATCCCGAGATCGCCGGTCGGGTCAAGGTCTTTCGCAAGACGCAGACCGACAACGTTCTGCAGAGTCCTGAGGCACAAGGGCCGCTCGATACGACCACCGCCAACTCTCATTCCGTTCGTCGTACGTGAATCGGAGCATCTTTCCACCGGGGTCCGTGCTCGGCGTCCTTGGAGGAGGCCAACTCGGAGCCATGTTCGCGGCTGCCGCCGGCCGTCTCGGCTATCCCGTCGCGGTTTGGGATCCAGATCCTGATGCGCCGGCGCACCGCCTGGCCCGCTATTCATTTCCTCGTCCGTTCACCGGCGGGCAGACGATGGGTGAATTTTCCCAACTCGTCAGCGTGGTGACGTATGAATGGGAAAATGTCCCGGCTTCTCTCTGTTCGGAGTTGGAACCATCCGTCCCGGTTCGGCCCGCCGGCAGGATTCTGCGGATCATTCAGGACCGCATCGAGCAGAAGACGTATCTGAAAGCGCAAGGTTTTCCTGTGGCGGATTTTGTCCCGGTGGCGTCGCTTGGGGACTGGGATGAAGCTCTGAAGGAAATCGGCTATCCGGCCGTCTGTAAGACGGCGACAGCCGGTTACGACGGAAAAGGTCAGTGGCGGATCGCCGGACCGGCCGACATTCCGGAGGTGCGAAGAGCCGTGAGCGAAACGATCCCTCGAGGCGTACGGTGGGTGTTCGAATCCTTCGTGCCATTCGAACGAGAACTGTCCGTTCTCGTCGTCCGCGGGTGCGACGGTGGTACGCGGGTTTATCCCACGGCGGAAAATGAGCATGAGGAGGGAATTCTCCGAATGACAGTCGTTCCGGCGGATGTCTCCGTGCCGTGCGCGGAACGTGCAGGGGAATTGGCGAGACAGGCCGTGGAACGATTGGACGGAGTCGGCGTGTTTTGCGTGGAACTCTTCCAGTTGTCCGACGGGACCATGCTCATCAATGAAATTGCCCCACGCCCTCACAACTCGGGTCATTACACGCTCGATGCCTGTACCGTGTCGCAATTCGAGCAACAAGTCAGGGCCGTGTGCGGACTCCCGCTGGGGGAAACACGCCTGCTGAGTCCGGTCGCCATGGTCAACCTGATTGGACACGAGGCGACGACCGTAATGGGAGAAGAGGGATCTCGGGCGTTGTTGTCGGTTCCCGGAGCGGTGCTCCATCTCTACGGAAAGCGGATGGTGCGCCCGCGCCGGAAGATGGGGCATGTCGCACTCGTCGATGCGGAGGTCGCTCTCGCCAGAGCGAAAGCGATGGAGCTGCGCAGCCTTCTTGGGAAGACGACAACGCGCTGAGCCGGGCCGTGTGCCGACTCCTCTCGCGGCATCGGCTATCCGCACTCTCGTCCGCGACGCGGGATGATGCCGCGTCGCGCTTTTCGCATCCAGATCCAGGAACATTTTTCGTCCATTGAGCCGCCCCGTTCTATTTTGTGACCGAAGAGAGGCGCCTGCCTCACCGTGAGGCGCCTTCCATGGAACCCACTTCAAGGAAAACAGCGATCTATCACCGGCGCTCATCGGTACAGGATTTGCTCAAGCCCTTCGCTTTGGCAATCTAAGGGCCCACCCGCGATGGAGAGCGTCCTCACGACAATGGAAAGTTCCTCTCCGGACAGAGAATCGCATCCTTGCGCCTCACGGGCGCGCTATGCCGTTCTGCAATCCTTGGTCGGGATCATGCTGGCCTATCAGTTGGCGGCCGGTTCGGAAGCGATGGCCACACCGGTGACAACTCACATGATCATCGCCGGTTTGGTCGCCATGGTGGGCGGCATTCTGATCATGCCGCATTCCATCCTTCAGAGGTCATGGTTCAGCGGCCTTTTGGTCGGTCTCGACACGATCCTGGTCACAGCGACGATCTACCTGTCGGGCAACGCGCGGTCCGATCTCTACTTGTCATACTTCATTCTGATGTTGATCGCGGCCTCTGTTCGGAGATTCTCGCATGTCATTGCTTTTTCGCTCCTGCTCAGTGCCGGTTACGGCTTTGTCCTTTATCAGGCCGTCGCACAGGGCGGCGCGATCGTGGCCGGTCATCTACTCGGGGTGCCGGTGCTGTTGGTCATGGCGATATTCTACGGCCTGGCCATGGAAACGATCGGCACCGAACGGCAGCAGAAGGCCCGGCTGCTCGAGAGTATCGAAGAGCTGAAACACACCGAGCGTGCGTTACAAGACTCGCTCGGCCAGTTGCAACACAGAATCAAAGGGCTCAAGGACGACCTTTCGAAAGCCAACGCTCACGTACAACAAGGACACGTCGAACGGCAGGGACTCCAGCGACAGCTCGTTGAGGCGCAGAAGATGGAGACGATCGGTCGTATCGCCAGCGGGATCGCCGGTGAGTTCAGCCGCCTATGCTCCGTCATCGGTAAACAAACAGGCGTCGTCCTGTCCCGTCTCAAGCCGGAGGATCCTCTCTATGGTCCGGTGGATATGATTTTTCGAAGCGGTGAGCAGGCCGCCGTGCTCACCGCGCAACTGGCGGCTCTCGACATCCAGCAGCGGGAATTCCGCCATGTTCTGCCGATCAGCAGGATCATCGAAGAACTCTCCGGGGTCATTCGCGATCTCCTCCCGAAGGGAATCGAGTGTCGCATCACGATCGATCCTGCGGCGCCTCATGCGGAAGTCGATCGGGAAGAGCTCGAACAGGCGCTGCTCAACGTGGTGGTGAACGCGCGCGACGCCATGTCGGGCCACGGTCGCCTCAGCATCGACGTGACGTGCGGGCCGGCGAAGGAGACCGAGTCGTTTGCCATCGCGGAGGCTGGCCGCTTTGTGATGATTCAGGTCGCGGATACGGGAAGCGGGATGAGTCGCGATACCCAGTCTCGGATGTTCGAGCCGTTCTTCTCGACGAAAGAAACCAACATAGGGCTTGGCCTGACCGCCGTGTATGGCATTGTCAAGCGGCACGGGGGCCACCTGGAAGTGACGAGTGCGCCCGCCCAAGGAACGAAGGTCCGGATTGCGCTACCGGCCGTCGAAGCCTCGACATCGCCCAATGGGGCCATTGGGTCGCCGCTCGCCGCCAGAGGTGAAGAAACGGTGCTCCTTGTCGAGCCTCATGAGATCGAGCGCAAGCTCGCCCTTTCGACGTTGTTGCGACATCGGTATCGAGTCTTGGAAGCCACCAATCCGGTAGAAGCGCTCATGCTGGTGCAGCAGCATGCCGGGAGTTTGGATGTCGCAGTGAGCGGGCTCATCATGCCGGACATCAATGGAAGGGATTTGGCGAAGCGGTTGCTGAAAAAGTATCCCACGATGAAGGCGCTCTTCCTATCCGGGTATGACGATGAAGCCATTCTCTCTCATCGGATCAACCGCCGATTTTTGCTGCGCCGACCGTACCGGCAGACGGGACTGGTCGAAAAAGTGCGGGAGCTGATCGACGCCTGACGGCCGGTTGAACAAACCGCCGCCACGAAATCGCCACATCGGGCGGCGCTCTTCAACACTCTCCTGCGGAACCTCTCACATATTCCACCGGCGTGGGCGTTCTGGGGCGAAATAGGGCACATCAGGCCGCTTGAAGAATCCGATCAGCACCATGCCGGCGACGAAACCTCCGATGTGCGCGAAGAACGCCACCCCGCCTCCGTGACGTCCGACCGTCATGCCGCCGCTCAAGAGCTGAGTGGCGAACCACATGCCCAAGACGACGCCCGCGGGGACGCGGGCCGTCCCAAATGCAGGAATGAGCACGAGCACGTGGGCGCGGGGAAACAACAGTACATACGCGCCCAAGACACCGGAGATGGCGCCGCTGGCTCCCACCATCGGGACAGTAGAAGATGGATCGATGACGGCATGGCTCAGGGCGGCAAGGATACCGCAAAGCAGGTAGAACACGACAAAGCGCGCATGTCCCATGACGTCCTCGATGTTGTTCCCGAAGATCCACAGGTAGAGCATGTTGCCGAGCAAATGCATCCATCCGCCATGCAGAAACATGCTGGTCACCAGCGTGGCGAAGGGCGGAATCGCGACGACGGGCAATTGCGCCTGTCCGAAGACGACCGCGGGAATCGCGCCGTACTCAAACACGAAGAGCTCGCCCGGTTCTGAAGGAAGACTCGTTTGATACAGAAACACCATCAGACACACGAGGATGGCGCCGATCGTGACCACCGGCGTAATTTCGGTCGGATTATCGTCGTGGAGGGGAATCATGGCTCGCCCGGAACATTATGATCCGCGGCGGCGGTTCACGATGGCACGAGGCAGATTGGGAATGTCAGGCAAGACTCCATCGGGGCCCAGCGGGACGGAAAATCCTGCGGCATGGGTGTGGCCCCCTCCGCCGAAGACCGCGGCAATCGCGCCGACGTCCATCCCATCCTCGCGCGAACGCATGCTGTAATAGCGGCGTCCGTCCCGATCGTGCCAGATGATGCAAAAGGGGTGGTCGGCCGACAGTCGTTCCCCGATCTGACTCGTCAGCACGCCGCTCTGCACGGAAGGAACCGTGACGCCCTGAAATTCCATCAATACGGCCTGGGCGGCCAGCTTGCTCACAATTTCCCGCTCGTATCGGAGAATGGCCCGACCTTCGTGTTCCAACTCTTTCTGCGTGAAGCTGTTCCATAAGTGGAAGTCGAACGGGTGAGAGGCAATGGCCGCATTGATCTCACGACTGGACGGCAAGGCCCACGTCCAGAGGTCCTTGTCCTGAATGTATTCCAAGAGCCACGGAACCGGGCGCTCGTGGGCCCATTCCCACGCCAGGACGGCGCCCGATTTTTGTTGATCGAAATACGCATACGGCAGGCCGGCCAGGGCCTTTTCGGCGGTGATATGGTGATCGAGGACCAGCAGGGAGGCCGCCGAGTCAGCCAGGGCTTCCAGTTGTTCGCGGTTGTAGCTGAAATCCACGATGACGACTCGTTCGCCTTGCAGCGTCGTCGGAGGCGGGTTTCCGTGCTTCACCGGAAGATACCGAGCGGAAGGAAACCGCCGCCAGAGCGCCCAGGCTGCGCCAAACCCGTCGGCGCATTCGGCGTGGAAGAGTACGACCGACGGAGAAAAGGCGGCATGTCGCTGGGGATCGGTGCCGGCCATAGGTGGCGAGCATACCATGCGTCCGGCCGGGACTAAAGACTCAAATATGGGAAGGACCTCATCGCCCGCGAAGCGTATCTCGCAAGACAACGCATTCAGTCGCGAGGGCCGAAGTTTGTTCTCGGCCATTCGCGAACGACGCTTCACGTTTCACGATGGGCTAGAGCCGATTGAGGTGGTCGATGAGCTGGCGAAGCCTGCTCGCGCTGCGCCGGTTCGATATGAAGGTAAGGCGCGGAAGTCCCGTAAGCTCGGGCTCATCGAGCTCTTCGGGCAGATGACCGCGTAGCTCGAACGTCCCCTCGGCCAGGAGGTCCTTGAATTGATCGTGCAGGCCGGAGACCTGAGCCGGTGAAAGCGATTGAGTGAGCCGCATCACGAGCTGCCTGCCGACGTAGCGGATGGAATGGAAGCGACGGTAGAACGCGCGGATTTCCTCCGCTGCCGCGTCCGCAGAGGTCACAATCTTGTAGAGACTGAGGTCCTCCGGGCTGATGAGCTGTCGAGCGAGCATCTGTTTCTCGATGAAGCGCTGCCATTCGTCCCAATAGTCGCAGCCGGGGGCCTGAAGACAGACGATCGGCTGAGGATCGCTTTTCCCCGTCTGCGCGAGCGTCAAGATTTCAAATCCTTCGTCATGCGTGCCGAAGCCGCCCGGGAACAGCGCGATTGCATTGGCCTCCTTCTGGAAGATCAATTTTCTCGTGAAGAAGTACTTGAACGTCACCAGTTTGGGATCGTCCGCAATCGTCGCGTTCGGACCCTGTTCGAACGGCAGCATGATATTGACCCCGAAACTGTTTTCCCGACCCGCCCCTTCCTGGGCAGCCCGCATGATTCCATCGGCTCCGCCCGTGATGACCATGAACCCTTCTTCGACGATCCGTTTCGAGAACTCGAATGCCAGACGATAGTTGGAATCGTCCGGCACCGTCCGTGCCGAGCCGAAGATACTGACTTTCCGGCGATGACGATAGGCTTGGAAGACCCGGAAGGCGTAGCGCAGTTCCCGGACGGTGCGGTTGACGATTTTCAGGTCGAGGGGTTCCAGGTGAGCGTCGTACAGCTTCAGCGTGCCGGCGAGCAGTTCCTTGATGAGACTGGCGGAGAGATCATCGTCCGGACTGGCCAGAATGGTCCGTATCTGGCCCAGTATTTCCTCATGCGAGGGGACGGTACGGGAACGGCTGGTTGTGGCTTTCATCTCCTGGTGTCTCCGGTGAGTCGGTCGGCAACAAAATTCTATCACTGATTCGTGTCCGGTCAAAACGACGTCGACGATGTCTTTGACAACTAGGAACGCTGGGAGGATTGAGGCATGGCTTGAAGCGCCCAGGCCTTCAAGCGTGTGAGATCGGCATTGGTCAGATCGGTGAACTGAATCTCTCCCGCCATCGGGCACGTGGCCGACCCGTTCCCCTGTTCTGTAAGACGCACGTCCCCGCTCAACACCTTCCCGTGGATGGTGAGCGGCGTATTCTGCCCGGGCAGCGAGAAGGCCAGCACCACCAAGCTCCGCGCGGGAATCTTGGCCGACGATTCCACCAGTGCGCCGAGATGACTGAGTTGAAGGATGATGGCATTGTGCGCCTGCTGTTGGTCGGAGTCTGGTTTCATGACGGTCACGACAGCCGGAATTTTTGTCGGGCGCCGGGGAGGGGTCAGCATCAGATCGTGGGCCGTCAGCACCCCGACCGGTTGGTTCTGCTTCGTGACGATTAGGAGTGAGGCTCCTGTCGTGGTCATGAGGGTCGAGGCTTCCTCCAGCGCTTCATCGTACTCGATGAACTGAACGGGACGGGTCATAATCGTACGGACTTCCACGTCCTGTGGTTCCAGACCCTGAGCGACTACCTTTTTGACGATGTCGGTCGGCGTCATCACACCGAACCGCGTGTCCGTGTCCTTGATAAGCAGACAGGGCGCCTGTTCTCGTTCGAGCATCAGGGCCGCCTCGCTGACCGAGACATCCCCGGGAACCTGCACGACTCCTGGTGTCATCATATGGGCGACCACGGTTGGTACGGTGAATGACGCCTTCGGAGGTTGTTGATCGGGACCGGCCATCGGCGCTCGCGCCCTTTCCCGATCCCCGGCAATTTGCGAGAATGTTCCCCGCGGCGTATGCCAAGTATATCAGACGGGTTTCTTCGCCAGGACGATCGAGTTCCCTTGTCAAACAAGGGCTTTGGCGACTAGACTAGGCCATTTCCCGCGGCAGTACAAGGGCCTCCGGACGGCTTTCCCCATGTCGATTGAACAAGAATTTCATCGCCGCTTGCACGGCATCCCATCCCTGGGACTCGGTCTTTCGGTGGACGTCTACAGTCCCGATCTCTTCGACCTGATGGACGAATTGACCGGCCGAGGTCTTCGGCCCGGCTACCTAGAGATCTTTAAGGCATCGACGGCCTCCCTCGCTGCCGTACGCCGCCGTTTCCCGGACATCGGGCTCGCGTACCATGCTGAAGGCTTGTGGGTCACACAGCCTGATTTTGCCATCGCCTCCTCATTTGAAGAGGACTTGGCCGACACGGTGACGCATCTCCGTACGCTGCACAGTTCATGGCTCAACCACGAATGTGCAACCAAGCAGATGGCAGGTTATTCATTTGGGACGTATCTCCCTCCTTTATATACGGCGCTCAGTGCCGGTGTGGTGGCCGAGAATGTGGCGCTCATCCAGCACAGGATTGATCGGGCATACGAGAACGGTGTCGGACCTCTGTTGTTGCTTGAGATGGCTCCGCTGACCTATTTTGCCGCCGGCACCATTAACGTTCCGGAATTTTTCCGTCTGATCGTAGACCGTGTTTCCTGCGGTCTGGTGCTGGATATCGGACATCTCTGGACACTCTACCGTTATACGGCTGCTCGGTATCTAGACACGCTTGGAAAGTTCGTCGAGAAGTTCCTGGATCAGTTCCCGCTCGAACGAGTCGTGGAGATCCATGTGGCCGGACTGTCCGAGCACGGAGCCTCGCCGGCCGACGCCCCGCAGCACGCGCTTCCCGCCTGGCTGGATTGTCATGCGGCATCCATCCCGTCCGTGCTCTGGAAGATGCTCCAACAAGTGCTGAGCCACCCGGGTCTGACCAATCTCCGAGCGGTCGCTCTCGAAGTCGACACGAAATCCATTTCGGCAATTGCCGAGGAATACGGCTGGGCCGTGCAACGATTCGGCCATTTGATACGGCGGAAATGCGAAGGACAGTCCCCCTTGCACGAGACGACTCGCTCCAAGAGCCACGGTTGTTTCGACACGGCGCCGGCTGAAGCCGACAAGAAACATCTGGCGGACCAATATGCGCGCTACGCCCGGATTATCACGGGGCAAGAAAGGGCGGCAGGGCTTGAATGGCAAGAGGCGCTGAGTGAAGGCACGGGATTGAACCGATATATCCATGAATACCTTCCCCATGAAATACTCCGTTGGGGAGGCGTATTGACGGAAATGTTTCCTGACACCTGGCGTACGTTGGCACGGTACAACGTCACGCCTGATGGTTTTTTCACATGGTGGGTCAAGACTGTCGGTCCGCTCGATGAGCCGTACGATTTCTTCCTGCTGAAGATCGCGCGGTTTGTCGAGTTTGTTGCCGAGACGGCCCCGGCCTTGCGCGTGGTCGCGGAACGCGAAGCCGACATGCTGCGAAGGGCGTACAGGGAAGCGAACGAGCATGTGGCGCAACCGACCTTGTCCGAGATCGCAGGATGAATTTCTGGAAGCACCTCTCCCGGCCCATCCTCGGTCTCTCGCCGATGGACGGCGTCACGGACGCCGCCTTCCGCCGCATCGTGGCCTCGCAGGGAAAGCCGGACGTTATGTTCACCGAATTCACCCATGTACATGACGTTTGCCGCGGTCCCGAATTCTTGCTGGAGTCGCTGGTGTACAGTGAGATCGAACGGCCGATTGTGGCGCAACTCTACGGCAAGGACCCCGCGTTGTTTTATCAGGCGGCACACGCCGTCTGCGAGTTGGGATTCGACGGGCTGGACATCAATATGGGATGTCCGTCACGCAACGTGGCTGCTTCCGGCTCGGGAGCCGGCCTGATCAAGACTCCGGACCTGGCCATCGAGATTATCCGGGCTGCGAGACAGGGCATCGAAGACTGGGCCGGCGGCCAGACCTTGGAGGGGGCCGGGATCAAACCGGCGCGAGCCGAAGTGATTCGCCGGCTGCAACATCAACCCCGAATCAGCGGCACCCCGGTTCGCGCCGTGATTCCGCTCTCCGTCAAAACGCGGCTGGGGTACGACACGATCATCGTCGAACGCTGGATCGAACATTTATTGAGGGAAAGGCCCTCCGCTATTTCGCTTCATGGCCGAACGCTTCAACAGATGTATCGGGGCGACGCCGACTGGGCCGCCATCGCGCGCGCCGCCGAAGCGGTGGGGGGAAGCGGGACGTTGCTGCTTGGCAACGGCGATGTCCAGAGCGTCCCGGATGCCGTCCGGCGCATCGAAGAGACGGGCGTGGACGGCGTCTTGATCGGCCGGGCGACATTGGGCGCCCCGTGGTTATTTCGCGACAAGGACGCCGTGCGCGGGGGTGGCAGGCGATGGTCCTCTTCGGATTCCATGTCGGACACGCCGTCGCTCGCGTCGAGGTTCGCCATTCTGATGGAACACGCCAGATACTTCGAGCAGCGGTTCGGCGTGTGTCAATTTCGCCGCATGCGGAAACATCTGGGATGGTATTGCAAAGGATTCCCGTATGCATCAGCCCTCAGAGCTGCGATGTTCCGGGTCTCCTCGGCGGCCGATGTGGAAGCCATCCTTGCCGATTTTCGGACGCCAGACCTCGTCGATGTTCCGCAGAATGGGCCATGTTCCGCCAGTGAAACATCCGAGGATCTCGCTCCGCTCGCGTCGCGATGCGGGTGATCCTGGCTTCGACATCTCCGCGCCGACGGGCTCTCTTGGCGTTGCTCGGCGTGCCGTTCGACGTCGTCATCCCGACATGCGATGAACGTATGATCCCCGGTCTCGGGGCGATGGAATCGGTCTGTTACTTCGCGCAACTCAAGACGCACTCGGTGTCCAAAGATCATCCGGATGCCGCCGTGGTCGGCAGCGACACGCTGATCGAATGCGAAGGAACGGTGCTGGGAAAACCCGCCGATCTGGACCAGGCGCGCGCGACGCTTCGCCGATTGGCCGGCCGTCGCCACCAGGTGCACACGGCCGTCACGGTGTCCTGCCTATCCTTACTACTTGAGACGACGCAACTGTCAACGGCGCATGTCGCGATGAAGCCCTACGATGCCGCTTTGCACGAGCGCTACCTCGCCACGGGGGACAGCTTGGGAAAGGCCGGCGCCTATTCGATCCAGGGACCAGGAAGCGAGTTGATCGAGCGCCTGGACGGAGATTTTACGACCGTGGTCGGTTTGCCGTTGCGCCTGACCGCCAAGCTTTTGACGCAAGTGGGAGTTGAACTCCGCGCCGATGTCGAGCGGTTGTACGACCTGAAGCCTTACGAGAACTGGGCGAAGTTTGCGCAACAATGAGCGACCTCTCGTGTGACGACGCCGCGCATGAGGTCCGATTGCAATGGGGTAGGGGTTTTCGTACAATGCCGATTCCTATCAGAATTTTTCCTGCGGAGGATGTTATGGCGGGGCGAAACAGGCGGGTATGGTGCATGGCGGCCTTCGTCGGAGCCACGGTGGCCGCCGGCCCGGTCGCGGCCATCGACGTGAAACTCTCCATGGAAGATGCGCAAAAGGCCCTGGAGGCAGGCCGGGCTCCGATGGACAAAGCCAATTCGCCGGAGGACGTGAAGAAAGTGCTCCAACAGGCCTCGATGGCGACCCGAGTCGGTGCCGACCCCGAAAAGGATCCCTGCGGCCCGAGCGCCATCCTCCGGACGAAGCGCTACCGACTGGAGGCCTTCGGCCGTCAGGAAGCCTCGGAATCCAAGAAGCGAAAAACTGAAATCCGCATGCCGGACGAATTTATCAAGAAGGTCGTCGACATGCCGAACATGGAAGTCGAAGTCCAACTCTGCGGGGATGACGAATATTTTGCCGAAGGCGCTCTGATCGAAATGCAGCAAGGGGCGAAAAAAGTCAAGCCCATTGATGTCGGCAAGGCGGAGCGTGGACGAAAAAACGACGGCAGCGGACCTGCGTACCGGGCGCGCTTTACCGCGGTCTTTGCGTACGAGAGCTTTGATCCGAACGCTCCGTCGGTGTTCGTGATCAATCTGCAGGACGGCAAGGAAGCCCGCATCAACGCCGATTTTTCCAAAGTGAAATAACGGCACCTCCGAGCATCGTTCTTACCCTTTTCCCCGCTCATCGTTCGAGCGCTACGGTCACGGCCCGATGCCGGCACGAGCAGTCGAACCTGTCAGTGTGTCCGTGGAAAGGTCAGGCTGCCGCGGTCCATCCAGAGTCGGCAGAGGTCGTCCGTGCGCGTCGCTGGCCCATAATGTCGAGAGCCGCGACTCGATAGGCCTCGGCGAGCGTCGGGAAATTGAAGATGTTTTCGATAAAGGAATCGATGGTCGCGCCGCTTCTCAGCGCCATTTGTCCGACATGTACCAGTTCCGTCGCGCCTTCCCCGATGATTTGAACGCCGAGCAGATATTCTCCTGAAGGATCGGCCACCATCTTGAGCAGCCCGTCGCAGATGCCCGAGATCTGGCCCCGGGCGATTTCATTGAAACGGGCGCGACCCACGAAAATCGACCGATAGCGTGTGCCGGCGGCCGCTTCGTCCAAGCCGACGCTTGCCATTTCGGGAATGGTATAGAGGCCGACGGGAATGATGTTCGGTTGATCGTTTTCGGGAAGACCCAGGGCATGGCAGGCCGCCCGTCGTCCTTGCTCCATCGCGGTGGAGGCCAGTCCGGGAGGACCGATCAAGTCTCCCACTCCGTAGATATGGGGAACCGCCGTCTGGCAGTGCCGGTTGACCGGCAGGACGCCCTTCTCCGTCAGGGAGAGTCCGGCCGCTTCCAAGTTCAAATCTTCGGCGTTGGCCTGCCGGCCCAATGCCACGAGCATCTTCTCGCCCCCGACAGTTTCGCCGTTTTGCAGCGTTGTGATCACCCGCGAGACGCCGTCCCATCGAACCTGTTTGAAGCGCTGGCCTCCGATGTATCGCCCGCCCGTCTGTTCGAAACTCCTGATGAATGCCTGGGTCAGCTCTCCGTCGAAGAACTGCAGCGGTCGATCCGCCGCGTCGATCATCGTCACTTTCACGCCGAGTTGAGCCAGAATCGAGGAGTATTCCGATGCGATGATCCCGCCGCCGAGGACGGTGAGCGTCCTGGGCAAATACATGACGGAGAGAATGGAATCGCTGTCGAGGATATGCTCATGATCCACCGGTATGTCCGCCGGATGGCGGGGCCGAGAGCCGGTCGCGAGGATGATCGTATCGGCCGACAGCGTTTGTCTTTCGCCGTCCACGGTTTGCAACTCGAGGATTCTGTCCGAGACGAATCGGGCGCGGCCGTGGAAACACATGATGCCGTTTCGGGCCAATTGGTGATCGATGAAGCGGGCGTGCGCCGCGATCACCTCGTCGACACGGCTCATCAAGGGGGCCAGAGGAATATCCGAGAGGAAATCGGCCTGGAGCATGGCGACAGACCGGCGGGCGCGTTCCATTTGCAAGGCCGTCTCACGGAGCGTCTTGCTCGGGATCGTGCCTCGATAGACACAGCCGCCGCCCACTCCCTGTTCCCGTTCGATCACGACGACCCGCTTGCGGGCCTTGGCTCCCTGGATGGCCGCTTTTTGACCGGCTGGACCGCTCCCGATGACCGCCATGTCGAAGTGCAAGCCTGCCGTCATATCGCCAACGCGTCCACGAGGTTCAAAACCTTGTCCTTGATTCGGAGAAGGGAATCGACGTCGTTCGGATAGAGGTTGAGGTCGGCAAAGACGCTGTGTTCCCGAACCGTCGTCTCGTCGAACGAGTCGGGCACGACAAGATAACTCGCCAGGCGGTCGGAGAGGCAGGTCATCATCGCTTCCTGCTTATAGGTCGGCGTCTGCTCGTACATCGTATAAAAGGTGATGGCTTCACCGACTTGCTTCGGAAGCGACCATTCCTTGGCGATGATCGTTCCGACCCGGGCGTGGTATCCCTCCATGAAGGAAATCACCGCGTCCCGGTCGATCGGAATGCGGCCTTCCACGACGATGGCGACGACGGCCTTCAGCACGACCGGTTTGCCGATCGCATGGAGCAGCCCGCACAGATAGGCGCTTTCCACGTTGAACCGGCGAAGCCGGGCGATTTCCTTGGCGTAGACGCCGCTGGCCAGCGCGTGGCGCCAGAGCTGTTTCACGTCGGCTTCGTAGCCGGATACCTGGAGCGCGCTGTGTTTGAGCGACACCGTCAGCGCGATTTCGGACAAAAGATTCACGCCGAGCATCGCCACCGCGTGTTGCAGCGAGACGATCGGGGTCCGCGGCATGTAGGCCGGCGAATTCGCAATGCGCAGCACATGCGCCGCCAACGATTGATCTTGATGGATCAACGCCGACAAGCGCGCCGCGTCGACGGACGGATCGTTTGCCAGCGCCATCACTTGTCCGGCGACCTGGGGCAGGAGAGGCAGTTCGATCTTGCCCTTGTCGATCCGCTCCACGAGCGCCGACTCCACCTGCTCCGCCGCCGTCAGTTCCCGCGGTCGACTCGTCTCAGTTTCCATTGCTCCAGTCGAGGTTGATGATCCCCTTGTCGGCAGAATGAGATGGAACCTTAACTCGACCGGCCCGGTGATCGTGTCCCCATGGAAGCCGCCAAACAGGTGACTGCGAACTGAGAAAAAATAACGGAACGTGGCGCAACAGATTGCTCTACCGCTAGAGCCTTTCAGCATCATTGACAAAGATGTGAAAAGACTCTATTGGGTACCCGCCCGGATCATGGGGATCGCCGATCTATGCCCCCACAGTGCTCGGCAACCTCTACGGCTGACTCTCTCGAAGCTGCGGATTCTTACTTTCGCTCCGATCACGATCATCACCATTGTCGGACACCGCGCAGGACGCGGGACGGCCGATGTCCCGCCCGGCGTGGCAGCACGATGAGCTCTGTGCGGAGGCACGCGTATGAATGATTCCGGCATCGCGCGAGACGCGTCAATCGAACTGGACGGGCTGAGGACCAGGGTGGCCGACCTGGAGTCCACGCTTCGCGAGTACGATGC
Source organism: Nitrospira sp. (assembly GCA_035252115.1). Taxonomy (GTDB): domain Bacteria; phylum Nitrospirota; class Nitrospiria; order Nitrospirales; family Nitrospiraceae; genus Nitrospira_C. The sequence continues at coordinate 86,140 of DATFDJ010000004.1, read as the reverse complement.
CGCGTTGACCAGGTCTCGGGCGCAGGTCGACATGATGAAAGCCTTGGTGGCGGCGACGGACCCGTCGAACCAAGACGACGTCTTCCATGCCATCGTCTATCATCTGGCCGCCGCACTCCATGTGAGTCATGCCGTGATCGGATCGTTTCACCTGGACGGAGAAGAACAGACCGTAGAAACGATCGCGGTCATCGCGCACGGAGAATTTCTTCGGAACTTCAGTTATCCGCTGGAGGGAACGCCGTGCGCGGAGTTGTTGCACGAACGTATGCTCGCCTGCGAGCGCTCCGTCCAGGAACGGTTCCCCGAAGCACCCTTGATGAAAACCGTGGGGGCTGAGGGGTATTGCGGGTTCACCCTCTATGGAACGACCGGTCAGCCGATCGGCGTCCTGGCCGCGCTGGACGTCAAACCGCTCGCCATCCCCGGAGAAGTGCATCCGTCGCTGATACTGTATGCGGCGCGCGCGGCTGCGGAACTCCAGCGCCGGCAGGCGGACGCGGCGCGGCAGGAGAGCGAGCGCCGTTTGCGGTTCACGCAGTTCGCGGTGGATCACGCAGTAGACGGCGTCTTGTGGACCGATCAGTCGAAACACGTCATCTATGCGAACGAAGCAGCCTGCCGGTCGTTGGGTTATTCGAGGGAAGAACTGCTGTCGCTCAGTATCGCCGACATCGCCCCCGGCTGGGATCAGCGCCCGTCACAGGAGAGACTGTGGGACATCGAGCCCGGGGCTGCCTTGGTCTACGAATCGCGGCATCGCCGGAAAGACGGCACGGAATTTCCCATCGAGGCCTCGCTGACCGGCTTGGAGCACGGGGGAACCCGCTATACCTGCGGGATCGTTCGCGACATTACCCTGCGGAAGCGGACCGAAGCAGAGCGGCTGCAAGCGCTGTACGACTTGCAGAACATCACCGAAACCGTCCCCGATTTGATGTTTACGCTCGATTGCCAAGGCCGTTTGGTGAAGTGGAACAGCCGGGTCGTGACCGTCACCGGCTACGCGCCGGAGGAACTGCGGAATAAGCCGGCGTTGGAATTCGTTCCGCCTGACGAGCAGGAACGCACGGCGGCGGCGATTCGGCAGGCGTTGGCCGCGGGGTATGCGGAACTGGACGGACACCTTGTGACCAGCGGACGGCGTCTGATTCCCTATCACTGGACCGGAGCGGCTCTGAGAAATCCCGAAGGCGAGATTATCGGTATCACCGGCATCGGACGGGACGTGTCCGAGCACAAGCGCGTCGAGCAGCAGCTAGTCGAGCAGCGGCAGCATCTGATTACGGCTCAGGCGCTGGCTCATTTGGGAAGCTGGGAATGGGATCTCGCCTCGGGCAACGTGGCGTGGTCGGACGAGCTGTATCGGATCTTCGGACATGAGCCGGGGACGATGGTCGTCACATACGAAACGTTCCTGGCCGCCCTGCATCCGGACGACCATGATCGTGTGTTGGCATCCGTGAATGACGCACTGGGCACCGGAAAGGGGTTTTCCTGCGAGTACCGCATTGTGCGTCCCGACGGAGACGTCCGGGTGGTGCATGCACGTGGAACGGTGCGGTGCGACGAAACCGGGCGTCCGCGGCAGATGAGCGGGACGGTGCTGGACATCACGGAACGGAAAGTCGTCGAAGAAGCGCTGAGAGCCGGCGAAGAGCGATGGCAACTGGCGGTACGCGGCAGTAATGACGGAATTTGGGATTGGAATCTCAAGACCGGAGAACTGTTCTTCTCCACACGATGGAAGGCCATGCGAGGCTTCAAGGGCGCCGAACATCCGAATACGATCGACGCCTGGCAGAGCCGCATCCATCCCGACGACCTCGATCGGGTGTTGCGGAGGCTCGAGGAGTACCTCGCCGGGGCACGCCCGGAATATTGCGAGGAATATCGAGTCGAGCGAAAGGACGGATCGTACATCTGGGTGCTGGATCGCGGGGTGGCCTCGTGGACGGATGACGGGACCGCGGTAAGAATGGCCGGGTCCGTATCGGACATCACCGAGCGCCGGCGAATAGAAGACGCGCTGCGTGAAGGTGAGGCGCGGCATCGTGCGATTCTCGACACCGCGTTGGACGCAGTCATTTCGATCGATGACCGCGGCCGCATCATCGGCTGGAATCCGCAGGCCGAGGTCATGTTCGGCTATACCGCCTGCGAGGCGATCGGGCTCGGTCTGGCGGACACGATTATCCCCCCGCGGTATCGAGCCGACCATGTCGAGGGCATGAAACGCCTGCTGCAAGCCGAGCCGGGATCGCCCGCCAAGCGTCGATTCGATTTCTTTGCCCTGGATCGAAGCGGGAGCGAGTTTCCGGTTGAATTCGCGATTGCCTCGACTCGGATCGATGGCCGGGCCTCGTTCAGCGCCTTCCTGCGCGACATCACGGATCGCAAACAGGCGGAAGACGCCTTGCGCGAATCCGAGCTGCGGTATCGTCTGCTGGTGGATGTGTCGCCGAGCGGCATCTTCGTCTACGGTGAGGGAAAAATCCTCTATGTCAATCAGGCGGCCTGCCGGATTCTCGGAGCCGATTTGCCGGAGCAGATCCTCGAACAGCCGCCGCTCTCTTTCGTGCATCCGGATTGTCACGCCGCGGTCGCCGATAGCATACGGACCCTCTTCAGTGATGGCGAACCGGTCCGGAAGGCCGTGCGCAAGTATCTGAAAATGGATCGGACGGTGATCGATGTGGAGGTCCAGGCGGCGCCCATCACGTGGAACGGAAAGCCGGCGATCCAGGGTGTCTTTTCGGATATCACCGAACGAGTGCGGCAGCAGGAGGCGCTGCGCCGCAGCGAGGCCCGGCTGAAGGAAGCGCAGCGTATCGCCCATATCGGAAGCTGGGAACTGGACGTGGCCAGCAATATGCTGACGTGCTCGGACGAGATCTCCCGCATCTTCGAAATCGATCCTCGTCACATAGAAGCGTCGTACGAGTCGTTCCTCGCCTTGGTGCACCCGGACGACCGGGAGCGTGTCAATCGAACCTACGCCGGATCGGTGGCCGGCGGAACTCCGTACCAGAGTGTGCATCGTCTTCTGATGCCGGACGGGCGAGTCAAATTTGTCCGAGAGCAGGGTGAGACACAGTATGGGCCCGACGGCCGGCCGTTGCGCTCCACCGGCACGGTCCAAGATATCACCGAGCAGAAAGAGGCCGAGGAGGCATTGGCCCGGCGCGAGCAGGAGCTTCGCACGGTGCTCGATACGCTGCCGATCGGCGTGTGGTTTACCGATGCGGCGGGGAAGGTCCTTCTCGCCAATCCGGCCGGCCGCCGAATTTGGGAGGGCGTCGCGAAGATCGGAGCGGATCATCCGCCTGAACATCAGGGATGGTGGGAGCAGGTCGAAGGACTGGCGGAGCCGCATCGTTGGGCGCTGGTCCATGTGTTGACCAAAGGTCAACCGTCGCTGAACGAGACATTGGAGATCGAATGCCGAAACGGATCGCACAAGATCATCAGGAATTCCGCCGTCCCTGTTCGGGGTGTCGACGGCAAGATCATCGGGGCGATTGTCCTCAACGAAGACATCACCGATCGCATACGGGCCGAACAGGCGCTTCGGCAACACCATGCATTGTTGTCCGCCATCATGGACGCGGCGGCCGACATCATCTATGTGAAAAATTGCGAGGGACGATATCTGCACATGAACAAAGCCGGCGCCTGCACGCTCGGTCGCACGGTGGAGGAAGTGCTCGGACAGGACGATGACGCGCTGTGGCCGCCTGACCTGGCGGCATCGTGCAGGACCGCCGACCGGCAAGTTGTGGAAGAGGGGAAAACGCTGACGGTCGAAGAAGCGGCGACCATCCATGGCAAGACGTCCGTCTATCTGACATCCAAGGCCCCCTACCGCGATCCCGAAGGCCGGATCATCGGCATCATCGGCGTGTCGCGGGATATCACCGAGCGCAAATCGGCTGAACGGGAACGGGAACGGCAATACGACGAATTGCACGCGATCTTCGGCATGACGGTGGCGCTGTCCCGTGCATCCAATCTGCAGGAGATCTACGATCACGCCCTGAAGGGAGTCACTCGCGCGCTGAAGTCGGACGGGGCTTCCATCCTCCTGTTCGAGCAAGACGGCGTGATGCGGCTTCAAGCTTCCCGTGGATTGTCGGAGAGCTACCGGGCGACGGTCGACGGTCATTCGCCCTGGACACGGGATGCCGGAAACTCTCAGCCGCTCCTGATCGAGAACACGGCGACGGACCCGCTCGTTGAACCGTATCGCTCGATCTTGTTGGAAGAAGGCATCAACGCGCTGGCATTCATTCCGTTGGTGTCGACCGACCGGTTGCTCGGGAAATTCATGTTGTATTTCGATCGGCCGCACTCGTTCACGGCGAATGAGATCGGCGTGGCGCAGACGATTGCATCCCAATTGGCCCACGTCATCCAGCGCGCGAGAGCCGAGGCGGCTCTCCGGACCAGCGAGGAGCGATTCGCCAAAGCGTTCCGCGCGAGCTTGCATCCCATCGTCATCGCAGAGATGGATTCCGGCCTCATCATCGACGCGAACGACGCGTCGTTCCGGCTGTTCGGATACGATCCGGCGGAATCGACCGCCCGGACGTCCGTCGATATCGGCTTCTGGCCGAACCGCGAGGATCGGGCTCGGTTTGTCGCGCGACTCGCACGCGAGGGATCGGTGAAGAACCTGGCCGCGACGGTGCAGTCGCGGCATGGCGAGCCTCGACACGTGCTCTTGTCGTCCGAACTGATCGAGCTCAACGGCAAACGCTGCATCGTCACCGTGGGAACGGATATGACGGATCAATTGAAGGCCGAGGCCGATCTCCGGGCGTCTCACGCCTTCATCAGGCAGATCATCGACGCGGATCCCAACTTCCTCTTTGCCAAGGACCGCGAGGGCCGGTTTACCCTCGTCAACAAGGCGGTGGCCGATGCCTATGGAACCTCCGTCGAGGAATTGATCGGCAAGACCGACGTGGATTTCAACCGGAACGCAGAAGACGTCGCGGCCTTCCGGGCGAAGCATCTGGAAGTCATGGATCTCTGCCGGGATCTGTTCATTCCGGAAGAAACGATCACCGACGCATCGGGTCGTGTCCGATGGCTCCAAACCGTCAAACGTCCGATTTTCGACGAGGAGGGTCGGGTCACCATGGTGCTGGGCGCGTCGACCGATATTACGGAGCGGAAACGGATCGAAGAGGCTCTTCGCCAGCGGGAACGCGATTTGCGGACCGCGCTGGAGGAGCGGGAGCAGATCAGCCAAGACTTGCATGACGACATTCTGCAATCTCTCTATGCCATCGGATTGGGACTCGAGACCTGCCGGCCCTATCTCAAAAATGGGCAGAGGAGGAAGGTCATGAACAGCCTCGAGCGGGCCGTCGGGCAACTCAATGGCGTCATGCAGGAGATCCGCGCGTTCATCACCGGGCTGGAATCGGATCTGTGGCGGGACCGGGACCTCTCGTTTGCGATCCGGACGATGGTCCATGCCTTGGCGCAGCCACGGGAGACGCGGTGCCGTGTCTCCATCGATCCGCTGGTCGGCCGGACCTTGACGCCCGAACAGGGCATCCATCTGTTCGGCATCGTGAAAGAAGCGATGAGCAACAGCCTGCGCCACGCCAGAGCCAAGCACACGACCGTGTCGCTCAGGCGGGTGAAGGAGGGCGTACGGCTCACCATCAGCGACGACGGCGTGGGTTTCACCCCGGCCCGTGTATCGGGAACCGGGCACGGCCTCGTCAATATGGCCTCCCGGGCCGCCAAAGTCGGAGCGAAGTTCGCCATCTTTTCCAAGCCCAAACAGGGAACCCGGGTCGTGCTCGATCTCGCCAAGGAGATGTCTCATGCCTAAAGCCAAGACGATCGGCGTGTTGCTGGTGGACGATCACGAAGTCGTTCGCGCGGGACTGCGCCAGGTGTTGAGTCAGAATCAGGGAATCACCGTCGTCGGGGAAGCCGGAACCGTGGCGGAGGCGGTCCGGGAAGCCGTCCGAACCAAACCGGACGTCATCTTGATGGACGCCAGATTGCCCGACGGCAGCGGGGTCGATGCCTGCCGTGACATCCGTGAACGATGTCCGGCGACCCGCGTGCTCTTCCTTACCTCGTTTTCGGACGAGAGCATCGTGCTCGCGGCGGTTTTCGGCGGAGCGGACGGGTATCTGTTGAAGCACGTCGATACCGCGAGTTTGCTGCAAGCGGTGCGTTCCGTGGCCGAGGGACATTCCATTCTCGACGCGTCGGTGACCAAGGTCATCCTGAATCGCGCGCGCTCATTATCCGCGGCCGATCCGGCGCGAACCGGCGCCGTGCTGTCGATGCAACAGCAGCGTGTGCTGGCGTTGGTCGCCAAAGGAAAAACGAACAAGGAAATCGCCGCGTCGCTGTCCTTGAGCGATAAAACGGTGAAGAACTACGTCCGCACCATCTTTCAGAAGCTGCAAGTCACCAGGCGGTCGCAGGCGGCCGCACACTTCGTCCGGCTCGGCAACCAGATGTCGTCGGACGCCGGTTCGTCGGTCGGGTCCGGCTCCCAATAACGTCCGAGAGCGGTCTCCTCCGTGATGCCTCCAACGGGATAGAGGCATTGTGCTGGAGCCGGATGTCGGATCCGCTAAGGCCATAAAATCGCCTTCGGCTCTCACGCAATTACAGAAAGACTCTTGCATAATGCCGCCACGCGGTTCCCCGATCCTACAAACCACCCTGGGAGGCGATGGCCTATGTTTTCGGTGAAAAGAGAACCGATTCAGGTGCTGATCGCGGATGCCCATGAAATTTTTCGCGTCGGACTGCGCGCCGTCCTCACGGAGGATCGCGAGATTCATATTAGCGGAGAAGCGGCCACGCTGGAAGACGCGATCCGTGAAGCCGCGCGGTTGAAACCGCACGTGGCGGTGATGGATCTCCGTTTTCCGGACGGCAGCGGGGCGGAGGGGTGCCGGGCCATTCGCCGACATTGTCCGGAGACACGTGTCTTGTTCCTGACGAGCGCCGCCGACGAAGAATCGATTCTGTCCGCCATCACGGTGGATGCCAACGGCTATGTGTTGAAGGGCATTCAGACGCAAGGGTTGCTCCAGGCCATTCGTTCGGTCGCGGGCGGTCAGTCCATTCTCGATGCCGCCATCACGCAGCCGATTCTTTCGAGAATGAAATCGCTGGCGGAGTTCAAGCCGGCCGATCCGCGCCCGCCGCTCTCGTCGCAACAGCAACGCGTCCTCGCTCTCGTGGCGGAGGGCAAGACGAACAAGGAGATTGCGGCCACACTCGAACTGAGCGACAAGACCGTCAGAAATTACGTTCGATACATTTTCCAGAAGCTCCGCGTCTCACGCCGCGCTCAAGCCGCGGCCCACTGTGTCCGCTATTCCCTCAACGAAAATCTGAAGCCCCCGCGAACGCTCGCGCTCTAACGCCGGTCGGTCGGATCTCTCTCCACGCCGATCAGGCGTCGTCTTTCCTCTTTAGAAAGAAGCCCGAAGGTCAGGGACTAGAGTCCAACGGCTGTATACCCGCGCTCGATTGACGCTCGACCCCAATCGAATGGCTCTATAAGCACTAGAGACACAATGCAACGCGATCGTAGTGTCGTGTGACACTTCTCAGATCATGGATCTCTTCTAGACTTGGTAGCGCGGGGCAACAACCGGCGGGCGATACCGGTTAAATCGCTCACGAATCGAGCCGGCTCCGCTCGATCACTCCATTGGCTCTCACTGCGAGGATCATACGTATGGACGCTGTTTCCGTGCTGGTGGTGGAAGATGAAGAGGAGATTCAGGCGCTTCTCCGTCGCCTGTTGACGGCGGAAGGCTATCGCGTGGCGTTCGCGGACCGCGGAGAAGAGGCGCTGCGGCTGGCACGGGAAAATCCCGTTCAGGTCGTCGTCACCGACCTGCGGTTGCCGGACATCGACGGTCTGACGGTGCTCGAACGCCTCTCGCGAATCGATTCCCATATTAGCGGCATCGTGATGACCGGCTACGGCACGATCGATCAGGCCGTCCGAGCCGTCAAAGGCGGTGCATTCGAGTTCATCACCAAACCGTTCGACCTGGAACACATGACAAGGGTGATCGGACAGGCGGCGGACGCGTACCGCCGCAAGGCCGGCCGGCTCGCCAGGGATTTCGAGCGGCCGGTCCGCGGTGCCCAGCGCCCGGTCGGGAGCAGCCCGCAGATGCGATCCGTGTTGGATTTCATCGGCAAAGTGGCGAACAGCGACAGCACGGTCCTGATTCAAGGCGAAAGCGGAACCGGGAAGGAAATGGTCGCGCGCCTGTTGCATGCCGACAGCCGGCGCAGGGGACGCCCGCTCATTCCCGTCAATTGCGGTGCCATTCCGGAAAACCTGCTGGAGTCTGAATTGTTCGGTCATGAGAAGGGCGCCTTCACCGGCGCCGTGCACACCAGGATCGGGCGCTTCGAGTTGGCGCAGGGCGGCACGATCTTTCTCGACGAGATCGGCGAGTTGAGCCCTGCCTTACAAGTCAAAATGCTTCGGGTCTTGCAAGAGCGGGAATTCGAGCGCGTGGGAAGCACGAAAACCATCACGGCGGACGTGCGCATCATCGCCGCGACGAATCAGGATCTGGAAGGAGCCGTACAGGAGAAGCGATTCCGCCACGATTTGTACTACCGGTTGAACGTCATTCCGATCACGATCCCGCCCCTGCGTGACCGGCGCGGCGATATCCCGGAACTGGTGACGCATTTCTTGGACCTGTTCAATCGAAGCAAGCAGACCGCCATCGACGGCTGCACGCCCGAGGCCATGGCCAGCCTGGTGGACTATGCCTGGCCCGGAAATATCCGGGAACTGGAAAACCTGGTCGAACGATTGGCGGTGCTCAAGAAAACAGGCCGCATCGAAGTGATCGATTTGCCGGAACGGCTGTGTCAACGCCCCGCCCTGCCGGACCAGGACCGGGGACGGTTCATTCGATTCAACGATCAGGGCATCCATCTGACCCGTGAGATCGAACGCTTCGAGAATCACCTCATCGTCGAAGCGCTTCGTCATGCCAACGGGATTACCAGCAAGGCGGCCCAGTTGCTCCATGTCAATCGCACCACCCTCGTCGAAAAATTGAAGCGAAAAGGTATCGTGTCCAAGGCTCCGACCATCGCCGTCTAAGCAAACGTCAACCTTCGGGATACAGTCCGAAAGCTGACGTTCGCGCCCGGGGCCGCCGTCTCTGCGATGAACGTCCACCATGCATTCGATGAAGCGAACCAGCTCATCGCATGAACTGTCTTCTTCCTCGTCAATCGTTTGACCTGATGCCCGTCAAGCTGTCGGTTCTTTGACGTCGGTCACAATACACGCGGCAAATTTTCCCAACTCTTGCGAAAAATTTTCCGTGAGGCAAGGGCACGGAATTTGCTGAACTGCCCGCAGACTCATGCGACTCGCTCGTACAACATACTGGCTCACGACGGGGCTCCTCCTGTTGCAGGCCTGCTCATACTGCCCGGCCTTTGCCGCCGAAGACGGCACAGGTCTGCCGTCCACCGCAGCGGCCGAGGGTCCCGCCATTCCAACTGCAGACGGCGCGGTGACGACGGTCTTCCCGGACGACGGGCCGCGCTACGATGGGACGACGGACAGCGACGAGTCGAAGCAGTTCCAGGACGCAGTCCTGTCATTCGAACGGGGACAATACGCCGCGGCGCGGGCCGCCCTCGACACGTTCATGACTCGGTATCCGGAGAGCCAGTTCGGGGCGGCGGCATTGGCGTTCAGTGCTGAAGCCATCGCGCGCGAAGAACCTGGCAACCGGCGACGGGCCGAGGCGGTCAATCGATATCGCAATCTAATCCACGCCTATCCGAACGATGCCAACGCGAGCCGTGCACAATGGCGAGTCGGGGACCTGTACCTCGAGATGGGATGGTTCCCCGAGGCCAAGAGCGCGTACGAGCAGGCGTTGAGCCGCACGACGGGACAGGAAGACCGGGACCGGGCGATGCTCGGGCTGGGATTCACGCTCGTCGCGCTCGGACAACGGCAGCAGGCCGACCGGGCATTTCAAGACATTCGGACGAGAACGTCCGACGACCGGATCCTCTTACATGCCACACGCGGTCTCGCGGCCTCGCTGCACAGCGAGCATCGCGACGAAGAGGCCCGGCCGCTCTACGAGGCGCTGTACCGGCGATGGCCTTCGATGCTCAAACAGGATTCCGTGCTGCTTGGCCAGTACTGTGCCGTGTTGTTCGAGACGAACCGCCTGCTGCACGCACGTGATCTCTGCACCCTGTTTTCCAACCTCTATCCTTCGACCGATGAAGCCGGCTCGGCACTGATCCGCGTCGGGGACAGTTGCCGCCGGCTGGGACAGCAAAAATGCTCGGAGCTCTTCTACCGTACCGTCCGCGAACGCTATCGGGATTTTCCGGCAGGAGCGATCGCGCGCCTGCGTCTTGCCGCAATGGAACAAGACTTGGCCGCGGCTGCCGACGAGGACCTTCTCTACCTGAAAGTCCGAGGGATCATGAGGGGGGCGGCTCCGACCTATCTTGAGTCGTCCGAGTTTCAGCGCCTCTATGAAGAGCTGGCCGGCGAACACGAGGGCGACGCGCTCGGGAGCGAGGCATTGTTCCGGCTGGCCCAGTATCGCGAGTTGCGCGGGGAAGAGACGGCGGCCATCCGCACGTACTATGACGTCAGCGGCCGGGCCGGTATCGCCGCTCAGGATCCTTGGCCGGACGAAGCCGGACAACGGCTTGCCGCGATGCTGCGGCCGCGGCTGGAGACGGCGCTGAATGCCGGCCGCGACTGGGATGCGATTGCGCTGTTCCACTGGCACGGTCACGCGCCCGAACAACACTATCCGGGCACGGAACTCTTGCTGAAAATAGCGGAGGCCCACCGGCGCCAGGGATTCTCGGCGCAGGCCGTCCATCTTTACCAAGCGTTGGTGCGCGACCCGAAAGCCGCGTCCCTGCACGAGGCGGCGCTCACCGGTCTCGGCCACAGCTACATGGAACAGCAGGACTATCCCGCGGCGCAAAAAGTATTCGAGCGGGCGCGCTTTCTTTATCCGTTGAGTCCCCGGGGTTCGACGCTCGCCACGCTGCTGACCACCGCGTTGTTGCGCCAAGGTCACCGGCAGGCCGCCCTCCGTCTGATGCGCTCGTGGCTCCAGCTTCACCCGAAAGACCCGGTGCGCGCTCAGATGCAATCGTTGTTGGCCAGGACCCTCGCGGAAGATGGAAAGTCCGAGGAAGCCATTGCGGCGATGAAGGACGCCCTGGGCCACGGCGCGATCCGGAGCAACAGCGATCTGCTGCTGCTGGCCGACCTCCTTACGGAACGGCAGGCCGATGACGCGGCAATGGAACTGTACCGTGAAGTGCTCGCCTCGCACCCGGACGAGCAACAGGCCTCATGGGCCAAGATACAAATGGTGAGAAGCCAGACGCGCCGGCAAGCCGGCGTCACCCGCGTCAAGGTGGCGCTTCCCGAACCGCCGCGCGATCCGTTATTGCGGCGGGCGGCTGACGCGATTCACACGAGTGCTCGCTTGCTCGATCAACGGGAAGGAGAGATGCCATGACGTTGCCAGCCGCACCGGCAGCCCCCGACGCGTCGCTGCTCCACGAAGCCTTTCGAACGTTCGACGGAGCGGCGGCGACGTTGCAACAATCCTATCGCGCGCTCACCGCGCGGCTCGAACAGTTGGATGTCGAGCTTGCCGACCGGAACGAAGCCCTTCGAAGGAATCTGAGGACCAACGAAGAACTGCGCGAACATTTGACGCTCATCCTGGAGTCGCTGTCGACCGGCATTCTGGTTACGGATGAACAGGGAACCGTCACACGGTGCAATCAAGCGGGCGAGCAACTGCTCGGGCTGGCGCGGGAGCGAATCCTTGGTCGCCCTCTGGAAGAATGTCTCCGCGAAGCCTGCCTCGACGGTCAGGAGTACCCGCTCACGACCCAGACCGGTGCAATGGCGACGGTCTCGCATCGGAAATTGGAACATCCTCCCGATGGGCGGCTCTCCGGAGGCGTGACGTTGGTCCAGGATGTGACGGTGCTCCATCAGCTCGAAGAACGGCTGCAGCGCCGCGATCGGTTGGCGGCGATGGGCGAAATGGTCGCGCGCATCGCCCACGAGATCCGCAATCCGCTCGGCAGCATCGAATTGTTCGCCTCCATGCTGCGCCGGGATCTGACCCAGGCCGAACATCTGCGGAGCTATGCCGAGCACATTTCCTCCGCCGTCCAATTGATGGACCGGCTTCTCTCGAATCTCTTGCTCTACACCAAACCGGATTGCTCGAAGGCGGCATGGCACGAGACGGAGGCGGTAATACTCGATACGTTGACGCTGGCCGCGCATGCGATCGCCAATCAACGTTTGGACATCCGCATGCAGGTCGATTCTCCTGCGTCGAGCCTCTGGTGCGACGCGGGCCAGTTGAAACAGGCCTTGCTGAATCTCGTCCTCAACGCCGTGCAAGCCATGCCTGACGGCGGGACGTTGGCCATCCGTGCCGATGCTCATGAATCGACGCGGACTGGAACTTCGCAGATTCGTCTGGCGGTATCCGATACGGGCGTCGGGATCTCTCCCGCGCATCGCGCCCGGGTCTTCGATCCATTCTTTACGACCAAAGAGGATGGAAGCGGTCTTGGATTGGCGATCGTCCATGCGATCGTCGAGGGACATCGCGGCCACATCGACGTGGAGAGCGCGCCGGGACGGGGTACCACCTTCACCATCGTGCTTCCGCTCCCGACGGAAGCCTCCGAGTCCACGCGCGAGCATCCGCGAACCGACTACAAGGAGGCTTCAGCATGAGCGGGACAGTCACTGCGGACCAGCAGGCGCCTCGCGGCAGAGAACAGGGACCGATCGTCATCGCCGACGACGATCCATCGATGAGGGCGGCATTGACCGAGTCGGTGCGGCGCCTCGGTTGTGAGGCGCAGGCCGCGGCCGACGGGCAAGAGGCTTTGGAATTGATATCCCAGACCAAGCCCTGGCTGGTGTTGACCGACTTGAAAATGCCCCGCCTCGGGGGGCTCGATCTCATCCGGGAAATCAGGCGACGTTCTCCTTCGACGCGCATCGTGCTGATGACGGCCTATGGGACGGTCGAAACCGCCGTCGAAGCCATGAAATTCGGAGCGAGCGACTACGTGTTGAAGCCGTTTTCGACCGATCTGCTCGAACGCATTATCGTCACTCTGCAGGAGGCGTCGACCGAGTCCGAGGCTCCGGCCGATTCGACGCCAGGAGAACGGCGGGCGATTCTCTCGCAGGATGCGGGAATGATCCGGCTGTTGAGCACGGTCGAAGGCGTCGCGGCCAGTCAAGCCACCATCCTGATCAGCGGGGAGAGCGGCACGGGAAAGGAACTGCTCGCGCGGTTCATTCACAGCCGGAGCCCGCGCGCGCACCGTCCCTTTGTCGCGGTGAACTGCGCGGCGCTGCCGGACGGCCTGCTCGAAAGCGAGCTGTTCGGCCACGAGCGCGGGGCCTTCACCGGCGCCCTCATGCGGAAGCAGGGCAAATTCGAAATGGCCCACACGGGAACGCTGCTCTTGGACGAGATCAGCGAAATGAACCTGGGTCTCCAGGCGAAATTACTGCGGGTCCTGCAGGAGCGGGAAGTCGACCGCGTCGGCGGACGGGATCCGGTCTCCGTGAACATCCGGGTCGTCGCCACGACGAACCGGCTCTTGCATCGGGAGGTGGAAGCCGGCCGGTTCCGCGAGGACCTCTTCTACCGGCTCAACGTGTTTCCGATCACCGTCCCACCCTTGCGCGAGCGTCCCGCCGACATCCCGTTGCTCGCCCGGCACTTCGCCAAGACGGCCGCGGGCCGGAACGGAGTGGCCGTCCCTTCGCTGTCGGACGAGGCGCTGACACGACTGCGGGCCGGGACCTGGAAGGGCAATGTGCGCGAGCTGGAGAACGTCATGGAACGCGCGGTGCTGCTGGCCGGCGGCGGCATGATCCGGCCGGAACACCTCGCGGTCGACATGGGACCGTCCGGTCAACAGGCGACGCTGCCGAACGACGCGCCGGGGCCGATCGGGAACGGATCGCTCTGGGAAATGGAGCGTGAGCTGATTTTTCAGACGTTGGCCAGGACCAAGGACAACCGGACTCACGCCGCCAAGGAGCTCGGCATCAGCATCCGCACCCTGCGGAACAAATTGCGCGAGTACCGGCAGCAGGATCCGCCGGTGGTCGGCCGCATGTGAGAGAGGACCGCGCCATGCAGATCTTCGACAAGACGATGGGCCTGATCGAACGGACGCTGGATCTGCGACATGCGAGGCAACGGGTCATTTCTTCGAACATCGCCAACGAGGAAACGCCGGGCTATCGCGCCACGGATCTGCATTTTCAGGACGCGTTGTCGTCGGCGGCGAACGGTCGGGCTCCCGTGAGCTTGGTGGCGACTCACGGAAGCCATCTCGGGGCGCGAGGTCACGGCGTGCACACGGTGACGGGCCGTGTCGCCGAGGTTCCGGCCGGCGACCTGCCGTTGGATGCCAACTCGGTCAACATCGAGCTCGAACTGGCGAAGTTGTCGGACAATGCCATGCAGTACAACAGTGCCGCGACGATCATGGGCATGAGGCTGCGTCAACTGCTGAGCGCCATCAAGGATGCGAGATGAAGGGGGCAGGAACCATGTGTCGTTTGCTTGGAGAAAGGGGTTAGGTCCCACGCGAAACGCGAAGAATGGGATCAGACCCCGTTCCGACAAATGGTTCCTGACCCCCTCTCAAAATATAGGAGGATCAAGATGGATATGACGGAAAGTCTGGCCGTATCGGTGTCGGCGTTGGATGCACAGCGCCGTCGTATGAACGTCATCGCCAGCAATCTGGCCAACGCCCAATCGACCCGGACGTCCGGCGGGGGACCGTATCAGCGCCGGGACGTCGTATTCCAGTCGGCGCCCGTCGGCAACCGCTTCCATCAGGTGTTTCGAAAACTGACGACCGGGCCGTCCGCTCATGCGCTCGAAGGCGTGCGCGTGTCGCGCGTGATCGAAGATCGGAAGCCGGGACACCAAATTTACGATCCCCGGCACCCGGACGCCGACGCCAAAGGATTCGTGAAGCTGCCGAATGTCAACGTCATGGAAGAAATGGTGAATATGATCGGTGCGTCTCGTTCCTATGAGGCCAATGTGCAGGCAATCAATGCCACGAAGGCCATGTGGAACAAAGCATTGGAGATCGGGAGGTAAATATGGATCCGGTCCAATTCGGGGCCCGTGCGATCTCGACGATCGCGCCGGTCGTCGAACCGTCCACGAGCGGTACGGCGAACGGCGTCTCGACCGGCGGATTTTTCGATCAGCTCAAGGACGCGATCGCGCAGGCGAACGGCGTCCAACTGCAGGCGAGTCAGGCGGTCGACGATCTCATGACGGGACGAACCGAAAACATTCATCGCACGATGGTCGCGCTGCAACAGGCGGACGTGTCGTTCCAACTCATGATGCAGGTCCGGAACAAATTGATAGGGGCGTATGAGGACATTCAACGCATGCAGATCTGAAGGGGACTGGATTCGGCGCGGCCGGTGCCTGTCCCCGTCAGTGCTGATCGTAGGACTGAGTAACGAGGACTGAGGGACGTGAAGCGTGAAGTATTAAGAAGAGCCGATAGCTGATGGCGTATGGCTAATAGCACGAACGAAGACCAAGCGAACGGAAATTCATCATTCGAGCGAGCGTTGCGTGTCTCGAGTTGCGATCTCACGGAACCCGAAACACGAAACATGAAAGCGAACGACAAGATACGGTAAGCGGACGATTGGAATGACAGGAGAGGAAGCCGGATGTTGCAGTCGCTGAGTCGGTTTACGATCAATCAACGCATGATCATCTTCGTGGCCCTGGCCGGGTCGATCGCCGGATTGGTCGCCGTCGCGCTCTGGACACAGCAGCCGGACATGCAGGTGCTGTTTTCCAACGTGTCGACGGAAGATGCGGCGGCGATCGTCGATAAGCTGAAGGAACAAAAAGTCGTCTACGAGACCAGCGGCGGCGGCGGAACGATCCTGGTCCCGAGCGCGCAAGTGTACGATCTGCGCCTGCAACTGGCGGGACAAGGCCTCCCGCACGGCGGAGGGGTGGGATTCGAAATCTTCGACCGTTCCACGCTCGGGATGTCCGAGTTCGTGCAAAAACTCAATTACCGGCGGGCGCTGCAAGGCGAGCTGGCGCGTACGATTGCGCAAATGTCCGGTGTGGAAAAAGCCCGCGTGCATCTGGCGATCCCGGAACGCCGGCTGTTCAGCACGGAGCAGGACCGCGCCCGCGCATCCGTCGTCGTGTCTTTGTACAGCGGCCAATTGTTGAGCAAGGCTCAGGTGCAGGGGATCGTGCATTTGGTCGCGAGCAGCGTCGAAGGGCTGCAGGCGAGAGATGTGACGGTTGTGGACGGCCAGGGCCGTATGCTGTCCAGCACGGCGAGCGACGACCCCGCCGGCTTGACCCATACGCAACTCGAATATCAGCAGGCGGTGGAGAAGGATATCGAGACCAGGATCCAAACCATGTTGGAACGAATCGTCGGCGCCAACAAGGCGGTCGTCCGGGTGTCCGGGCTGGTCGATTTCAGAAAGGTGGAGACCACCGAAGAACGGTTCGATCCCAATGGACAGGTCGTGCGCAGCGAGCAGCGGGGACAGGAAAAATCGAACGGCGTCAACGGCGTGAGCGGCGGGGTGCCGGGCGTGGAATCCAACGTTCCGCCTGGGACGGAACAAGAGCCGACGGAGACGAGTTCGACCGCCAGCCAGACGAAAAACGAAACGGTGAATTATGAGATCAGTCGCACGGTGTCCCGCATCGTGGAGCCGAGCGGCACGATCAAGAAGCTTTCGGTCGCCGTTCTGGTGGACGGCACCTATGAAACGGCGAAGCCGGCGGACGGAGGCAAGGCCGCCGCGACGGAAGCCAGAAAATACATTCCCCGGTCGACCGAGGAAATGACGAGAATCGAAGAAATCGTCAAGAAAGCCATGGGCTATTCCGCCGAACGGCAGGATCAGGTGGAAGTGGTCAACATGCAGTTCGGGTTCGGAGAGGAGAATCAGTCCGCCGGCACGGAGTCCGCTCCCGAGCCGCAGAAACCCTGGTTGCCCTATGTTCGCTATGCCGTGGGCGGCGTCTTGTTCCTGTTGCTGCTCTTCTTGGTCGTCAGACCGTTGTTAGGCATGTTGGCGGCCTCTTCCGCTCCGGCCGCCTCGGCGGAGGCGCCCTCGTTACCGGCGTCCGTCGGTCAGGTAGAGGCCTCGTTGGCCGGCGCCAAGCCCCGCGCGCAAATTGTCGACATGGCCCGCGGCAATCCGGACGCCACCGCGGTTGTCGTCAAGCAGTGGCTCAAGACCGGACACTGAACAGGATGTTGAAAAAGTCCTCCAGCTTCGTTCGTGCCTGTCCCGATCATTGAGAGAGTGGCGGATCAACAGGAAACAGAATGACGAAAGATCTCACGGGCGAACAGAAAGCGGCCATCCTGCTGCGGGCGATCGGAGAAGATGCGGCGGCCCAGGTCATGAAATCTCTGGGGCCGAAGGAGATCCGCAAGCTTGGCAGCTATATGAAGGACACGGCCAACATCTCGAAGGAAGAGGAAGATCTCGTCATCCATGAGTTCGAGCGGGCGAGCGAGCAGGGCGACGTGCAGTTCGAGGGCAAGGAATACATCAAGGCGATTCTGGTCAAGGCCCTGGGCGCGGAAAAAGCGGCTCGCATGCTCGAATCGATCAATACCAAGACGTATCCGGGGATCGAGGCGCTCAAATGGCTGGACGCCAAGTCGCTCGGGCAGATGCTGAAGGTCGAACACCCGCAAACGATCGCCGTGATCCTCGCCCATCTCGACACGGAACAGGCGAGCCAGCTTCTGGCGGGACTGCCGGAAGCGCTGCGGGCGGACACCGCCATGCGGCTGGCGACCATGGAGGAAGTGCAGCCCGACGTGCTGGAGGCTCTCAGCCATTCGCTTCAGGAGACCCTGCTGGCCAACACCGGCTCGCAAGCCACCAGCATCGGCGGCGCGGAAGTGATCGCCAACATCCTGACCAGGCTCGACAAGGCGACGGAAGGCGGCATCATGACGAAGATCGCGGAGCGGAACCAATCTCTTGCGGACAGCATCCGGGCGTTGATGTTCGTCTTCGACGACCTGATCAAATTGGACGACCGCGGCATACAGGAGTTGATGAAGGAGATCAGCAAGGAAGATCTTCCCGTGGCGCTGCGCGGCGCCGGCCAGGACGTCAAAGACAAGTTCTTCAAGAATATGTCGAGCCGGGCGTCGGAGATGCTGAAAGAAGACATGGAAACCCGCGGTCCCGTCAAGGTGAGCGACGTGGAAAAGGCGCAGCAGAACATTCTGAAGGTATGCCGGAAGCTGGAAGAGGAAGGCCGGATCGTCATCGGCGGCGCGGGAGAGGCGCTGGTCTAGATGGCTCTCAACGGCCATACGCCGACGCCGCATGCGGCGAGGCAGCCGGTCCCTCGCGAAGGACTGTTTCGGACGATCCTCATCGCGGACGACGAGGAATCCATCTGCACCCTGCTCGAGGCGATGTTGAAAGAGGAAGGCTACCAGACGGCCCGCGCCGGCTGCGGGCGCGAGGCGCTTCTGGCCCTGGACAACCGGCCGACCGATCTGTTGATCGCCGACATCAAATTGCCCGACATGGACGGCGTCACGTTGATGAAGCGCGCGTTCGAGCGCCATCCGCACCTCGCGGCCATCACCATGACGGGGTACGGAACCGTCGATGTCGCGGTCGAAGCCATGAAAGCCGGGGCGGCCGACTTTCTGGTGAAACCCTTCCAACGGGATGCGGTGACGGCGACCGTGAAGCGCCTTGCCGATGTTCGGCGGTTGAGACGGGAACATTCCGTCCTGAAACATCAATGGGTCCGAACGGGAACCATCCGTGTGCAGCAGCCGGCGCTGGCGGATTTCGGGAACGGAGGCCGGGTTCAGGACGCCGACGGATTGACGGAGTACGAACGGGGTGTGATCGAAGGAGAACGGCGCGCCGCCCATCGGGACGGGATCGCCCGCGAGCGCGAGCGGACGGTCGCAGCGGCGCTGGTCCATCGCCTGGAGGAACAATGGAAGCAGCTTCACCGGACCGTCGAACAAGAAGTCACGGCGCTGGCCTTCAGTATCGCGTGCAAAGTGCTGCGCCAGACCGGCGAATCGAATCGGGACATGGTGCTGGAACAGGTTCGGGCGGCATTGGCCCATGTGACCGACGGCGGCGTGATTGAAATTACGGTCCATCCCCTCGATCTGTCCGTCGTGGAATCGGTGCGCGACAGCCTCCTCGCGGGCGGGGATCGCGCGACGAGCGCAACCTGTTACGCCGATCCGTCGATGAGCCCCGGCGGGTGCATGATCCGAACGAAGAGCCGGCTGATCGATGCCACGCTGGAGACGCAGTTACGGCGACTGGGCGAAGCCATTCGTTGAGAGGATCTCGTGAGAGCGCTCGAAGCGTTGGAGCGGGCGGAACCATTGACCGTGCAGGGGCGCGTGGCCCAGGCGGTCGGCATCGTCATCGAAGGATACGGTCCGGTCACGTCGATCGGCGAAATCTGCACGATCACCAGAGAGCATGAGCAACCACCGGTGGCGGCGGAAGTCGTCGGCTTTCGAGGAGATCGAATCCTCGTCATGCCGCTGGGAGACACGCAGGGAATCGGGCCGGGGAGCCGGATTCTCATGCAAGGCCGGCCGGCGTCGGTGACGGTGGGTCCCGGGCTGCTCGGTCGGATCTTGAACGGGCTTGGCGAACCGATCGACGGCCGAGGGCCGGTCCTCGGCGAAGAGATCTATCCGCTCCACGCCGCTCCGCCCGATCCCTTGCAGCGTGCCAGAATTTCCGAGCCGCTCGATCTGGGGGTTCGCGCCTTGAACGCCTTGCTCGCCTGCGGCGTCGGACAGCGCATGGGAATCTTTGCGATGTCGGGCGTGGGGAAGAGCGTGCTGCTCGGCATGATCGGGCGATATACCGCGGCGGACGTCAACGTCATCGCGCTGGTCGGCGAGCGAGGCCGCGAGGTGAAGGAATTTTTGGAGCGCGATATGACTCCCGATGCCTTGTCGCGGTCCGTGGTGGTCGTCGCCACGTCGGACCAGCCGCCCCTGGTCCGGATCCGAGGCGCCTTGCTTGCCACGGCCATTGCCGAATATTTCCGCGATCGCGGAGATCGCGTGTTGTTGATGATGGATTCACTCACGCGGCTAGCCTATGCCCAGCGGGAAATCGGGCTTGCCACGGGTGAGCCGCCCACGACCAAAGGGTATACGCCGTCCGTCTTCGCGCTCCTGCCGAGGTTGCTGGAGCGAGTCGGCACATCGGGCGGCACCGGGTCGATTACCGGGCTCTATACGGTACTGACGGACGGAGAGGACCTCGCCGATCCGATCGCCGAAAGTGCGCGGTCCATCTTGGACGGCCACATCGTGTTGTCGCGAGAACTGGCCGAGCGCAATCATTTTCCCGCGATCGACATTCTTCGGAGCGCGAGCCGCGTCATGCGGGATATCGTGCCCGCGACGCACTATGCCGCGGCCCGGCGGATCGTCGAATTGACGGCGGTCTACAAGCGGTCCGAGGACCTGATCACGCTCGGCGCGTACAAGGCGGGAGTGAACAAGTCTCTGGACCAGGCGGTCGCGGCCCAAGACTCGCTCGCCCGATTCCTTCGCCAGACTCCGGAGAGCAGGGCCGACTGGCCCTCGTCGGTCGATGCGCTCATGAAACTGGAGCAGAGTACGCAATGAAGATCGCAGCGTTGAAGCACTACCGCGCCCGGATCGAGGAGCGCTGCAAGGCCGAATGCGAAGCGGTCCGGCGCGAATTGGAAGAGGCCCAGGCGGCGCGCGCGCGTCTTGAAGCGGAAGAGGCGCGTCACGTACGCGATTATCTCGATCGGAGCCGGGTCGGCATCCTGCCTTCCGACGCCGCGCACTACGCCACATCCCTCGATGCCCTGGCCTCGCTCATCGCCAAGACCAAGGAACGAGAGCAGGCGCTCCAGCGCGACCTGGAACGGAAGCGGGCCGAGGCGCTGGACGCGTCACGCGAGCGGAAACAATTTGAGCGCCTGGAAGCACGTCAAGACCTGGCGCGGCGACGTGACGAAGAACATCGGGCGCAACAGATGATGGACGATGCGGCAGGCCGCGGTGCCATCTCCGAGAAAGACATGCCGTGAGAACGGAACGCCGCCGCGAGAAGAGGATATCCGTTCCCCCGTCCCGCGGGGTTCTACCGGCGATCCGGCCGGTGCTCCTGGTCGGTATGGCCTGCGCGGCGTTGGTGTCGTGGGGCATCGAATTTCTCGTCCAAGCATCGTCGACCGGCACGTCCGTCGTCCCCGCTTCTCTCGGACCTGCGTCCCAGCCTGCGGCACCGTCTCGTGCGCCGGGATCTTTGAAGGACCAGTCCTTCTCTCCGGGTCACGTGCAGGAACGATCGCTGGGATCGCCGACGGCCTTACAACAAGATGCTGCGGAGCCGGCGGTCGAAGGGCCTGCGCTCGGCGTCCCGCGCGAAGTGCTCGGTATGCTCGAGCTTCGGAAACGCGACCTGGACCGGCGCGAGGAATCGGTCAAGCAGGCGGAAGGCCGGTTCATGATGTTAAGAGCCGAACTGGAACAGGTCCTCACGAAAATCGAAGCCGTCGAAAAGCGAAGGAAGGACGCAAAAGACAAAACCGACAAGACGGCACTCGAAAAAAAGGTCAAGCAGGAACAGAACGCGATTGAGTTGCGCCATCAACACCAGGCGCAATTGGCCAAGATCTTCGAAACCATGCCGTCCGAAGAAGCGGCCGTCAGGTTGGAAAAAATGCCGGACCGGAAAGCCATCGAGGTGCTGAGGCTCCTCAAAGGCAAGACCGCGGGCTCCATTCTCGCATCGATCAAGCCCGAGCGTGCGGCGCGCCTGACGGAACAACTGCTCGTCTCGCCCTAGCGACCTTCGGCGATCCGCTGCCCGGTAGAAATTTCCACCTGCGCGAATCTTTTGCCGGGCGGCTGCCATCCATTGCGGTTCCTTCCGCCTCACTTACCCAAAAAATCGCGCGTTCTCTTCCCCGCTCGATTGGCACGTGCTTTGAATAATGCGCCGCGGATACAGCGGACGCATACAATCGTAAACGGATCGTCATCATGCAGCTCCCGGCCGTTCCTCCACAACCAGCTCAAGCGGCGAACGAAACATCTTCGCTGACGAGCGCGCCGTCGAACCAGACCGAGACGTCGCAAGGGACGGGCGCCGCTCCAGGGTTTTCGACCATCCTCCTAGGTGCGACGGCTCAACCGCAATCGAAGACAGAGCCCACAGCGCCATCGGACGATCGTTCCGCTGCATCCGCCGCGGATGGCGCACCCCAATTGCCGGCTCTGACGGTCAGTCTTGCCGGTGCCGTCCTTCTCTCGTCACTGTCGCAAGCGTCCAATGCACCGCAAATGTCGGCGCCAGATCCGAACGGAAGTGATGCCGCGCATCCCTTGACGCTGCCGCAGGCATTACAGGTTCTCACGACCGGCATGCCAACTCAGACTGGTCAATCGATCCCGACACAGAGCGAATCACACGCCGCCACCGGTTCGACTGCTGCCGCGGTGATGCAAGCCGGCGTCGTCCTCGGTGGAAAGATCCCCGATCCCGTCGCTCCTCAGATGCCAGCCCGAAACGGCAGTCAGCCGGTTCCACCGTCCGTCTCGCCATCACAACAGGGGGCGGTCATGGGACAACCCGCCATTCCCACAAGCGGCGGACCGGTCGCCGATCTCAAGCAATCCGCGGAGAACGCGCTCCAAACCATGACGTCGGCTCGACCAGGACAAGCCTTGCGGGACGCGACGCCTCAAGCTCAGCAGAGCCAGTTCCCGCAAGCAGCCGTCCAGACGGAAGATCCGCGACAAGCCGTCAGCGGCCAAGTCGGGACAGACAAGCTCCAGCCGGTCGTCGTCACGGCGGATCCGGCGAACAGTCATCCCACGGCGCTTCAGGCTTCCATGACGGTGGTCCAATCGAAACCGGTTTCGTCCTCCGACGACTCGGCGACGGCAGGACACTCCGGTACGGTCGCTCAGCCGGTCGATGTGACCGTGCAATCCGGCGCGCGAACGGAGGGACAGGGACAGACACAGACGCAGAACAGCTTTTCGTTCTCGGAGCGCGACCAGACGTGGTTGAGTCAAGATCAGCCGCACCAGGCGAACGCGTCGATCACCATGGTCAATAGTCAACTGATTGCCGGGAGCGGAACCGCTTCACCGGGGGCGGACCCTTCACGCAGCACCGCCACTATTCCAACCCCTCCTCCGGCTCAACCGGTTCCGGTTCACGTGGAGGACGCGGCCCCGCGCCAGTCGTTCGTCCAATCCGTCTCGTTGGAATTGCCGCAGGCGGATCTCGGGCAACTTCGCGTACGGGTCATGCTGTCGGATCAAGTCGTCCATGCTCATCTCGTCACCGATCGGGGAGACCTCGGGCAGATGCTGGTGACCCGGCAGGAACAGTTGAGCACGCAACTGTCCACGGCGGGCTTGGAAATGGGACAGCTCCGTGTGCAGGTGGACCGGCAGGGAGGCTACGACGCCACGCAGCAGGGACTGTCGCATGCGTACGATGATCGGTCGCAGCAGCAACGAGGGCAACCACGTCAACCGGAGCAACCGTCGAACCTGCCCGTGTTCCAACAACGGCAACGGAGCGCGTTGAGCGTGTTTGCGTAGCATTCGAAAGGAGAACGGCGATGGCGGACGTCACGAGCGTATCCACGACGCAGCAATCTTCCCTGGCGGACGCCGCATCGTCCGCCGTCCCGACGTTGCCGGCCAACCAGCAGCTCGGGGAAACCGACTTCCTGAATCTTCTCGTGACACAACTCCAGAACCAGGATCCGCTCAATCCGGTCGACAATCAGCAATTCGTCGCTCAACTGGCTCAGTTCAGCCAGCTTCAACAGAGTACGCAGCAGGTGACGCTGCTCCAACAGTTGATTACCGCCCAGACGGCCAACGAACAATACTCGCTCCTGCCGTTGATCGGGCATCAGGTCCAAGTTTCCGGATCATTGATCGAAGTGAACGGCGGAGGAGCCACGCTCAACTACAGCTTGGCGTCCAATGCGAATGCCGTATCGGTCACGATCTTGAATTCGAGCAATCAGGCCGTGCGCGCGATCAATCTGGGTGCGCAGAGCGCCGGCGTCCAACAGATTCAATGGGACGGAGTGGATCAAAGCGGGAACCAGGTCCCGCCCGGCACCTATAGCTTTGCGGTATCCGCAGTCGACAACAACGGGCAGCCGGTGGCGGTCACGACGTCTTCGCTCGTCACGGTGACCGGCATCAAGCCCAACCAGGGACAGGCGCCCTCTCTCCTGTCCGGCGGCCAGGTGATCGATCCCACCACGATCATGGCGATCGAATAAGAGGAAGGACGATTTCGAAGACGGCGTTTGAACGAACCGGTGTAACAAGAAGGAGGAATCGACATGGGAATTCTTTCATCGCTCTTCGCGGGCGTCAGCGGACTCAATGCCAACGGGACCGCCCTGTCCGTGATCGGCAACAATATCGCCAACCTTTCGACGGTGGGGTTCAAGGGCAGCAAGGCCACCTTCGCCGACTTGATCAGTTCATCGATATCCGGAGGATCCGGCGCGATTCAGACCGGCATCGGTGTGGCGCTCACCGCCGTCCAGGGCGATTTTTCGCAGGGGTCGTTGGCCACTTCGTCCAACACCCTGGATCTGGCCATCGACGGAAACGGGTTTTACGTGGTGAAAGACGCCCAGGGCGGCACGTTTTACACCAGAGCCGGCCAGTTTCGATTGGATAAAAATAACGACGTGGTCGATCCGTCCGGGTTCAAGCTCCAGGGATTCCTGGCCGATACGACGGGCACGATCACGGGAACGATCGGCGATGTCACGCTTCCGTCCACCACCGCGTCGCCGAAGGCCACCACGCAGGCCCTGGTCGCGGCCAATCTCAATTCCGCCACCACGGTGACCGGCGTGCTGGGCAACGTCGTCGCCTCAGCCGCCTCGGCGACCACGACGGCGGCCGGCAATAATTCCTTCAACATCAACCTCAACGGGGACGGCGTGCGAACGGTCACCGTCGCCAATGGACTGACGGGAGCCGCATTGGCGACAGCCATTCAGGACGCGGTCCGCGCGCTGACCCCGAACGATCCCTTCCTCAATGCCGCCTATACGGGGTTCACGGCGACACAGAACACGTCGGGCGTGTTCACTTTTACGTCGGGCATTTCGGGAACCGCCAACGATACGACGGCGAATACCGGCGCGGTGGCGATCACCGCGAACGGGGCCGACACCCTGGCGGCGAACTTGAACTTACTCACCGGGACGGCCACCACCGGCACGGATTTCCAGTTGTCCAATCCGACCGGCACATCCAACTTTTCCACCTCGATGACGGTGTACGATTCGTTGGGCAACAATCATCTGCTCACCACCTACTTCACGAAGGTCGGCGCCAACACCTGGAACTACAACGTCGTCGCCTCCGCCTCGGACATCGTGACGGCCAATTACAACTCGGCCAACATCGATCCGACCCTCGGCATCGTCAAAGTCGGATCCGGGACGTTGACGTTCAACACCAACGGGACGTTGGACCGTGAGAGCCTGGTGACACGGTACAACACGGGGACGGCGGCCGGCGTGTCGGGAACGGTGCCGGATCAATTGCAGATCGACTTCAACGGCGCGACGGCGAACCAGCAGATCGTCATGAATTTCGGCACGAGTGTCACGACGGACGGCGGCAGCGGGCTGGACGGCACGACGCAGTTCGGTTCCACGTCGGCCCTGGTCCAGCAGACGCAAGACGGCTATGCGGCCGGTTCGCTGCAAGCCTTTTCCGTGGATTCCAACGGGACGATCAGCGGCCGCTTCTCGAACGGGCAACTGCGGGCGCTGGCGCAGGTGGTGCTGGCGCGGTTCCCGGACCCCATCGGCCTGACCCGCACGGGCAAAAACACGTTCGCGCAGTCGGGCAATTCGGGGCAGCCGGTCACCGGTGCGCCCGACAGCGCGGGACTGGGCAGCGTGAAATCGAACTCGCTCGAGCTCTCGAATGTCGATTTGGGTCAGAGCTTCATCGATATGATCGCAGCGGAACGCGGATTCCAAGCGAACTCCCGCGTCATCACCACGTCGGATGAAATTCTGCAGGAACTGGTGAACCTGAAGCGGTAGCGCATGTGGACGGGGCATCGGCCGGGAGGCCGATGCCCCGTTCTCCCTCCGGCTCTTCACGCCCTGACGCGTCAGCCTTCTGACGCCGTCAAATATCTGACAGACACGCCGCACCGTACGGCGGCACCCTCGCCGCAGAAACCCCTGTGAATGGCGCCGATCCGCGTTGTCGGCCGCGCACGCCGGCGACAATCCGATGGCATATGCATTGCACAATGCCATCGCCGCGACGATCGCTTATCGACAGGAGGACTGTATGGCGGATGCAGCGGACGACAAGCCGGCCGGGCCGGCGCCGGCGCAGGGAATTCCCATGAAACTCGTCGTGATTGTGGCGGCCGTGGCCCTGGTCATGGGGTTGGGAGGCGCCTTCGCCGTCGTGAAATTGGCGGGTGGAAGCCACGCCGCGGGCGACGAGAAGGCCGATGCCGCTCCCGAGAAAAAAAGCGGCGGCCATGAGGATGCGGCGGCCAAATCCGCGTCCGGCGCGCAAGGCTCCGCCCCGGGCGCCATGTTCGATCTCGAGCCGTTCATCGTCAATCTCGCCGATGCGCCGGAAATCCGATACCTCAAGCTGACGATGAAGCTCGAGGTCGATGGGGCGGATCCGGGCGCCGAGCTCGGGTCGCGCGTGCCGCAGATTCGCGACACGATCCTTGTGCTGCTGAGCAGCAAGGAATCATCGGCCATCAGAACCCCCCAGGGGAAATTCCAACTCCGGGACGAAATCACCAAACGGGTCAACGATCTGCTGCCGAAGGCGGCCGTCCGCACCGCCTACTTCACGGAATTCGTCGTCCAATAACGGACCGCGCGCGCTCCATGGAAAAAATCCTGTCGCAAGAAGAAGTCGACGCGCTCTTGAAGGGCGTCGTCTCCGGCGACGTGGACACGGCGCCGAAGGACGACGGGCCTGCGGGCTCCAAAAAATACGACCTCTTCAATCAAGAGCGGATCATTCGCGGCCGCATGCCGACGCTCGAGTTGATCAACGATCGTTTCATCCGGCGCCAATCCGTCTCCTGGACCGCCGCGCTCAGAGAACAGATCGATTTCCTGATCGTCGGCACCCAGATCATCAAATTCGGAGAATTCCTCAAGAAGATCCCGTTGCCGTCCTCGCTGAGCGTGTTCCACATGGAGCCCTTGCGGGGCAACGGCCTGCTCGTGATGGACGCCTTCCTCGTCTATCTCATCGTCGACTACTACTTCGGCGGCAAGGGCCAGACGCACGTCAAACCGGAAGGACGCGACTTCACGCCCATTCAGGTGCAGATGATCAAGAAGCTGGTCGCCCAAACCTTCAGCGATCTGGAGGTCGCCTGGCAGGCGTTGATGGGCGTGAAGATCACGCACGTGCGGTCGGAAAGCAATCCGCAGTTCGCCATGGTCGTGACGGCTTCCGAGCTCGTCGTCGCGGTGACGCTGCAGGTCATCATCGGGGAAACCACCCGCGATCTGTTCGTTCTGTATCCCTATTCGATGCTGGAGCCGATCAAGGAAAAACTCTACTCGGGCCTGGTGTCCGATCAGGTGGAGCAGGACGGAAGCTGGGGGGTGCGCTTCCGTGAAAACCTTCAGGACTGCCCGTTGACCGTCGCCGTCCGGCTCGGCACGGCGACCGTCACGGTACGGGACGTCTTGAATTTCGTTCCCGGCGACGTGCTCGTACTCGATCAGCGGCCTGACGATCCGCTCGAATGTTCGATCGAAGGGTATCGGAAGTTCCTGGGCAGCCCCGGCGTCTTCAAAGGCAACCATGCGTGCCGGATCACGAAGGTCATCACTTAGGAAGGCGCCTTCCAAGGAGAAGATGTATGGCGAACGTCGATGTGACCCCTCAAGCCTCGGATGCCGGTCAGGCGTCCGCGGGAGCGCAGCCCGCCTCCTTTCCGCCGGTGGAGAAGAGCGGCGGCGCCGGAGCCGCCAACAATCTGGAATTCATTCTCGACATTCCCATGCAGGTCACCGTGCAGGTCGGTTCCGCCCGCATGCAGATCCGCGAAATTCTCCAGCTCGGCCAGGGATCGGTCATCGAGTTGGAAAAGTTGGCCGGCGAACCGCTCGAGGTGTTGGTGAACAACAAGCTGGTGGCCAAGGGCGAGGTCGTCGTCGTCAACGACAAATTCGGCATCAGGCTGACCGACGTCATCAGCCCCGCGCAGCGCGTTCAGCAACTGGGATAGGGAGATCGTGGAATTCTGGGATATGGCGGTTCGCATGGCCTCATCGCTCGCCCTCGTGCTGGCCGTCATGTTGGTGCTGGCCGTGCTGGCGAAGCGGTGGTTCGGTACCCGCCTGTCGTTGCAGCCGGGATCGGCGCTCGTGCAGGTCGTCGCCAGCGGGTACGTCGGCCCGCGCAAGGCGGTGTCGCTGGTCTCGGTGGGAGGCGAACTGTTGATTCTTGGGACCACTCAAACGGACATCGTGCCGTTGGGCCGGCTGTCGGATGCCGAGCAGATCAAACGGGTGCTGGCACAAGCCGGACGCTCCGGTTTCGGCGCCACGCCCTTGTGGGGTGTATGGAGTCGGAACGCCGCCGATTCGGCTCCCCACACCGCTCCGCCATCCGCCCTCTCTCCCGATGCAAGGTCTGACAAAGATGACGATGTCTCGCCATAACACCCGGTCGATCACTGCGCCGCGTCTCGAGCTTGCGATGGCGGCCGCCGCCCTCGTCTGTGGACTGTGGAGCGGTCTCTTCCCCGACGTCGTCTGGGCGGAAGGGCCTTCGATCACCATCGACTTGGGAAAGAACACCGGCTCAGGCCAGACGGCCGTGGTGTTTCAAATTCTGGCCTTGCTCACGGTGCTGTCTCTGGCTCCGGCTTTTTGCGTCATGGTGACATCCTTCACCCGCATCGTGATCGTCCTCTCGTTTCTCCGCCAGGCCATGGGCACGCAACAGGTGCCGCCCAACCAGGTGCTGATCAGTCTCGCACTCTTTCTCACGGTGTTCGTCATGGCTCCGGTCGGCCAATCGGTCTATCACGACGCGTTGCAGCCGCTCTTCGCGGAGCAGATCACCCACGAAGATGCGTGGAAGCGCGGCATCGAGCCGGTTCGCTCCTTTATGCTCCGGCAGGTCCGGGAGAAAGACCTGGCGCTCTTCATCGATCTCGCCAAGCTGCCCGACAAACCGGCCAAGGCCGAGCAGGTCCCGATCCATGTGGTGATCCCGGCCTTCATCTTGAGCGAGCTGCGCGTGGCCTTCCAAATCGGCTTCTTGATCTACATTCCGTTTCTGATCGTCGACATGGTGGTCGCCAGCGTCCTGATGTCGATGGGTATGATGCTGCTCCCGCCCGTGCTCATCTCGTTGCCGTTCAAACTGATTCTGTTCGTGTTGGCCGACGGCTGGTACCTCATCGTCGGCTCCATGGTCCGGAGCTTTCAATGATGCCGATATGCGTGAAGCGTGAAGCGTACCTCGTCGGATTCGGACGAACGACGCTTCACGTGAGGCGTGAGGCGCCACGGTGTTTCGAGGTCTCGGGTTACGAGTTGCGACATCCCTAAACTCGAAACGTGAAACTCGTAACTCGAAACATCCGAGGGCGAAATACGAGAACGAAAAAAAGGAGTGACGACCGATGACGCCCGATATGGTGGCACAGATCGCACGCCAGGCTATGGAGACCGCCTTCCTGGTATCCGCGCCGATGTTGGGACTCAGCCTGCTGGTCGGTCTGCTCGTCAGCCTGTTCCAGGCCATGACGCAGATCAACGAGGCGACGCTGACCTTCGTCCCCAAAATGCTCGCGCTCTTTGTCGCCACGCTCCTCTTTTTCCCCTGGATGCTCGATGTCCTGGTGAATTTCATGGCCGGCATGTTGATGAACATTCCCAATGTCGCACGGCCGTCGTAGGGAGCCCGCATGAGCGACGTCATCCAGTTCGCCGTTCCGCAGTTCCAATCGGTCCTCATCATCATGTTCCGGACCGCGGGGATCCTGGCCGCCATGCCGGTGCTCGGCAGCAGGACGATGCCGCCGCAATTGAAAGTCGGGCTGGTTATTCTGATGGGGCTGGTCCTGGCGCCGCTGCTTCCGCCCATGGCGCTGCCCGCGGATGCGCTCCTCTTGACCGCCGGCCTGGCGAACGAAGTATTGATCGGACTGCTGATCGGCCTCGCCGTCCGGCTCCTCTTTGCGGCCTTGGAGCTGGCCGGCGACTTGATCGGCACGCAGATGGGGTTCAGCGTCGCCCATTTGATCGACCCGCTCACGGCGCAGCAAACGCCGTTGATCTCAAGCTTGCAGACCGTGCTCGCGACCCTCACCTTTCTCTCGTTGAACGCGCATTTCTTGGTCGTCCGATCCGTGGCGGCCAGCTTCGAGGCGATTCCTCCACTGACGGGTCATCTGTCCGGCGCCTTGACCGACGATCTGCTCCGTCTGACGCAACACGTGTTCGTTCTCGCGATGAAGCTCGCGGCGCCGGTGCTTGCGACGGTCCTGGTCATCAACGTCATGATGGCCGTGCTGGGCCGGACGGTACCGCAGTTGAATGTCTTCGTGATGAGCTTTCCTCTCACGATCGCCGGCGGATTGGCGGTGATGGCGCTCGCCCTGCCGTATTCGATCGGCCTGTACGAATCGGAATTTGTCCGTCTGGAAGAGACGCTGGACGGGTTGATGCGGATGCTGGGCCATGGCTGAATCGGACAATCGCACAGAGCAGGCGACCCCGAAACGCCGAGCGCAGGCGCGCGCGCGCGGCGAAGTGGCCGTGAGCCGCGATCTCTCCACGGCCGCGGTTCTGCTCGGCTCCTTGGGACTGCTCTATGTCTTCGCGCGGCCGGGCATGGCCAAGCTCGGCGAACTGTTGAGACAGGGATTGAGCGCGATCCCGGAGGTCGGGACGGGGCAGGGGCTGACGATCGGCATGATTCGGGACCTCGCGGTCCGCACCGAATCGGACCTCTTCCTGCTGATCGCGCCGTTGGTCGCGGGCGTGGCGGCCTGCGGCATCGGCGCCACACTCGCGCAGACGGGATTCATCTGGAAGACCGAGGGGATCGGATTCGATCTCGGCCGCCTCAGCCTCGCTCAGGGTCTCTCGCGGATATGCTCCGCGCGCTCGCTCGTCGAACTGGTGAAGAGCCTCCTCAAAGTGCTCTGTGTGGGCGCGGCGGGCTTCTATGCCGTTCGAGGCGACCTCGGAGTGCTGCCGGAGCTGGTCCAGTATCCGCTGAACGGAATTCTGGCGGTCCTGGGCCGCCTCTTGTTCAAGGCGGCCTTGTCCATCTCGCTCGCCGTCGCGGCCGTTGCGGCGCTCGACTACGGATATCAGCGATTCGAATTCGAGCGCAGGCTCCGTATGACCCGCGAGGAAGTGAAAGAGGAACGGCGGGAAGCCGAAGGCGATCCGCAGATCCGCGCTCGGATCCGCACGATCCAGCGCGACATGGCGAGAAAACGCATGTTGACGGACGTGAAGAAGGCCGACGTGGTGGTGACCAATCCCGACCACTTGGCCGTCGCGATCCGATACGATCAGGCCCGCATGACGGCCCCCATCGTGGTCGCCAAAGGAGCCGGTTATTTGGCGCAGCGCATCAAAGACATTGCGCGGGAGCATCACGTCATGGTGATCGAGAACAAGTTCGTGGCCCGGACGCTCTATAAGCTGGTGGAGATCGGAAAGGAAATTCCGTCGGATCTCTACCGGGCGGTGGCGGAGATCCTCGCCTTCGTCTACCGGGTTCGAGGGCTGGTGCCCCATGGAATCCGTCCGCAGGAGAGCGGCCGATGAGCGCGGAACGGACGGCGTCTCCCATCGCGAGCATCAAACATTCGGACATCCTCATGTCCGCTGGCGTGGTGGCGGTTCTCATGGTCATGCTGCTGCCGCTTCCGAGATTCCTCCTCGACCTGCTCCTGAGCTTCAACATCACGCTGTCCATCATCATTCTGCTCGTCGGGCTCCAGGTCAGGCGCCCGCTGGATTTCTCGGTGTTCCCCTCGATCCTGCTCATCGTGACGTTGCTGCGTCTGTCGCTGAACATCGCGTCCACGAGGCTGATCCTGCTGCACGGCAACGAGGGAGTCACGGCGGCCGGCGAAGTGATCCGCGCGTTCGGCAATTTCGTCGTCGGCGGCAACTACACGGTGGGGCTAGTCGTTTTCACGATCCTGGTCATCATCAATTTCGTCGTCGTGACAAAAGGCGCCGGCCGGGTGGCGGAGGTCGCCGCGCGGTTCACGTTGGACGCCATGCCGGGAAAACAAATGAGTATCGACGCCGACCTGAACGCCGGCCTCATCAACGAGGCGGAAGCCAGGCGGCGGCGAAGGATGATCGCCGACGAAGCGGATTTCTACGGGTCGATGGACGGCGCCAGTAAATTCGTCCGCGGCGACGCGATCGCGGCGGTGATCATCGTGGTGGTCAACATCGTCGGAGGGCTGACGATCGGCGTGCTGCAACAGGGCCTGACGCTGGCCGCCGCGGCCCAGACCTACACGTTGCTGACCGTCGGCGAAGGTCTGGTCGCACAAATTCCCGCGTTGATCGTTTCCACGGCCGCCGGCATCGTCGTCACGAGAGCCGCGTCCGAGGCCGATCTCGGCTCCGAAATCACCCGGCAGGTGCTCACGTCGTCGAAGTCGATGGGCACGGCGGCCGGCATCGTGCTCGCACTCGGACTCGTGCCCGGCCTGCCGCACCTGGCATTTCTGACGTTCGGCGGCGTGGTCGCCTGGATGGCGTACGATTTGCGCCGGCGCGAGCAGCAGGCGTCTCTGCTGCCGCAGATCGAGGAGGCGCAGCCGAAGGCCAAAGCGGAAGAGCCCGCGGCCGGCATCGGTCCGTTGGATTTGATGGAAGTACAGGTCGGCTACGGATTGATTGCGCTGGTCGAAGGCCAGCAGGGCGGCTCCTTGCTGGATCGGATCAAAGGCCTGCGGCGCCAGTTCGCCGACACCATGGGGTTCGTCATCCCGCCGATCCATATCCGGGACAATCTGCAACTGCGTCCCAACGAATACGCCATCATGCTGAAGGGTATCGAGCTGACCAAGTCCGAGATCGTCCCGGCGCACGTCCTCGCGATCGATCCCGGCACCGCACAGCGGGGAACGGTGCAGGGCATCGCGGTCAAAGAACCGGCCTTTGGGCTTCCGGCGATCTGGGTTCCGGAATTCTCCCGCGAACAGGCGCAACTGGCCGGCTACACGGTGGTGGATCCCACCTCCGCCATCGCCACGCATTTGTCGGAAGTCATCAAGCGGCACGCCTACGAGCTCGTCGGCCGGCAGGAGGTCCAAGGTCTGCTCGATGAAATCGCCAAACTCCATCCCAAGCTGGTGGAAGAATTGATTCCGACCGTCTTGTCCCTGGGAAGCGTAGTCAGGATCTTGGCCAATTTGCTGCGGGAAGGCGTGCCCATCCGCGATCTTCGCACGATCTTGGAAGCCGTCGCCGACCACGCATCGATGACCAAGGATACGGATCTGTTGACCGAGGCGGCCAGACAAGCCTTGGCCAGGACGATTACGAAGCAGTACCTCGGTCCCGACGGCACCCTCTCGATCATCGGTCTGGATCCGCGCCTGGATCGAACACTGGCCGAGCAGGCGACGCACGGGCCGAACAGCTCGGTCCCGGCCGATCCGGCCGTCACCCATCAGGTCGTCGCCGCGCTGAAACAGGCGGCGGAACGGGTGGCCACCAAAGGCTATCAGCCGGTGGTCCTTTGCTCGGCTGCCAGCCGCCGGTATCTCCGCAAGTTGACGGATCGTGTGTTGCACGCGGTGCCGATCTTGGGGCTGAACGAAATCGACAGTGCCGCCAAGTTGCAGGCGATCGAAACGGTTCGACTTGAAGTGAACAGCACCTAACCGGGAGCCATCCGATGCAGATCAAAGTCTTCCATGCCTTCACGATGCAGGAAGCCATCCGGTCGATCAAAGCGGAGCTCGGTCCGGACGCCGTGATTTTGTCGACGAAGGACGTGCGGCAACGGGGGGCGGTTGCCAAATGGTTCGGCCGTCCGCTCATCGAGGTCACCGCTGCCGCGGAGCCGCGTACGGTGCCGGCGAAACCGGCAGAGAAGGAGCTCGTAGTCGGTGATTCGTTGCCCGGTCCTTCGATCGTCCCGCCGTCGCGGTTCCAGGAGACGCTGAACGGACTGGTGCATGACGCCGGTGCGTCAAGCTTGACGCAGCAGTCGGGTCGTTCTCCATCCTCCCAGCAACCCGGCGGATCGCGGCGGCCGTCGCGGGCTTCGGCACGCCTCGATCGTCTGCGATCGGAGCTGCAGGGACTCCATCGGCATCTTCTGGAGTCCTATCCAGGGGATGCGATACCGACGCCGAAGAACGTTCCGCGGTCCATGACGACGGTATTTCGCGATTTCATCGACCGCGGTCTGGACCTGCGGACAGCGGTCTCATTCGTGCAATCGCTCCATGCGACGCTGGGAGACGAATGCTGTGGCGATCGAGGAACACTTCGGAGGGCGCTCCGAGCGCTCGTGAGACAAGAGCTTGCGGACGCGCTGCCTGCCGCGGGATGCCGGGACGGGCGAAAAGTCTCGTTGTTTTTCGGACCGTCGGGCGTCGGCAAGACGACCGCCATTGCGAAATTGGCCTCCCAGTATGTGATGGAACAGCGGCGTTCGGTGGCGCTCATGACCTTGGACGCCTATCGCGCCGCCGCCGTCGAGCAGTTGAGGAGCTATGCCGCCGCGATGGAGATTCCGATGGAGACGGCCCTGACCAGGCAGGACGCGGCCGAGGCGCTCCGCCGGTTGGCGGATGCCGACGTGATTTTGATCGACAGCGGCGGGAGGACCTTTTCGGAGGCGAGTTACTTGCACGAGGTGCGCTGGCTGACGACTCTCGACCTGGCGGTGGACACGCATCTCGTCTTGTCCGCAACCACGAGAGAAGAAGATTTGCTGCGGACCGTGCGCCGGTGCGACGAGGTCCCGGTCAGCCGGCTGCTGTTCACGAAGCTGGATGAAACCGGCGGCGCCGGCAGCCTGCTGGCGATACAGAAGAAGAGCGGCATCCCCCTGTCGTATTTCAGCACGGGGCCGCGTGTCCCGCACGATCTCGAAGAGGCCTCATCGAACCGCCTGGCCGATCTGCTGTTGGACGGATGCATCCGGGAGGAACGGGATTGGGCGGGACCGTTGAGACAGGTGGCGACCGAAAGCCTCGCAGCCGGAATGCCGGGGTAGCGTTGTCATGCAAGGAGGGCGGAAGGAATGAATGACTTTTCGGAAGTGGAAGGAGCCGCAGCCGCGGTCGGCATCGTTGATCGCGCGCCGGTTCAGGTCATCAGCGTGACGAGCGGGAAGGGTGGGGTCGGCAAGACGAACGTCGTCGCCAACCTGGGCCTGGCCCTCGCTCGTGAGGGAAAACGGGTCGTGATTCTCGACGCCGATCTCGGGTTGGGCAATCTGGACGTGCTGCTGGGACTCCTGCCTCAAGACACGATCGAGCAGGTCTTGAACGGGACGAAACGGCTGCCCGACATTCTGTTGGATGGACCGGGCGGCATGAGAATCCTGCCCGCCGGGTCCGGACTGCCGCAGCTCACCTCGTTGACGGATGCGCAGGTGCTCTTGCTGCAAGACGAAATCGACCGGCTCGCCCAGTCCTACGACGTCTTGCTGATCGATACGGCCGCCGGGATCACCACGAATGCGACGTTCTTTGCCAGTGCGGCGCATGAGATCGTCGTCGTCGTCTCCCCGGAGCCCACCTCGCTGACGGATGCCTATGCGCTCATGAAGGTGCTCTCGCGCCGCCATCGCGAACGG
Source organism: Nitrospira sp. (assembly GCA_035252115.1). Taxonomy (GTDB): domain Bacteria; phylum Nitrospirota; class Nitrospiria; order Nitrospirales; family Nitrospiraceae; genus Nitrospira_C. Next base: position 50,092 of record DATFDJ010000004.1, on the reverse strand, counting down.
CGGTTTCGTATCCTCGTCAACATGGTGAAGAACCAGCGCGAGGCCTCGCAGGTGTTTCGAACACTGGATCGCGCCGCCGAACGGTTCCTGGATCTTTCGCTCGACGCCATCGGATTCATCCCCTCGGACGACTATCTGCCGCTGGCGGTCACGCAGCAGCGGGCCGTCCTGGATCTCTTCCCCCGTTCTCCATCGGGCCGGGCGTTCGCCGGGCTGGGCGCGGCGGTCGCCCGCTGGGAGCCGGCTCAGAGTCCCAAAGGGTCCGTGCAGTTCCTGTGGCGTCATCTGATCAGGTAGGCGACGTCTTCATCATCGACGAATATGGGGATCATGGGCAAAACAAGTGCGAGACAGCAAACGACGTGTGTGGCCGACGACCAGGAAGCCCGCGAACGCATCATCAGGGAATTCGCTCACGTCATCCGGGCGATCGCGCATCGGCTGGCCTTTCGGCTGCCGGCCTATCTGGATGCCGAGGATCTCGTCTCCGTCGGCGTGATCGGATTGATGGACGCGATGGAGAAATACGACCCGACGCGGGAAGCCAAGTTCAAGACCTATGCGGAGTTCAGGATCAGGGGGGCGATGCTGGATGAGATTCGGTCGATGGATTGGATTCCGCGCTCCGTTCACGAGCGGATCGCCCAGTTGCAGCGCACGCAATCGGAATTGATGTACCGGCTCGGCCGCCCCGCGACCGACGAGGAAGTCGCCGAGGCGCTCAATATGTCCGTGTCCGAGTTGGACGATTTCCTGTCCCGTTCGCAGGGCGCGGTCTTGATCAGCATCGACGATCTCGGCATTCAAGAGCCGGACGGGAACAAGATTCTCACGATGCTGGCGGATCATCAACATCCCGATCCTCTGTCCGCGATCGTGAACGAGCGCGAGCGGGAGAGCCTCGGGAAAGCGATTCAACGGTTGCCGGAGAAGGAACGGCTGGTCCTGACGCTGTATTACTACGAGGAACTGACCATGAAGGAGATCGGAAAGATTCTGAAGGTCACGGAGTCGCGCGTCTGTCAGATTCACACGAAGGCGGTCTTCCATCTCAGGGCGGCGGTCGAGGCGATGCAATGACACTCGGCGCTGCATCGCGCGCTCCGATGTTTTTGCCTACTCCGGCAAGGTTTGCCCGTCGTCCGACGTCTCAACGAACAGCGGCGAGTCAATGCCGTGTGATTCAGTGCGAAGTCCAAGGGCGCTCAATGGCATATCTATTGCTAAATTTTTGGGCGGCGATCATGACAGGGAAAACCACATGAACCGCGCAATCTATCCCATCCTCTCCGGCGCGTTGGCGCAAGAGCGCAGCCTGCAAGTTTTCGCCAACAATGTGGCGAACGTCAACACGGCGGGGTTCAAGCAGGATCAGCAGGGATTCCAAGCGATCCTCTCGCGGCGCATCTCGGGTCCCGGTCCGATACCCGGCGTGCAGACCATCGCCCATCGGTTGCTGGCCGTTCCGTCCGGTCCGGCGGAACGAGTCTATGCGGCGCCGCACATCACACGGACGAACTTCGATATCGGGCGCACTCGCATGACGGGAAACTCGCTCGACGTGGCGATCCAAGGCGACGGGTTCTTCGAGATCAAGACCCCGCAGGGAACCCGCTATACGAGATCCGGCATGTTTTCGCTCGACAATCGACGTCGTCTGGTCACAGGCGCCGGGTTTCCCGTCATGGGCTTGAAAGGCGAGATCAAGATTCCCCCCGGAACGATCCAAATCAACGCGGTTGGAGGAATCCAGGTGGATGGACAGTCGGTGGGCACACTCAAAGTGTTGCAGTTCGACGAGAAGAACATGCCGGGGAAGTCGGCCGACGGTCTGTTCGTGGGCGGCAAGGGCAAGACCATGGCGACGCCGATGCTGCACCCGGGCCATCTCGAAGAATCGAACGTCAATTCCCTCGGTGAAATGGTGAAGATGATTCAAGGGATGCGCTCGTACGAGTCGGCTCAAAAAATGATCCAAACCATCGACCGCATGGCGGAGACGGCCATTCAAGACGTCGGTCGGGTGCTATGAACGACGTGACAGGTGACAAGTGACGAGTTGCAGGGGAAAGGCGGAAATATTCGGGGTCGCGCGTCACCCGTCACTCGTCACGGGAGGTAATCAATGATTCGCGCCATGTGGACGGCGGCAACCGGGATGACGGCTCAACAGCTCAATGTGGACACGATCGCCAACAATCTGGCGAACGTGAACACCAATTCATTCAAACGAAGTCGCGCGGAATTCTCCGACCTGCTGTATCAGATACAACGGTTGCCCGGCACGAGTGCGTCCAACATCGGCGTGTTTCCAGTCGGGATTCAGGTGGGGGCCGGCGTCCGGCCGACGACCGTTTCAAAGGAATGGCTCCAAGGCAACATGCGGCAGACGAATAACGACCTGGATCTCGCGATCGACGGCGTCGGATTTTTCCAGGTGTCGCGGCCGGACGGGACGATCATGTACACGAGAAACGGCGCCTTCAAGCGGGACAACGTCGGGAATCTCGTGACCGGCGACGGAGACGTGCTGAATCCGGTTATCACCATTCCGTCCGGCGCCTTGAAGATCGATATCGCTCAGGATGGGACCGTCTCGGTGTTGTTGCCGGGCGTGACGCAAGCGTCGCAAGTCGGACAAATTCAACTCACGCGGTTCGACAATCCTGCAGGCCTCGTCGCCATGGGGAACAATTTGTTCCTCGACAGCTTCTCGTCCGGGCCGCCGACGCAGGGGACCGGCGGATTTTCAACCGGATTCGGCGTGATCCAGCAGGGGTTCCTGGAGAGCTCCAACGTCGATCTCGCGTCCGAGATGGTCAACATGATCATCGCGCAGAGAAGTTATGAGATCAATTCCAAGACGATTCAGGCATCGGATGAAATGATGTCGATCGCGAACAACCTCCGCCGCTGATTCCCGACCGACTGAAAGGAGAACCGCCCCGTGTCCTTCGCAAAAGCCGGTGTCGTTGCCATCATTGTCCTCTTGGAGGCCCTGCTCGTGCAGGTTGCCGAGGCGGAGCCCACGGTTCAGTCGGTGTCCGCGGTTCGGGTGGCGGATTTTCCTCAGCGGAGCCGGCATTCGGTGCAGCCGGAACAACTTCGCCGAGCCGTCCAGCGATATCTCGAGCAAGAGCTCGATGGGAAAGTGCGGGAAGTGGAGGTGACGTTGATCGAGCCTCAGGAACCGATTCCGACCCCGTCCGGGCGTGTCGATATCTCGGTCGTCCCCGGCCTGTCGGAAGAAGGTCTCGGCCGCCGGCTGTTTCGAGTGCAGCTTTCCCGTCGCGGCAGGACGCTGGACACGGTCGAAGTCTTATCGGATATCGCCGGATATGCCCAGGTCGTCGTGCCGTCCAGGCTGATCATGATGGATGAAATCATCGACGGCGGCGATCTGACCGTTTCACGAGTGAGATTGTTCGACCTCAAACAGCAATTCGTCACCGATCCCAACGACGTGATCGGGAAGAGCGCCTCGCGGCCGCTCCAGCCGCAGTCGCCCATTCGCCTCACCTCGGTCAAAAAGCCCTATGCCGTGCGGAAAGGAGACCGCGTCACCATCGAAGCGAGCGGGAACGGCCTTTCCATCCAGGCGGTCGGTATCACGAAGTCGGGAGGCGAATTGGGGCAAACGGTCACGGTCAGCAATGCGGATTCGGGAAAAGAACTTCGCGCCAAGGTCGTCGGACCTGGCATCGTCCGTGTGGATTTTTGATCCATGAAACCGGCTGCGCTCATCGTGTCGGCTCTTCTGCTTGGTGGGTGCGGCTCGGGCCCGATGGTGAGATCGAAACTCGTGGTGGCGCCGCTTCCCCCGCCGAAGACCATCGGCTCCTTATGGCAGGAAGAAAATGGGCGCGCCTATCTCTATGAGGACATGCGGGCGATGCGGGCGGGCGACATTCTGACGATCAAAATCGCCGAAAGCCATACAGGATCGAAATCGGCGGATACGTCGGCCGAGCGCCAATCGACGGTCGACAATAGCTTGTCGGGATCCGGGAACGCCTATTTGGGCATTCCAGGATTGCGATTGGGAGGGGAAGCGACGCGAGGATTCGGCGTCAACGCGAGCGCCGCGAGCAAATTCGGAGGAAAAGGCGCGACGAGCCGGGCCGATACGTTGACCGGCACCATCTCCGCCATTGTCACCGACGTGCTGCCGAACGGCGATCTCAGAATTGAAGGCCGGCGTGAAGTGACGGTCAACAGTGAGAAGCAGATCATGATGCTCAGCGGAGTCGTGCGGCGGGTGGACGTCGATACGAAGAACACCGTGCTCTCGTCGTCAATCGCGGACGCAAAAATCGAATATTCCGGTCTCGGGGTCGTCGACGACGTGCAGCGTCCCGGCTGGTTCGTACGGATTCTGGACTGGATTTACCCGTTCTAACGAATGACGGACCTACAGTGGGAGGTGCTTGGATGCGTACCGTAGAAATGATGGTGATGAGCGGGGTGATTCGCGGGGCCGATTTCAAGCCGCCGCGTCCGGCCACGTCCCGTGGAGTGATGAAGATGTTCCGCAGCGCGACGCCGGACGACACATCGACCAGTATGACCGGTCGGTTCCTGCTTGAACGAATCGCGTCGAGCTTCTTCTTTCGTTCGCAGAAGGAATTATGAGATCCAGCGCCTTGACAGCCTGTGCGAGGATTTCCGGGCTCGTGCTCCTGCTGACGGCGGTTTGCTGGACGGCGCCGGCCGATGCCGTTCGAATCAAAGACATCGGCGCGATCGAAGGAGTCAGGGAAAACCAGTTGATCGGCTATGGTCTGGTCGTCGGCCTCGACCGGACCGGCGACCAGGTCATCGGCGGCCAGTTCACCATCCAGGCGATGATGTCCATGCTCAATAAAATGGGCATCAATCTGGTGATCAACCCCATTCAATTGTTGACGCGAAACATCGCGTCGGTCATGGTGACCGCCAAGCTTCCTCCCTTCAGCAAGCCCGGTATGTCACTGGACGTGGTGGTCTCCTCCATGGCCAACGCCAAGAGTCTTCAGGGAGGCACGCTCCTGCTCACGCCGTTGAAAGCGCCTACTCAGGAGGTCTTCGCGGTCGCGCAGGGTCCCGTGTCTATTGGAGGCTTTCTGGGAGGGATCGGAGGACCAGGCGGCTCCACCGTGACCAAAAACCACCAAGCCGCGGGTGTGGTTCCCGGCGGAGCCGTCGTCGAAAAAGAGGTGGCCGTCGACATCGACAATTGGAACTCGGTTTCGATTCTTCTCCGCCAGGCTGATTTCACGACGTCGATCCGTACGGCCGAGGCGATCGATCATGTGTTCGGCAAGGGGACCGCGGTGCCGGTGAACGCCGGCCTCATCAAATCGTCCATCCCGGCAGTGTTCCGAGGTCGCGTGGTCGAATACATTGCGACCATCGAAGGTCTGGACGTCGCCGTGGACAGTCCGGCAAAAGTCGTGGTGAACGAGCGAACGGGAACCGTCGTACTCGGTGAGCATGTTCGGATCTCGACCTGTGCCATTTCGCATGGCAATCTGACGATTTCCGTTAAAAATACCTTGAATGTTTCGCAACCGCCCGCTCCATTCATCGGCTCGACCGGAGGGCAAACGACGGTCACGCCCGACGTGCAAACCGACGTCAAGGAGCAGGAGGCCCGGCTCGTCGTGGTCGATGAAACGGTCACGCTCGGGGAGGTCGTCCGAGCGCTCAACGCCGTCGGTGTCACACCGCGCGACCTGGTGGCCATTCTGTCGGCTCTGAAAGCGGCGGGAGCGCTCCAGGCCAGCCTGGAGGTCATATAATGGTAGCGCAATGGGCCGGACAGAGGGCTGCAAAAAGCGAAGAGCGAGATAAATCGACGGTTTAGAGCGTTATGGAACCCATTGTCTCGCCCCAGATCATGATCGACCCTCTCACTCCTTACGTAGAGAAGCTGTCGGTCTCTACACATGATGAGGAAAGAATTCGAGAGGCAGCACAGGCGTTCGAGGGCTTTTTCGTCTCCTACATGTTGAAAACCATGAGGGAAACCGTACATCCGGGACTGGTTAAGAACGAAGCGGGAGAGATGTTCTATTCCTTCTATGACCAGGAGATCGGCCGGCTCGCGGCACAACGAGGCGCGTTCGGACTTGGCGACATGGTGGAAACCTATATCCGGCAACAACGGGCAGGAACGAACCAGGCGCAGCTAAAGATTTCATTCCCGGTTGCCGACAACGGCAACGGAGAAGGTGGGACTCGAGAGAGCGCCAAGCCATCTTCGGTCCACAGATATCGGGAGAGGAGATGACCATGGAGATTTCCGGACGAGGCCGGGCGGCAGAACTGGCGAAAGTGTTGCTCGGAGTTCAGGAAATTGGGCAGACGGCCGGCAAGACGCCATCCAACGCTCGGCAACAGAACGATCGGATACAGATTTCCGATCAAGCGAAGGAGTTGCAACGCATCACGGCCCTGACTCATGAAACGGATGACGCCCGCGTCAAAAAAATAGAGCAGTTGCGCCAAGCCATCGACAACGGAACGTACAGTGTAGACGGCCGGGCGGTCGGTGATGCGATCATCAAACACGCCCTGGCGGACGCCGCGTTGTAAGCCTCACCGTTCGCGCTTCACGCACTGCTGAGCCGATAAACGCGATTCGCCCCTCGACCGAGCAAGGAGCGCGTATGCTTTCGAGACTCCACTCTGCCGCAGCACTTGAACTGAGCCAACTCATCGATCAGGAAGACGCGTCCTGCCGGGCTCTCCTTGAAACGGTGGAAACGGAACGGCACGCGATCCGCGTCCTTGCCATCACGGACTTCTATGCGATCAATGCCCGACGGTTGATGACGCTCGAGACGATGCAGACTCTTGCCCAGGCGCGGGACTCGCTCGTTTCCCGCTTGGCCCGGCACTGCGGTCTTCCGCCATCGGCCACACTCCAGGAGGTGATCGGGGCGCTGCCGGAGGACGACTCCAGGATGCTCCGCGAGCGGTACGACCGCGTCGTGGCCGGGTTGCGGAACGCGCGCGAACAAATCAAACAGAATGAAGTGCTCATCGAAAACATCCGCGGGTTTTTGGAGCGAGCGTTATCGGCGGCGACGACGGCGGTTCCCGGTCTCGGCGGCTACGACGGCAGCGGCCGGAACAAAGCCGCCTCTGCTCATGCGATGCTCGTTCGACAGCAAGGATAACGATGGTCGGTCTGAGCTCCCTGTTTGAAATCGCGCGCTCCGCCCTCACGACGACCCAGCTTCAATTGACCGTCGCGGGACACAACGTCGCCAACGTCAACACTCCCGGGTACTCACGGCAACAGGCGATCCTGACCGAACGACCGCCTCTCAACGGTCAACCGGGGATGATCGGAACCGGCGTCCAAGCCACCCAGGTCCAGCGCGTCGTGGATCAGTTTGTCAATCGCCAATTGACCGACGTCCAACAAAATCTCGGCAATCTGAACGTCACCAGCAACCAACTCGCGCAGCTTCAGCAGATGTTCGACAGTACGAGCGGTCAGGACATCAATGCCCAGCTCAACAATGTGTTTGCGGGAATGCAGGACGTGGCGTCCAACCCCGCCGACACCACGGCCCGGTCGGTTCTCGTGCAGCGAGCCCTGTTGCTCACCGGCAGCCTGAACCAAGCCTCGAGCGATCTGGCCGCTCAGCGAGTCGATTTGAATCAGCAAATTCAGCAGACGGTCGTCGAAATCAATACGTACGCCGGTCAAATCGCGGATCTCAACGACAAAATCGTCTCCGCCGAGGTGACCGGACAGAACGCCAACGACCTGCGGGACCAACGGGATCTGGTGATCAATAAGTTGGCTCAGGACGTGGATATCTCCACGATCGAGTCGCAGGACGGTTCCCTATCCGTGTTCGTCGCCCGGGGCCAAGTCTTGGTGCAAGGAAGCACGACCCGGCAGTTGGCGACGGTTGCCAATCTGGATAACGACGGATTGTCGGATGTCGGATACAACACGGGCGGAACCAGGGCGCTCAGTATTTCGTCGTTGATCACGAACGGCCGCCTCAAGGGACTCCTGGATCTCCGGGACGCCACGATCCCAGCCACCCAGCAATCGTTCGATCGATTGACGGCCACGTTGGTGAACGAGGTCAACCAAGTCCACCAACAGGGCTATGGATTGGACGGATCGACGGGAAGGAATTTTTTCACACCGCTGTCCGTCACGGCGCGCGCAAGCGCGGTCAACCAAGGCAGCGCCGGCGTGACCGCCTCCGCCATTACCGCCAACAGTTTGTTGACGTTCCATGATTACCAAATCCGGTTCACCTCGCCGACGACGTATTCGATCGTGGATCAAACGACGGGGTCCGGTATTCGAGGAAACTATACGGGCACCGCGATTAGCGCTCCGACGGCCAATGGTCCTCTTTCGATCATCACCGGAACGAACGACACCCTGACCGTGACGGTTGACGGGACCACCTCCGGTACGATCGCGCTGGCCGGCGGCGCGTCGCCGGGACTGGCCTATTCCTCCGGGGCGTCGCTCGCCGCGGAGATCCAAAGCAAAATCAACGGCGACGCCACGCTGCAAGCCGCCGGGCGCTCCGTTACCGTAAGCTTCGATTCCACCACGAGCCGCTTCGTCATCACGTCGAATTCCTCCGGATCGAATTCGGCCGTCGCCGTTACGGGAGGGTCGGCCCGAGCCGCGCTGGGGCTGGTGAGCGGCACCGGTACGGCCGCTTCGGGGACCTACAGCGGGCCGCAAACGCTGAATTTCGACGGACTCAGCGTAACGGTGAGCGGGACACCTTCGGCGGACGACGTGCTCACGGTCAATTCCTATGCGAAAACGGCCGGCGCCGTTACCGTCGCCATCACGAGCGGCGCTCAATTCGCCGCCTCGTCGACTCCGGCGGGAATACCGGGCGACAATACCTCAGCCTTGGCCATGACGGCCTTGCAGCAGCAGCAATTCGCCAGCTTGGACGGAACCACCTTCAACGGCGCATATTCCAACATCGCCTCGACGGTGGGCATCGCCGCCCAGACGGCGACCCAACAGCTTGATGCGCAAAACGTGCTGCAAGATCAGGTCAATACCCTTCGGTCGCAGACGTCCGGGGTCTCGATCGACGAGGAACTGGTCAATCTGATCCAATACCAACGAGGATTCGAAGCGGCTTCTCGATTGATCTCCATCACGGATCAAATGCTGCAGACGTTGCTTGGTCTCGGCCAACATCAAGGAGGGTGATGCGATGCGCGTCACGGAGCAACAGGCGTTCAGCGTGCTCGCGAACGATATGCAGCGGGCAGAGGGAAAACTGTTTGCGATTCAGCAACAGGTCTCCACCGGGGTCAAGGTCCGTCTCCCGTCGGACGATCCAAGCGCGTTCAATCAGATCACCTTGAATCAGACATCATTGGCGGCGACCGCGCAGTATCTCCGGAACATCAATTTCAGCACGTCCCGCCTGAACTTTACGGACCAGCTTCTGAGCAGCACGACGTCGAGCCTGACTCAGGCGCAACAACTCGCGGTCCAATTCCGGAGCGACACGAACACCGCTGCCGGGCGTGCGGCGGGAGCGCAGCAAGCCCAACAGATCTTCGGACAATTGCTGCAGGTCGCCAATTCGGAGTACAACGGCGGCGCGATCTTCACCGGGACCAGTACGCATGGCCGCGCCACGGGCCTCTCGATCACCGCACCGGTCACCTTGACTAGCGGCACCAACGATTCACTCGCCGTCAACGTGGACGGAACGGATTCCGGCACGATCAGTCTGGGGTCCGGCACATTCAGCGGGTCCGCATTGGCCGCGCTGGTTCAGAGCAAGATCAACGCGGATTCCGCCTTTTCTGCCGCCGGGAAGAGCGTCACGGTGACCTTCGATACCGACCACTTGGTCGTCACATCCGACGATCACGGCTCGACATCGTCGGTTGAAGTCACCGGGGGATCCAGCCGTGCCGCACTGGGCTTGAACGGCGGCAGCACGACCACGGGCGCGGTGCCGTTTGCGCTCACGGCGACCACGAGTTCTTCCTCGGACAACACGGGCGGTGCCGTCATTTCCCAAGGCCGGATCACCGATGATCACAGCGTGACCTTGGACGACTATGTCGTCCGGTTCACCTCACCGACCGCGTACGACGTCTATGATGTGTCCGCCCCGGTCACGGTGACGGCTGGCGCGGCCAATGCGGGCGGTGTGACAAACACCGATGCCGGAGTCGTCGATCCGTCTCAAGTCACGCTGCACGACTATCAAATTCAATTTACCTCCAGCACGCAATATTCGGTCGTCGATACGACGACGGGTACGACGATCTCCAGCGGCAACACGTATGCGCCGGGTCAGAGCATCGCGTTCGACGGATTACAGGTGACGTTGGCCAACGGTCAGAAAGGCGGGCCGCAGTCCGGCGATACGTTCTCGGTCGCGCTGACGCCGAGAACGGTGTTGGCGAATCAATCGTATAGTTCGGGGGCCGACATCGGATTCGACGGAATCCGCGTCACGATCGCCAACGACACCGGCGCCCCGGCCGGCGGCGACCGCTTTACGATCGTCACGGGCGCCCAGTACCAGGGGGACGGTTCGATTCAGACCATCCCGATCGGCACCGGCCAGACCGTTCAGACCAACATCCCGGGAGATCAGGCGTTCGCCGGCTCCGATATCGACATGTTCGACTCGATCAAACGTCTCACGGTCGCCCTTCGCGGGAACTATGGAGGCGGGATATCGCAGGCGATCAACGATTGCAGTGTCTCCATCAACCAGGTCAGTTCGGCGCAGGGGGAAGTCGGCGCGCTCGAGAATCGGTTGACCTCCACGTCAAACGGTTTGCAGGATGCCCAGACCTTTCTCACGACGACGCTGTCTCAAAATCAGGACGTCGATTTGGCGAAAGCAATTACCGACCTGACGATGCAACAGTACGCGGTGCAGGCCGCGAGCGCCACCCTGGCGCGCGTCTTTCAGAACTCGCTCTTGAACTATCTTCCGATCACCTGACGAGGAAGCCGCTTAAGTTCCCGACCCGGCTTCCGATACCGAAGTGTTGTCGGGGAATCGGCTTCATCAGAAAGGGCGCCATGTTGGTTCTCACACGCCGGCGGGGCGAAGGCGTGACCATCGGACCGGATATTCAAGTCATCGTCCTGGGAACCAAAGGCGGCCAGGTCCGTTTAGGCATCGAGGCTCCCAAGACGGTGGAGGTTCATCGCGACGAGGTGTACGCCAGAATTCAGGATGAAAACCGATTGGCGGCCCGCACGCAGGCCGTGCCGCTGGAGGCATTCAAACGGTTGATGCCGGCCAAACGGCGCCATGTTCATGAGGACCATCCATGAAATGCCAGTCCACTCGTTTCGGCTCATTCGAGGTCAAGGACGAGAGCGTGCTCACCTTTCCAGCGGGATTGCTCGGCTTCCACGAACAATCCCGCTATGTCATCCTGGACCACGACACCGAAGCGCCGTTCAAATGGCTGCAATCCGTCGACGAGCCCGGCTTGGCCTTCGTGATCATGGACCCGGCACAATTTACGAACGAGTATTCGGTGCAACTGACGCCTGAGGCGCTGGCCGAGGTGAAGGCTTCGGAAACAGATGCGCTCTCGTTTGCCGTCATTCTGACCGTTCCGTCGGAAGATCCGGCCGCGGTCACCGCAAATCTCCGCGGCCCTTTGGCGATCAACCCGCGTACGAGGCTGGGCAAGCAACTGGTGCTCACCGACACCTATCCGACCCGCCATCCGCTGTTTCCCCCCGCAGTCTCACAGCCTCACACCCCGTTAGAGGCGGCCGCCTGTCCCTAACGACTCGTTCAAGAGCGAATGGAATGACAACATCGAGGATGATGATCAGGCGGCGGCGGAATCGGCCCTGCCGAGCATGCGTTCCATTTCGCCGGTGACCAGGGTGACGGCTTTCCGAAGCCCGGGGATCAACGGGCGGGCTTCCTCCAGCCGGCGGCCACGGCCCATCGCCTCCAATTGACTGGCCAGGAGCGCCAGCGCGCGGGCGCAGAGGTTGGCGGCCGTGCCCTTGAGGAGATGCGCGGACTGTTCGAGGCGATGCGCGTCTCCCTGTTCGACCGCCGATACGATATCCTCGACCATGTGGGAAGAGCGTGCCAGAAACATTTTGAACAATTGCCGGAGGAACTCTTCGTCCCCTCCTATGTTCTCCAAGACGGCCCGCGGATCAAAGGAGGAGGGCCCGATGTCCGAGCGGACGGGGCTCGATCCCGGCGCCTTCGATTCACCGGAACCGGTCATGCCGCGGCGTGCCTGCGCGGACGGTCCACCGGTCCATCGTTGACTCGGCGACGGAATCCATCGTTGTAACGCGGATTGCAACTCGCTGCTTCTGACGGGCTTGGAGAGATAATCGTCCATGCCCGCGGCCAGACAACGCTCTCGGTCTCCCTGCATCGCATTCGCCGTCACCGCGATGATCGGAACGTGGCGGCCGAGTGCGCCTCGCTCTCTCTCACGGATGGCAGCCGTCGCTTCGAATCCATCCATGCCCGGCATCTGGCAATCCATGAGGATCGCGTCATACGCTTTATGGGCCAAGGCGTCGAGCGCGTCCTGTCCCCCTGCGGCCACATCGACCAGAAAGCCAAGCCGCTCCAGCAAGCGCGCGGTCAATTTTTGGTTCACCAGATTGTCTTCAACGACCAGCACGCGTCCGGACGGCAGGTCGGTTTTCCCCCGGGAAGCCGTTCCACGTGGGACGGAGCACGACGCGTATCCGAGCGCCCGGCACAAGCTCTCATAGAGTTGATCGTGCCGAACGGGTTTTGACAGATAGACATCGATGCCGGCTTGCTTCGCCTGCTCCGCCTGCCCCTGCTGTATCAATGAGGTGAGGAGAACGAGCTTGATGTGCCGGCCGGCGTGATGGCTTTTCAGCATCTTCGCCAAGGCCAGCCCGTCCTTGCCCGGCATCATCATGTCGAGGATCGCCACGTCGTACGGGATGCCGCGGCGTGCGGCGTTTTCCACGAGGCTGATCGCCCGGTCGGCATCTTCCGCTCGATCGTCCGCCATGCCCCAGTGACTGACGAAATGATGCAGGATCATGCGATGCGACTCGTTGTCGTCTACGATGAGCACACGCCGTCCCACCAGGTGAACCTGCGCCTCTTCGGGCTGTGCCGCGGCGGGCTGCTTCAGCAAGCGCACCGTGCACCAGAACGTGCTGCCTCGCCCCGGTGTACTGTCGACGCCGATCGAGCCGTCCATCAGTTCGACCAGTTGCTTGCAGATCGCCAAACCGAGACCCGTCCCGCCGTACCGTCTCGTCATGGAACTGTCGGTTTGCGTGAACGGTGTGAACAGTCGCCGCTGATGCTCGGCGGGGATCCCGATTCCCGTATCGCGAACGGCGAATCGAATCACCGCATCCCCCGGCGTTTCCCCGGCGACCTCGGCCTCGAGCGTCACTTCCCCGCGTTCCGTAAATTTGACGGCATTGGCGACCAGATTGGTCAGCACCTGCCTCAGCCGTCCGGGGTCGCCACGCAGCGCTTTGGGAACCGCCGCGTGGACCAGGCCGGTGATTTCGATCCCCTTTCGCTGGGCCCGTTCGGCGAATTGAGCCAGCACGTCTTCGACGGTGGTTTGGAGATTGAAGTCGATCGTTTCCAGCTCCAGCTTGCCGGACTCGATCTTGGCACAGTCCAGGATGTCGCTGATGATCGACAGCAGAGCTTCTCCGCACTGGTGGATCGTGTCCACGCAAGACCGTTGGTCTTCGGAGAGCGGCGAGTCGCGGAGGAGCTCGGCCATCCCGATGACGCCGTTCATCGGCGTACGCAGCTCATGGCTCATGGTGGCGAAGAAGTGCGTCTTCGCCCGGACGGCCTCCTGCGCTTGCTGGAGCGCGGCGGCAAGTTCCCTGTTGACCCGCTCGAGCCGTGCGGTGGCGTCCTCCAACTGCCGTTGTGTGTTCCGGACCTCGGTCAAATCGACGGCATACCCGCGCACATGCCGATGCGAAGGAACGGGACAGAAAGTCCACGCGTACGTGAAGCCGGACAGGGATACTTCGATCTGATGAGACGTGTGTTCCGTCGCCAGGCATCGATGGACGATCCGCTCGATACCCTCAGGCAGCGCGCGTGGGAATCCTCCGTCCGAATATCCGAACCGTTCCAACAACTGCGTCATGGCGGGATTGACATAGAGCAGGTTGGCATCGACGTCGAGCTCCACGAGGGCGGCGGGGGATTCTTCTGCGATGCGAGCCAGCCGATTTCGGTCGTCCTCCAGCGCGTGCTCCTCGGTCAGATCGCGGAAACTGAACAAGGCAGCCGCAAGGGGATGTGCGTCGATAGGAGAACAGGACCAGGCGACCAAGGTGCGGGACCCGGCTGCCGTGACGATCGCGGCGGTGCCTTCCGCCGGGGCCTTTCCCGCGAGAATCGACTCCAGCGGGGGCACCGCCTGTTGACCGGGCTCGGCCGATGGGGTCCGGCCCAACAGTTCTTCGATTGTGTTGGGCAGGCGTCGTGAGTAAGGGCGGCTTACGATTCGCGTTGCCGCCTGATTCAGCCACACGATCCGGTGTTCGCTGTCGACCAGACAGACTCCGACGGGAAGCGCGTCCAGCACGGTCCGCGTCGGGGATTCCAAGAGCTCCGCGCGAGACCGGGGGAGCCCAGCGGGCCGGCTCACGCCGCTTGCTCCTCGGTCGCCGAGTCGAGATACATGGCCACGTTGATCTGTTCGGTTCCGGCATCCAACGCGGTCAATATGGTTCGACACGGGTCCGGTCGTTGTTCGAATGAAGCCAGATCCACGAGAGGCGGATCGGCATAGGGTTCGCCCTGCGAGTCGAGAATGACTTTCAGCACCGGTTTCAAACGATGCTCCGGGTTCACGGCTACGACGATCGCCCGTTCCCCCGTATTGAGCTTCACCAGACTTCCGATGGGATATACGCCCAGGCATCGAATGGCCACTTCGACGAGGGCCTTGTCGAAGGCGCGTTTCTCTCCGAGCATGAACAGATGCCGGATCGCTTGGAACGGCGACAGCGGCAGATGACCGGCTCGCGGGGTAATGAGCGATTCGTAGGTGTCTACCAGCCCGACCAATTGTCCGACAAGGGCCAGAGACGGGCCGCTCAATCCCGCGGGATATCCGGAGCCGTCGATGCGCTCGTGGTGTTCCACGACGACGCGGCGCGCGAGATCGGGAAGCGCGGCGATATTCGCCAGCATCGTTTTACCGAGGCGCGGATGTTGGCGCATCAACTCCTGCTCGTGAGGAGCGAGTTGATGGCGAGACCGGTACAAATTTCTCGGAAGCCGGACGTACCCCACATCGTGCAAAAGGGCTCCTATCCCGACTTCCTCCATTGTGTTCGGGTCTATCCCATTCTCGGCCGCGAAGACGAGGGACAGGATGCATGTGTCGACCGCGTGTGCGGCCAGGCTCCGATCGAATCGACGCATCTGCTGCAGCAAGACCTGCGTCATCAATGCGGTGCGGTCTTGCAACACGCGGGTGAAAAATCCCCCGACGATCGACTGGAGCGCCGGGACGCTGAGGATCCGTCCTCCCTGGAGATCCTCGAACACCCGTTCAACGGCAACCTCGGCTTCTTGATACAATTCGCGGTCCCGGCGCGTAAGCCGGCTCGGATCCGTGGGACTTTCTTCAGGGGGAGCCGCGGTGCCGGACTCCGGCTGTTCACCGGCCTGCGCCGGCGGCGAGGCAGGCGTTTCGTCCGCGCCGGGCACATCGAGCCCTTTTGTCGGGTCAATGTTCACCTCGCGTACGCCGTGTCGCAGGAGTTCTTCGATGATGTCTTGCGACTGGACGAGAAAATGATGAAGAAGATAGGGCGTTTTGTACCAAGGCTGGTCCATCCCCACCACGTACATTCCCGGCTTGAGCTGCTCGATGCGGATGCGTTTCTTCATTTTCATGGCGGAGTTCTCTTCCAATGTGAGTTCCGGATCGTGTAGCCGGAAGTCGGCGGAGGTCACCGGCCGTCGTCAACCATGCGACTGCGCCGGATGCCGATCCGATCGAGATTGTATCGGTTGCGTCACGGCCGGACTTGACCATTCGACCTCGATCTGTCGCGTCTGCATCCGATACTGATCGGCCCCGCCAATCGTCGGGCCGGCGGCTCTTCTCAAGTTCGCCGCCTGCTCTCCGATAGAGTCCATCAGAGTCCATTACTGTCATTTTGGACGAGCGGTTTGGATCGTACGGCCGTATGAAGAAGCACATCTCCATCGACCAACTCGCTGTCGGCATGAAAATCATCAAGCTCGACAAATCGTGGACGGAAACTCCCTTCTTGCGCCATCGCATGCGGGTGACCACCATCGAGCAAATCGATGCGCTCCGGGCGTGCGGCGTGAAGCGCCTGGATGTGGAGATCGACACGGAGGCGCCTGTCTCGGAGCCAGCGACGGACGTGAGCCCCGATCCGCTGTTTGCGGCTCAAGATGCCGGGCCGGGGCCGCAGGAAACGCCAACCACCGAGGCTGCGCAATCGATGACGTTCGACGAGGAATTGCCCGCCGCACGGCACGTCTATATGGCCGCGAAAGCCGTCATTGCGCAGGCGATGCACGATGCGAGGATGGGGCGCGATATCAACATGGAGGCGGTCAATCAGGTCGTGAACGCCATGGCGGACAGTGTACTGCGCAATCCCGACGCGCTCACGAGTCTGGCCCGTCTCAAACGATTCGACGAGTATACCTTTTACCATTCCGTGAACACGTCGCTGCTGGGGCTGGCGCTCGGCCGAAGTATGGGATTCACCCGCGACGCCTTGCACCGGCTGGGCGTGGGGACGCTGCTGCACGACATCGGGAAGACGCGCATCCCGGCCGAGATCCTGAACAAGCCCGGCCGGTTCGAGGCGCACGAGTTCGAGATCGTGCAACAGCACGTCATGCGGGGCGTCGAAATTCTGTCGGACACGGCCTTGGGCGAGGATTTCCTGAAGCCGGCGCTGGAGCATCACGAACGGGTGGACGGGACCGGGTATCCGCATCGGCGCAAGAAGACCGAGCTCAGCGGGTTCGGACTCATCGCCGCGATCGTCGACATCTATGATGCGATTACCAGCGACCGTTGTTATCACAAGGCCAAACCTGCGCACGAAGCCCTCCAGTTCCTTTACCAGTTGGGGCAACGAGGACACGTCGATCACGAACTTCTCCAGCGATTCGTGCAGGTGGTGGGAGTCTATCCCGTCGGCTCCTGCGTCGCCCTGAATACCGGTGAAACGGGGCTCGTCCGTCAAGTGAACCATGACCGGCCGCTCGAGCCCGAGGTCGTCATCGTGAAGACGGCAGGCAATGCCTGGTTGGCCCGGCCGGAGTGGGTGGACCTCGCCGACCAACCGCGCAAGCCGCGGCGCAGCATCCACGCGGCGGTTAGCGCGCAAACCGTCGGCATCGATCCCTCGGCCTTCCTCGACGTGGGGCAGCCATGAGCGACGAGACCGTCGCGCCGTCTTCTTCGTTTCTCTCCGTCGGATTGCCGCTCAAGCTCTCCTTTCAGGACAGCGGAGGCAAGGTCCGCGTTGGATCAACCTTGCTGGGATGGAAGGACAACGCGTGGTTGGTCTGCGAATGGCCGTTTCATGATCAACAAGCCGTCGCCTGCGCGGCCGGCGCTCCTTGCTTGGTGAGCTATGTCTACGAAGGAAAACTGGTCGGTTATCGCAGCGAAGTGCGGGAGACGCAGACGCTCCCGGTCCCGTTGCTGTTCCTCGCGTTTCCGAAGACCGTCGAGGAGTTCCTTCTGCGCAAACACGTGCGGGTGCCCGCCAATGAGCCGGTGATCCTGATACAGACGACGGAGACGGTCGATTCGGCCGGTGCAGGATTTCTGGGAGGCCTCCTGAAGGATGTGAGCGAGTGCGGCTGCAGTGTCATGCTGACACAGTTGCCGGTCGGACTTCGAACCGGAACGCGCGTCAAGATGGAGTTCGCCTTGCCCGGGGTCGGGCGTATCACCAACCTCAGCGGTGTGGTGAAGAATCTGCAAGAACTGCCCTCTGCGGTCCTGCTCGGCATCGAATTCCGATTCAATGAAATGGAATACATTGAGTTTCGCGGCTGGGGCGGGTCGGTGCAACAGGTTCTCGAGCGATGCACTCTTCAGCAATGGGGGGATCGATGAGGCGGATTTGCTCGCGAGCGGTCCGGTCAAAAATTCCCCGCTTCAGTTTCTCCATCCGGCATGTTTTGCCCGGTGAGCGGCGGCTGAGAGGATTCTTCGCCCCGATTCAAGCTGAAAAATCCGGTTCGCGTACAAAACCCGCATGGCATGCCTCTTGATTAGCGATGAACGCGATTCTGCCGCCGGCGAGATATGGGATGAATCCGATCAGCATCACGTCGAAGAGTCATGCGATCATTTCGGGCGGAGCGGGCTTTATCGGCTCGCATCTGAGCCGGCGCCTGCTCGAATCGGGGTGGCGCGTGACCATCCTGACGAGGCATATCCATGCACCGGGCGCCGCCTGCTTGGCGCAAGCAGGCGCGACAGTGATCGAGTGCGATCTCTCCTCTCCTGATCGCATGCCGGGCGCCGAATGCCTCGAGCGCGCCGACGTCTTCTACCATCTGGCGGCCGATGTGTCCGTCGGCGGTCCCACCCTGCGAGAGACCAACGTCGGAGGCACGCAACGGGCGGCGGCGCTCGCCGCCGCCCTGAATGTGCCGTACCTGGTGTTCGCCAGCAGCATCGAGGCTCAAGGACCGGGAGCTGACGCGGAAATCCCGCTCCTCGAGGTCGGCGCCTGCCGTCCCGTGTCCGACTATGGCGCGAGCAAGGCGGAAGCCGAACAAGTGATTTCACAGTGGGCTGGGGCTTCCGGCCGCGAGGCCTCGATTTTACGGATCGGCAATATCTACGGACCCGGCAGTCCCTGGCTGCTTCAACCGTCGCTCATGGCGCTGCTGGGACTTTCACCGCTTTCCCACGTCTGGCCTCAACTCCGGCATCGCCTGTTCCAGCCGCTCTACATCGATGATCTCATCGACGGGATGGTATCCGCCGTCACGAAACGACTCACAGGGCTCTACAACATCACGGGAGAGGAACCGGTGACGGTGGAGGAATATCTCAGGATCCTTGCGGGCCTGCTCCAGATGTCCGACCGCTTGTCTTTGGTCGATACCTCTTCTACGGCCGGCGGCGGCCCCGTCGCGAACATCGAGCCTGATTTCGCCTATCTGCTGATGGGCGAGCCGAACCGGTGCCATCGTTCGTACGACAACGCGAAACTTCGCAGGGCCGTCGGGCCTTACGCTCGTTGGTCATTGACCCGAGGCCTGGCTTCGACCATCACGTGGTTCCAACGGACAGGTCGTTGGCCGATTTTGCTGCGCATGGCTCAAGCGCGGAGGGACAACCTATGCGCGTCACTTTGATTTTTCCCGGCATCGCACTGCCGGGATTCGACAGCTTCAACAAGAAGCGGACCGTGGACGCCAACTTCATCGACCATGGCTTGGCTTCGCTCAGTGCATCGGCGAAAGCGCGCGGGTACGGGGTCGACCTGATCGACCTGCGCACCCTGCGAGATTGGTCTCACTTCCGGGAGGAAGTCCGCAACCGGACCAGCACGGTCTGGGGCATGACGTCTTGGAGCTTGCATTATCCGGATGTCGTCCGCGCAGTCCGCATTTTGAAAGAGGAAAAGGAGGAGGCCGTCGTGGTCATCGGCGGCGTGCACGCCACCATCCAAACTGCGCAGGTTGCCGCCAATGCCCTGGTCGATCACATCATCACCCAGGAAGGCGAGATCACGTTCGTGAAACTGCTCGACGCCCTGACCGACGGAAAACGGCCGGAACGGATTCTGATTGGAGAAGGTCCGGTCCTCGACGACATCCCCTGGGTCGACCGGGATCTCTTCGACATGAGCGGGGAACTCGCGACCCCGATGGTGCCGGGCCTGCCGACTCCGTTCGTGACCACCAATGCCGGACGCGGTTGCCCGTTCAAATGCAATTTCTGTCAACCGGCCGAGCGGGCGGTGTTCGGCAATCGCGTCAAAATGCGCAGTCAACGGAACGTCGTGGACGAGTTGCGGTATCTGAAGAGCCGCTTCAACTTCCGCAGTTGGATGGCGCATGACGATCTGTTTTTCATCAATCACCGCTGGACGCGTGAATTCTGCGACCAATACAAGGCGGCCGGCTTCACGGAGCCCTTCGTCTGCCAGATGCGCGCCGATCTCATGTGCCGGTATCCCGACGTGGTCAAGCAGATGGCCGAGGCGGGGCTCGCTTGGGCCATGATCGGATTCGAAAGCGGCAGCCAGCGCATCCTCGATCTCTTTCAGAAGGAAACGACGGTCGAGGAAAATCTCCAGGCGGCCCGAATCTGCAAGGAGTATGGGGTCAAGATCTGGGCGAATGTCATGTTCGGCGCGCCGACCGAAACACCGGCGGACGTGGTGGAGACGGTCCGCATGGTGTGGAAGATCCAGCCCGACCATCTCAGTAGCAGCTATTTCACGCCCACACCCGGCAGCGGTATGGCGGAGGAGGTCGAGAAAAAGGGCCTGACGATCGTGGACCCGTTCAACGGCTCCTGCCGCACGCCCAACGAGGCCAAGATGAAGGACATCGATTACGAATGGTTGAACAAGGCCATCGCGCTCGCCTACGAAGGCGGTTCAGAAGAGCGGCTGCTGGCGCTGATCCGGTTGTCCGCTCAGGCGAAGGAGACCTCATGCGCTTCGGGTTGATCAACAGTCCGTCGCTTTCGGAGCGTCCCGTCAGCCGAAGCATGGCGGGCGGACTCGGCTTCGACGGCAGCGAAGCGATGATCCTGCCGCCGCTCGATCTGGCGATCATGGCGGCCACGCTCCGGCAAGCCGGCGAAACCGTCGAGATCATCGACGCGGATCCGTTGCGGCTTGACGCAGCCGGAGTCCATGAGCGACTGGGGCAGGAGCGATGGAACATGCTGATCGTGACCGCCTCGCTTCCGTCGCTCGATCACGATGCCGCGTTCATCGCGGAACTGCGTCGCCGGCATCCGAGAGCCAAGATTGTTGCGAAGACGCTCGTGCGAGACCATGGCGTGCTGCGCCGTCTGCTGGAGCGGAGCGGAGCCGACTTCGTCATTCATGGAGAAGCGGACCTGACGATTTCCGACATCGCTCACGGCCGCACCCGCAGGGGAACGGCCTGGCTCGAGCCGGATTCAACCGGCGCCTCCTTGCTCTTCCGGTTCGAAGAGGGGGATCAGGTCAAGGACCTGAACCAGCTTCCGTTCCCCGCGCGTGATCTCTTGCCCAATGACAGGTATGTCTATCCGCTGCTCGGCGCTCCCGTGGTCACGCTGCAAACGAGCCGCGGCTGTCCGTTTCCCTGCGGCTATTACTGCCCGTATCCGCTCGTCGAGGGCGTGAAATGGCGGGCTCAGACGGCGGAGCGGATTTTTGCGGAGTTGAAAGACGTTGTCGAAGGACGGGGTCTCACGAAAATTTACTTCCGTGACGCCACATTTACGCTCAACCAAGACCGCGTAGCCAAGCTCTGCGATCTCATGTCCGCTGCGGGCTGGTCCATCGAGTGGGTGTGCGAAACGCGAATCGATTGTCTCGGTGACCCGCTCCTGGAAAAAATGCGCCGGGCCGGCTGTGTCGGCATCCTGGTCGGTGTCGAGACAGGCGACGAACGCGTGATGCACCTGCCGGAGGGCAAGAAGGGCCTGACGATCCCGAAGCTCGCCCACCTTCGCGAGAAGACCCGACAACTCGGCATCCGCCTCCATTTCCTCCTCATCGTTGGCCTTCCACAAGAAACCCGCGAATCGCTGGTGGCGACCTACGATCTGATTCAACGGTACAAGCCCGATACGATCGGGGTGACGATCATCACGCCCTATCCCGGGACGCCGCTCTATGAGCAGGGTCTGCGCGAAGGCTGGATCGATTCCCGCGAGTGGAAAGACTACGGCGGCCATCAAGTTCCAATGCATACGCCGAATCTGACCAAAGCCGACATGGAGACGGGCAAGCGATTGTTGGAAGACGGGTTCGCGCTGCTGCAACGGAGACAGGTCGGCGGACATTCCGCCCCGCTCGAAGCGCTGGCCAAGACGCACTATGAACACCTCTTGCGGTGGGCCTATCGTCTCGAGGAGCCGATTGCACAGTTGCGAAAGAGCATCTCCGGCGGGACAGAGCCTCGCATGCCGATCGATTCGGCGCCGCAGTCCCCGGTCACGGCCGCATCCCGCGAGACGAAGAGAGGAGAGGCGCCGCTGCCCCTGAGCGTCGTGATCCCGACCTATAACCGACGCGCGATTCTGCGTAAGACGCTGCTGGCCTTCGCATCGCAGACAGCAAAGGCCGATCAATTCGAGATCCTTGTGGTCGATGACGGTTCTTCCGACGACACGATACAGATGCTGGAGCGCTTCAACGCGCCATTCGCATTGCGAATCTTCCATCAACGTCACCAAGGGGCGAATGCGGCACGGAATCTGGCGATCCGGGAAGCGAAGGGGTCGCTCGTGCTGCTCACCGGCGACGACATGATTCCCGAACCCGCTTTCATCGAGGCTCACGTGAAGTTCCATTTGCAGCATCCATCCGAAACGGAAGCGATGCTCGGCTTCATCGATTGGTCGCCGGAGATTTCGGTCACACCCTTCATGCGGTATCTGGTGGCGCCTGAAGGCGGACAACAATTCGCCTTCCATCTCGCCCAGGACGGCTACGCCGACTTCAAACTGTTCTACACGAGCAATATCTCGCTGAAGCGCGCCTTTCTGTGCAGGCAGCCGACGATCTTCGACACCGATTTCACCTATCCGGCCTACGACGACACGGAGTTGGGATATCGACTGTCGAAACAAGGATTGCGAATCCATTACAACCCCAAGGCCGTCACCAGCCATCATCATGAAATGACCCTTCAGGGTTTTGCACAGCGGCAACGCAAGGCCGGCCACATGGCGCTCGTTCTGACAGGGAAGCACCCCGAACTGGCGCAGACCATGAATCTCGGCATTGACGAGATTATGCGGTCTAAGAGTTCGTATACCGAACAGCGAATCGACGCCTTGTTGGCGGTGCTGTCCGAAGTGGAAAAGCCGTCGCTCGAGACGTTGAACCGGGTCCATGTCAACGGGAAGGGGTATGACCACTTCTATACGCGCAACGTCCTCTATCCGCTCTATCACTCCTTGCTTCACACCGCGTATGCGCTCGGCCTGTGCGAAGCGATGAGCAACAGTTCCGGTAAGGAGCAGGAAAGCAGCTCTCGCACCTATGTCGCGTCCATCGTCATTCCTGTGTGGAACAAGATGGAGTTGACGGCACAGTGTCTCACCAGGCTTGCAGAAGTCACCAAGGACGTCGACTACGAAGTGATCATCGTGGACAACCATTCCACCGACGGCACAGCGGAGTTCCTCCGTCGGATCGGCGGCGACGTCCGGGTCATCTCGAACCGCGAAAACGTGGGGTTTGCAAAAGCCTGTAACCAAGGTGCGCGCATGGCGAAAGGCCGGTACCTGGTCTTTTTGAACAACGATACCATTCCGCTCCCGGGATGGCTCGACGCGTTGGTCGCCGAGGCGGAAGCGCATCGGGAAGTGGGCATTGTCGGCAGCAAACTGTTGTATGCCGACGGCACGATCCAACATGCCGGCGTGCTGTTCATGCGGAATGGCCTGGGGCCCTACCACCGGTACCGCCTGGCGCCGGCCGATTTGCCCGCGGTGAATCGGCGGTGCGAATTACAGGCGGTCACCGGCGCATGTTTATTGATCCGGAGCAGCTTGTTTCATGACGTCGGCGGGTTCGATGAAGCGTTCCGGAATGGGTTCGAGGACGTGGATCTGTGTCTCAAGATCAAACAGACGGGACATCTGGTCGTCTATCAGCCGCGCAGCCTGCTCTATCATCTTGAAAGTCAGACTCCGGGCAGAAAACTGTACGATGAAGTGAATGCCGAGCTATTGAGAAATCGATGGAAGGATCACTGGTGGATCGCCGATGAAGATGTGCACTACTTCGCGGACGGCTACAAATTGGTCACAAAAGAACAGAATGGCGCCGTCAGGCAGCAGGTCGCTCCGCTGAACGACAGCAGAGAACGGGCGGCCTGGGGCCATGTAGCCGCAGCTCAAGCGGCGGGACTCAAGCAGGACTGGACCACCATGCGACGGGAGCTACGCCTGGCCGACGACTGGCCGAGCGAGCCCTATCTACTCGCGTGGGGGGCCACAGTCTGTGAAAAGCTGTCCGAACCGGCTATGGCCGAAGCGTTTCTCTCTCGATACCTCGATCTCATGGACGACCCCGCGGTGCGGCTGAAACTTGCTCGAATCTTGCTCGACCATCAGAACTTTGACGCCGCCGGAGAGCACATCCAACGGCTGCTGAGCGCCCATCCCAGTCACCCGGAGGGCCTCCTGCTCAAGGGCATTTTGTGCATGCAGCGCGCGCAGTACCGGGAGGCCGGCATGGCATTTACGTCGGCCTTGCAGCAGGGCGCGGAGCGCAGAAAATGCCTGATGGGAACGGGGATGGCGTCCTTGGGACTTGGCTCAGCGGAAGACGGGTGGGAGCGCTTCGTCGAGGTCTTGTCGGAATATCCCGACGACGCCGAGGCGATCCATTGGCTGCTTCGCGCAGGGACGTCCCAACATCGTTGGGTCGAGCTCAGCCGGCATCTTCGCAGCTACGTGATGCGCAATCCGGGGGATCTCTCCGTCCGCTTCGCCTTGGCCGGCGTGCTCTTTCGCGCCGATCGGATCGAAGAAGCCCGACAAGAATACGATCGTCTGCGGACATTGTCTCCGAACTACGACGGGCTCACGGAGCTCGGCCGGTTGCTGGAGAACAACGAAGCGATGCTCGCGTCCGAGCCTTCCGTTTGCGGCGATGTCTCATGAGGTCGCTGATCGTTCAACTCGCGCGGCTCGGGGACGTGATCCAAACGCTCCCCGCCATTGCGGCGCTCAATGCCCGCGATTCATCTGAGACGCTCGATGTGCTGTGTGCCGCTTCCTTGACCGGCGTCGTGTCGCTGTTTCCCGGCATCCGCAGGGTGCTGCCGTGGGACGGTGACCGATGGCGCCAATGGGCCGGAGGCTGGCGCAAGACCTCGATGTCGATTCTCCCGACCGTGGAATCCTATCTTCAGGAGTACGGCCCTGCGCTCTATGGCGCCGCGTATAACTTGAACCAGCATCCGCGGTCGATATTGGCCGCTCACCTGTTGGCCCGCAAGGTCGTGGGACCTGGTCACAGCGGTCCGGTGGCGCAGGGTCTTCCCCGTTGGGCGGCCTACCTGAGGGAAGTGGCGAGAGATCGGCGTCCAAATTCCGTGCATCTTGCCGATGCGTTCTGTGGGATGTGCGGGGTCACACCGCCCGGCTTTGCGCCGAGAGTCGCGCCGCCTGCTGCGGCACTTCCCCACGACCTCGCCTGTATCGGAGAGGAGAACCATCGATGGATCGCCGTCATTGTGGGGGCGGGAGACGTGGCCCGCTGTCTGCCTCCTCAAGTTTGGGCGCAATGGATCGGCGGTTTGCTGAACTCGGATCAGGACTGCCGGGTTGTCTTGATCGGGACCGCCGGCGAACGAAGCCGGGCACTGGCCATTCAGGACGGCCTGTCGCCGCTGCTCCTCGGCCGCTTGTGGGACGCCACCGGACGCACCGACTTGTGCCAACTGGCCTCGCTCCTCGCGCGATGCCGCTGGGCGACCGGCGCCGATACCGGATCATTGCATCTTGCCGCGGCCGTCGGGATCAAGACGCTGGGATTTTATTTCGCTCGAGCCCGCGTCCATGAAACCGGTCCGTACGGCGAGGGTCACTGGGTCTGGCAGGCCTCGTCCCATTCGCCCACGACCTGGCCGGTCGCGGAAAGCCTGTCGTTGATTCTCGAATCCTCGGAAGCGCCTGTCTCATCGGTCACCGACGGCTGGCAGTTATGGAGAGGGCACATGGACGAGTGGGGAGCCAGCTTCACCCGCCCCGGCCAGGCCGATTCGTCGAAAGCCGAGCGCGTGCGAGTGTGGAACGAATGCATGTCCGATTCCGAAAAAGACGCGGCCGTTTTGCGATGAACGAACGATCGAACAGAATGGACGCACGGTTCTCATGAGCATCCTCGAAAGCAATCTGCGGCTCGTGGCCAAGGCCGCGCCGGCGTTGGCATCCGCCGTCCGTGAGGCGGGCGGCGGATATTTGGAAATCGAACCGGCCCGCTCGGGACCACCGACGGCGCGTGCGCAGGGCCGGTTACTGCACAGTGCCTATGATCCGCTGAAAGAAGCGACGACGTGGTCGGAGGCCCAGCGGTCTTCCTGCCGGGATGAAGAGGTCATCCTCATTCTTGGCCTCGGCCTTCTGTACCATGTCGAAACACTGTGCCAGGTGCTTCCTCCCTCCATGCAGATTGTCGTCGTGGTCCCCGACCTGACCGAATTCCATGATGCCTGTGCGGCCAGACCGTGGGGTCCTTGGGCGGCTCGCGTCACGTGGGTATGGGGCGAACCGCACGCCATGGCCGAGCAGATTGTCGCGACGGGAAAGCCCGTCAGAATCCTCACGTATGAGGCGGCCGCTCAACTGCATCGGGACGCTCACGCTGCCGTCGAACAGGCGCTGAGACGGGATGCCGCGCGCAGAGCGGGCGGGCAACTTCGCATCGCCGTGATCGGCCCGATCTACGGCGGCTCGTTGCCTGTGACCCGATCGGTCGTGGCCGCCTTGCAGTCGTTGGGACATGAGGTCGATTGGATCGATCAGAGTCTCCACGCGCAGAGTTATCACAGCTTGGCCGGCTTGAAAGACCTGCGCCACCGGCAGGTGATGCAGAGCAAGTTCGCCGATTTTCTGAGCCAGTTGACGCTCGTGCGAGTGGCTGAACGACCGCCGGATCTCGTCTTGGCGATGGCGCAAGCGCCAATGACGCTGCCGGTCCTCGAGCATCTTCGGAACAAACATTTTTTGACGGCGATGTGGTTCGTCGAAAACTACCGGCACTTGACCTATTGGCAGCAAATGGCGGGAGGATTCGATTTCTGGTTCGTGATCCAACAAGCCGCCTGTCTGGAGGCGTTCAGGCGGGCAGGTGCGAAGCAGGTGTCCTACCTCCCGATGGCGGCGGACCCCGAAGTGCATACGCCCCTCGTGCCGACACCGGCGGAACAATCGGAGTATGGCGCCGATGTGTCGTTTGTGGGTGCCGGGTATGCCAATCGCCGAGCAATTCTGCCTCAGCTCATCACGAAAGAATGGACATTCAAATTGTGGGGCAACGAATGGGACGGTGCTTCCGCTCTTTCGTCGGTCCTTCAGCGAAACGGCGCCCGTATCGACACGGAGACCTGCGTGAAGGTGTTCAATGCGACCAAGGTCAACGTGAACCTGCATTCCCATACGGGCAGAGGATTGGATCCCGACGCTGATTTCGTCAATCCCCGGACGTTCGAGCTCGCGGCCTGCGGCGCCTACCAACTGGTCGATCAGCGGTCGCTCCTCGGCGATCTGTTTACGCAGGAAGAGATTGCGGTCTTTCGGCGGACGGAGGACCTTCCGGATCGGATCCGCACGTCGCTGCGCGAGCCGGACCTTCGCAAGGCCATGGGGCAAGCGGCGCGCCGCCGGATTCTTGAGGAACACACGTTCCAGCACCGCATGCAGGAGCTATTGGCGCAGGTGGGGATGAGCAGCCCCGATCGAGTCGGGACCATTCTTCGGGGGGAGCGACAGGCCGGGCAGCTTGGTGGGCGCTCCGCCGACCATCCGGAGCTGCTTCCTCTGCTGCACCGGTTTCCGGACGCACAGCGAGTGGAGTTGGAGGACGTGGCGGAGGGGATTCGCCGGCGGGGGCCGACGGCGAATCTCTCGCGCGAGGAGTTGCTGGTCCTCATGTTGGATGAATATCGGGTCCAAACACGCGATCTCGTATGAGCAAACAGGTCCTCATCATCAACGTCACGCGCATGGGCGACTTGGTTCAAATGGGAGGGCTGTTGGCCCGATTGCAGGTCGAGTGGCCCGGTGCGGCCGTGGACCTCGTGGTGGATACGCGGTTCGCTCCGGTCGCGTCCATGCTGCCGGGGCTCCGGCACATCATCACCTATGATTTTCACGGGCTCATCGAGGAAACGCGCGCCATGGTCAAGGACGTGGTGAGCGCCTATCGGGAGATGGCGGCATGGGTCAAGCCGCTTTGGGACGCGCGCTACGACCGGATCATCAATTTGACGTTCGACAAACGCAGCGCGCTGTTGGCGAGCTATATCGGCGCGCCCGATATCCGCGGCGTCGCTTGCGCGCAGGACGGAACCACCATCGTGAAAAACCCGTGGCTGTCGTACTTCACGGACTGCCATGCCTATCGACGATTCAATCGCTTCAATCTCGTGGACATCTACGCCCTGGGCGGGAGCAGCCTCGGGCCGGCAAGGCCGCTCTCCCTCTCTGTTCCCGTGGAAGCGACGGAATGGGCGAAGACCTTCGTCAATGCACGGTTGCCGGGTCGTGTCCGCATCGCCGTCCAGGTCGGGGCCAGTGACGTGATGAAAGCCTGGCGCCCGGACTATTTCGGCAGGACCATGGCGTTGATCAGCCGGCAAGCGAATGTGGGGTTCGTCTTGATCGGCACAGCGGAAGAGGCGGCCGCGGCGGAACAGGCCGGCCGAGCGTATCAGGCGGCGAACGGCAGGGCTCCCTGGTGCGAGGCCATCGGTCGAACCACGGTCATTCAATTGACTGCGCTGCTCGCCGAGTGCCGGCTCCTCCTCACGAATGATACCGGGCCCATGCATCTTGCCGTCGGCGTCGGAACGCCGGTCATCGATGTGTCCGTCGGGCATGTCAATTTTTGGGAAACGGGTCCGTACGGGCCCGGTCATTGGGTGATTCAACCGGACCTCGAGTGCGCGCCCTGCGGCTTCGATCGGGTGTGCCTGCACCACGCCTGCAAAGATCAGATCCAGTGTGCGGACGTGGCGTCGTTGTGCCGGCACGTCCTGGGCATCGGTCCGATGCCGGACAGTGCCGGAGCGAGCAGGATGTACGAATCGGGCATCGACGGAGACGGCTTGGGGACCTTCACGCTTCGGATCGGGCGGGCCGATCCTCTCACGGAGTGGTACGGTCTCTTTTGGCGCACATTCTGGTATGAGACATTGGCGAAGCGGCCGTCCTCGGCGAAACACCCTTCAGGTCCTCCCCCGGACCGTCGAGAAGCGGATCGGGCATTCGAAGAACTGCAGCCGCTTCTCGCGAAGCTGGTCGCACAATCGGAGCACATCGACCGGCTATGCCGCCGACAGCCGCCTCCGGTCGTGGAGTTGAGAGAAGCACACCGGGTACTCCAGCAGCAGCAGCAATCCGTCGTCGCGTCGGCGATGATCATGCCCTCGCTGATTCCGATCACCGTCGCCTTTTTGCGGGAAATTCACAACAACGATGCCGCCGGGTTGACCCAGATGTCCGGTCATCACATGCGCGCGTATCGTCTCTGGCAACAACGGGTCTCCGACGTCCGGCGGCGGCTTCAGGCCGCATGGAACGAGAGCGATGCAGCTCGGCTGATCATGCCGGCTGCCCGCGCCACGCAGGCCAACACAGTCCCGACTGGGCTCACTCTTTGATGAAGGAGCACAACTATGCAGGTCTCGCTTGATGCAGAACAATGGACCGTCCATGACGATGTCTCTCTTCTGGAAATCCTGGCACAAATCAGCAACAGGGCTCGGGACAAGGGACGCATCGTCACTGCGCTGACAATCGGAGGACGAAAGCATACGGATCGAGACCTGGTGCCCGGCCTGCTGGCGCGGACGGGCAAAGAAACGGGACCCGTCGAAGCAATTTCATCGAACACCACCGACATTCTGTTGAACGCGAAGGACGCCGTTTCCAGGTTTGGAGAACTGTTGAAGACGGAAGGCGAGTCCATGGCCCGTCAGATGCGCAGCGGAACGGTCGATCTGTCGTCTCTCGACGGCTGGCTGGGACAACTTGCCGAATACATGGAAATCACCGAGCGAGCGCATGCGCAACACGTTCCGGGATATCCTTCGGAGTCGCTGGTTCCCTGGGTCGAGCAATTCATCGAGGCGCGTGCGATCCCGGACTTCGTTCGTATGGCGGATCTTCTCGAGTATGAGGTGGTGCCGCGGTTTCGATGACGCCGGCCGGGACAAGCATCCGTTGGCGTCCGTTGCGCATCCTTCGTTTCGGAACGTCCGTTGTTCGGGGCTCAAGTTACGATCCTTCCCTGCCGATAACTGCATCATCGAAGACTTTCAGAGGGAACGTCGCAGCCCCTCACGAAAGTCTCAGTCGATTGTCCTCGGCACGGATGCCTTGAGGAGTCTTCAACCAGTCAGTCGTTTGTTTCAAGGAGGATTGTTCCATGGCCATTGTCGTCAACAACAACATCGCATCGCTTGCGGCGCAGTTGAATCTGGCGAGAAACACCGACCAGCTCCAACGGTCGGTGGAGCATTTGTCTTCGGGGCTTCGGATTACCAGAGCCGCCGACGATGCGGCCGGGTTGGGTATTGCCGCAACCTTGAATTCCCAGATCGTCAGTATCAATCAGGCGACCAGAAACGCGAACGACGGCATCAGTTTGACGCAGGTGGCCGACGGCGCGGCGAATACGATCGGCAATCTGTTGTCCCGCATGCGGGAATTGGCCTCCCAATCGGCGAGCGGCGTACTCGGCAACACTCAGCGGTCGTACGTTGACCAGGAGTTTACCGCACTCCGTTCGGAAATCGATCGTATTGCAAACGTCACCAAGTTCAACGGACAAGCTCTGTTGAGCGGCTCGACGTTGAGCTTCAGCATTCAGGTCGGCTATCAGAGCAGCTCGAATGATACCTTGTCGTTGACGTTGGCTGCTCTCGATACCAATACGTTGGGTCTGTCTTCGGTCAACGTATCTACATCGGCGAATGCACAGAGCGCGCTCGGGAACCTGGACAGTGCGATCAGCGCGGTCGCAGCCGCACGAGCGACCTATGGAGCCACGCAGAACCGGTTCTCGGCCACCATCGACAGCTTGCAGGTGACCAGCCAGAATTTCACCGCCGCTGTTTCACGCATTCAAGATGCGGATGTGGCGTATGAAACGTCGCAATTTACCAAGAATCAGGTTCTCGTACAGTCCGGTATCGCGGTATTGGCTCAGGCCAACGCATTGCCGCAGCAGGCATTGGCGTTGCTCAGGGGCTAATAGCGGCTCGCTTCCCCGGCCCTCTCCGACATCGGAGAGGGCCGCGGTGAAGGCGAACGTCTAGAAGGAACGTCGTCATGGTCCAGGATGTCATAAAAAAACCGGACCTGCCTCCTCAATCTCAGTACCGGGGACAGCTCTCCAAGGCTTCCGCCGAGCCCGTTCAGTTTCCGCAACCCCAACCAAGCAGTCGGGATGTCGATCAGAAGGATCTTGGCGACATCCTGCAGCGCGTGTCGGAAGAATTGCAAAAAGCGGGTCCTCAATTGCAAATGGAGGTCGACTCCGATCTCGGCCGGGTCATCGTCAAGGTTCTTGACAGCCAATCGGGGCAAGTCATTCGACAGATTCCCGCGCAGGAATTGGTGAGCCTGGCAAAAGAACTCAAAAGCTTGAACGGACTTCTCGTGAAACGACATGCGTAAGGAGCGCGCGTGAGCACATCACCGACCGTCAGTTTCGGAGGGCTCGGCAACGGGTTCGATTATTCACAAGTCATCAATGCGTTGGTACAAGCCGCATCCGCGCCCCTCAATCGGCTGACACAGACTCAAAGTACCTTGTCGGCCAAGTCTGCGGATTACACGACGTTGACGACCAAGCTCCAATCTCTGCAAAGCGCGACCAGTGCGTTAAGCATCGCGAATTACGATCAGGCGGTCGCTTCGGTCAGTGATCCGACGGTGATGACGGCTACGGCTGCGTCCACGGCGACAACGGGCAATTACATTGTGCAAGTGTCGCAACTCGCACAGGCGCATCAAATCACCGACAAAGCAGCCACGGCCGTAGCGAGCACAACGGCCAATATCGTCAACGGATCGTCGGCCGCGTTTTCTTTTACGGTGGGCGCCGGATCGGCTCAGACCGTCAACCTGAGTTCCGGCGCCAGCATTCAAGACCTTCAGGATGCGATCAACAATCTCGGTGCCGGAGTCACCGCCTCGATCATCAACACCGGCAGCGATGTGTCCCCCGCTTATCGGCTCGTCCTGACTTCGAACAACTCCGGTTCGAGCAATGCCATTACCGTCACGGCTGACGGGACTGCGTTGGATTTTCTGAATTCCGGTGGATCCGGAGGGACGGACACCCTTCAAGCCGCTCAAGACGCCCGGATTCAGGTCGGTGACCCGAATCAGAATCCCATTACGGTGACGCGAAGCGGCAATACGATTTCAGACGCGATACCGGGTGTGACATTGAACCTCACAAAAACAACGGGCAGCGCCACCGTCAATGTCAATGTGACGCAAAACGCCGGCGCGGTCCAAACCAATATCAAGGCGCTCGTGACGGCTTACAATGACGTCGTCACGTTCATCAACAGCAAAAACACCTATAATACCCAAACCAATCAAGGCGGGACATTCTTCGCCGAAGGCACGCCGGGGACGGTCTTGAGCAGCCTTCGGCAAGCCTTGAACAATACGGTATCCGGGACGACGACCTATGCCACAGTCGGCCAGATCGGCTTCAGCACGAACCGGGATGGCACCATTACGATCGATGACGCGGCGCTGACCAGCGCCTTGAATTCCAACTATGCCGACGTGAAAGCATTACTGGTCGGCCAAATCAATAACCCCGGAATCGCGACACAGATCAGCAATGCGATCGACTCGTTGGACGATGTGGAAGCCGGAGCCGTTACGTTGAAACAGAACACCATCACGGATCAGATCAGCAATCTGACGGATCAAATTGCGGCTCAACAGGAATATATCAGCCAATATCAACAGCGGCTTCAACTCCAATACGCGCAACTCGACAGTCTCTTGAGCACCGTGCAAGGGCAGCTCGGCTTTCTGACCGCCAATGCGAACGCGCAGAGCGGCGCGACTCTCCAATCGACGCCGGGATCTTCGCAATCCGGAGCTTCACAATGATGACGCTCAACCACGGCGCCCGGCAATATCAGCAGACGCAAGTTCTCACGACGTCCGGAGTCCAATTGATCGTGCTCCTGTATGACTCGGCGATCCAGTCGCTGGAGCTCGCCCGGGAAGGGATGCAGAACAACAATTCCCAGGATAAAGCCCGATTTCTCGGACGAGCCGTCGCCATCGTCACGGAATTGTCGAATGTTCTCGACTTTGAAAAAGGCGGCGACG
Organism: Nitrospira sp.; assembly: GCA_035252115.1. Classification (GTDB taxonomy): domain Bacteria; phylum Nitrospirota; class Nitrospiria; order Nitrospirales; family Nitrospiraceae; genus Nitrospira_C. The sequence goes on along the minus strand of DATFDJ010000004.1, from coordinate 16,777 downwards.
TTGCGAAGTCCCTCTATCGACTCTACGACTACATGCTGGCCGAGTTATTGCGGGCAAATCTCCGCAACAATTCACGCCATCTGGAAGGCCCGTTGAAGTGCCTCATGACTCTACGCGAGGGCTGGCAAACGATTGCCCGGCAGGATGCTTCGGTCGCGGCGACGGTGAAATGAGCCAGAGGACGGACATACCGCCCGATTGGCAAACGACGAGCGAAGGCGCGAAGAATGCCGCGTGCCAAGGACGATGGGACGAGGTCGCACGGTACTACGCTGAACGCGAGAGCTGGATCCGTCGCTGTTCGATCCCGGACACGATGGCGTGCCGGTTGGCTGCAATTGATCGAGAAATTGAATCCATGATCGCCGCCGCTCGTGCCGCAGCCGGGGCGCTGATCGACGAGGCCTCGTGCGTCCGTCGAAAGTTGGGCCGCTTATGGCGACAGTGTGATGCGGCGGGCGGGCTCCAGGCACGTGTCAGTCGTCGTATGTGACGATACGGCGCCTTCGTCGACATGACGGAAACGAACGCCGTCTCTTCCACCATGAAACCCGTCCCGCAAACCAACGCGGTCGCGCCTTCCGACGATCGGAGGGAATGGCTGCGCATCGACGATCAAGTCTTGCTCGAATATCGGCTGACCACCGAGTCCGAAGATACTCCGGCTGTGGATGAGTTCAACGGCACGCCGGAATCGATTACCGCATCGATCGCCAAGCCGACTTCCGATCTGATGGCCCGCTCCGGGGAGGCTCTTCAGGACTCGCTGCTGGTGCCGTGGTTGAAGAAGATCGACTGGCTCCTGGAACTGACGCTGAAGCATCTGGCGGCGTCACATCCCGGAGGTGTGCCGATGGCCCGCGTGACGGACGTGAACCTGAGCGGCGGCGGCGTCGCCTTCGTCGCGAAGCGGGCGATGGCGGTGGGGCAAGATCTTGCGCTGAAACTGATCCTTCCCCCGTTTACGCCGATTCAGACGACGGCTCGGATTACCCGCGTCGTCCCGGCCAAGAGCGGCGATGCAGGGTTCGAGATCGGCACGCAATTCATCTCGATCAGCCCCGACGATCAGGAAGCGCTGATCCGCCATATTTTGCTGACGCAGGCGGAACGCCTGAGAGCCAGACGGGCCGGCACCACGCGCCCCGAGTGATTACGCTGCAACAGGGAGAGGATCGGCGGCGGACGGCCGTGACGACGCGCGATCGACGGTTTCCGCGATAGCGGCCAGAGCCTTTGCCGAGGGCGCGTCCGGCGCCCCTTCGCTCACCGGCAGATAATTCCGGACGGACCGCGCGACGGCGTCATCGTCGGGTATCTCTCCCAACAGCGACAATGTTCCTCCGATATAGTGCGCGAGGAGTTTCTGTAACTGCCCCACGTTCACCCGGCTTCGCCCCGCCACGCGGTTCAGAATGAGGGCCGGCTTGAAACGGGCCAGCAGCATCCCGGCCGTCGCGCGCGCCTCTTCATCCACTTCCCCCACGGCCCGCAATACCTCCTCGATCGTCGAGAAATCGCGATCTGAAAGCGCGTCGGCCAGCGTTCCCCGTGCGACGAAGTGAGAAAGGACGAGACGGACGGCCGCCAGCTTGACGAACCGATAGAGATCCAACACGGACGTGGGATCCGGCGTCGCCACCATGAGGCGCTGATCGGCCATCAGAAAGAAGTCCAGCGCGTGATAGCCGGTCCCGGCGCCGATATCGGCCACGACGACGTCGGCATCGAGATCGCGGAGGTGGCGGATAAGCCGCTTCTTCGTTGCATAGGGCATGTTGGCCGTCGCCAGCGTCTCTCCGGTGCCGGGAAGAATGGCGAGACGCGGGTGGAGGGGCAGCGGCCGGACGACCATCTCCAATCGTTCGACCGTCCGAGTGATGAAGTCGGTCAGGCTCACGGTCGGATGCAGGAATCCGAACATCACATGGCAATCGGCTCCGCCGAGATCGAGGTCCGCCAGGATCACGCGGCGTCCGCGCTTCGCGAGGAGCAAGGCCAGATTGGCGGCGACGACGCTCTTCCCGACGCCGCCCTTTCCCGACGCGACTGAAACGATATGTGCCATTGTTCGCCGTTCGAACCGGTTGACCTCTTTTCGGATTCTCAGGCGAAAAACCTGAGCACGCGAACCGCTGCGGTTCGACAACAGCCGAAACGTCTTTCCGTCAACGACTGCGAGCCGCCGCTCAAGTTCTCCATCGGCGACGCCGATATCGCACTCGCTATGAACAATGCCATGAGCGCAACAACGATGCTTCATTCTCAGGATATGTCGCATGCGGACAGCGAGATCCTGACGGTCATGGAAGTCGCCCGTTTTCTCCGGGTCCCGAAATCGACCGTCTACAAGCTCGCTCGGATCGGTGAACTGCCGGCCTCGAAGATCGGGAAGCATTGGCGCTTCCTTCGCCGCGACATCCATGAATGGATGCACAGCCGTTCTCAGCAGGCCTAACCCCGTCCTGTGACGCGGTGCGCGTGTACGGCGGTCGACGTCGAGGCCGGGCAATCGCCCGACACCTCCTCCGCGCTCGTGGTGTGTCATTGCCGGTAGATCGAGGATCGGAATGAGCCAGGCGCTCACCAAGTCGGAAACCCGTATACCACGGATAGCCATGACGATGGACACGTTCCATCAGCTCCGCGACTTCATTTACGAGCTGACCGGCCTCTCGTTTCAGGACAACCAGAAATATCTTCTCGAAAGCCGACTCGCGGCCCGTCTGAAGGCGCATAAGCTGGGCAGCTTTCAAGACTACTGCGATTTCCTGCGGTTCGATACGTATCGCGACAAGGAGCTCACCGCGCTCTATGAGCTCGTGACGACCAATGAGACGTACTTTTACCGCGACGTCGCCCAACTCGATACGTTCATGACCCACGTCGTTCCCGCCGTGATGGCCGCCAACAAGGAGTCAAAGCAGGTGCGGATCTGGAGCGCCGCCTGTTCCACCGGCGATGAAGCCTATACGCTCGCGATCATGCTCCTCGAGCACGTCCCTCTCACGGGATGGAATGTCGAGATTCTGGCCACCGATATCAGCGATGCCGTCTTGACTCAGGCCCGGAAGGCGGAATACGGCCCGCACACCTTGCGTCACGTCCCTCCGGCGTTGAAGAGCAAATATTTCGTCGAGCGCGCGGGACAGTTCACGCTGGCGCCGGCGGTGACGTCGCGCGTGAAGTTCATGAATTTGAATCTGTACGATCGACCTCGTCTGAAACTCGTCCGCGGGATCGACGTGGTGTTTTGCCGAAATTGCCTCATCTATTTCGACGGCAAGGGGAAGCGCCGGATCGTGTCGGATCTACGGGCCGCCCTCAAGCCGGGCGGTTATCTCGTGATCGGGTTTTCGGAATCTCTCGTCGACATGGCGGATCTGTTCCGTCCCATCCATGCCGGCCGTTCCGTGGTGTATCAGAAAACTTAGGGAGGTAGCGACCATGCCAGCCGATCCCAACATGAAGATTCTCGTGGTCGACGACATGTCGACGATGCGGAGGATCGTCAAGAATATCTTGAAGCAATTGGGATTCGCCAATCTGGAAGAGGCCGAGAACGGTGAAGAGGCGCTGCAGAAACTTCGGAGCGATTCCTACGGATTCGTGGTGTCCGATTGGAACATGCCGGTCATGCCGGGCATTGCCATGTTGAAGGCGATCAGGGCGGACGACAAGCTCAAGCACATTCCGGTCCTCATGGTCACCGCGGAGGCTCAGAAGGAAAATTTGATCGAGGCCATTCAGGCCGGGGTCAGCAACTACATCGTCAAGCCGTTTACGGCGGAGACGATGCAGGAAAAGATCGGGAAGATCTTCAACAAATAGAAAGGAGCGCCGGCATGATCCCGCGAACGTCCGCCGTCGACCGCTTCCCGAACACTCAGCCGCTCGTCGACCCCGACGGCGCGCCGATCGACACGCAAATCTACGATCAGCTCGGTGAGCTGGCGCGATTCATCGACACCATGCTGAAAACCATCACGCAATTCAGGGATCCGATGAGCGCGACCACGGAGCAACTGCCGCAGGCCGTCACGCACCTGCACGATCTCAATCGTCTGACGGAGGAAGGCACACATCGCGTCATGCAACTGGTCGAAGCCATTCAGGCCAATCACGACACAGTGATGAAGCAGTTGAGCCGGCTCGAGGCCGGTCCGTCGGCGACTTCCGGGGAGGAACAGACGGGACAGGTGTTTCGTGTGATCAAAGCGGAATTGTTGAACGAGCAGAAAGCATTGACGGACATCGTGACGGCCCTCTCGTTTCAGGACCTCGTGGCCCAGCGTGTGAACAAGCTCGTGACGATCGTCGATGAAGTCGAACGGAAGTTGCTTCAACTCGTGGTCGTCTTCGGCCCCTATACCAAGGGAGCCGGCGCCGGAGCAACGGGCAAGGCGACGGAAATGTTGAAGCAGTTGGAAGCGTCGAAAAGCACCGCGATGGACCAAGACCTGGCGGACGAAATCCTGAAGCGGTTCGGGTTCAACTAAACAGCGAGGAGGGCCTGGTAACGGCCAATCCGGAGGACGGCATGAGCGACGAGATGCAGGAGATTTTGAACGACTTCCTGACGGAATCGACCGAGATGATCGAGGTCCTGGACCAGCGGTTCATCGCCCTCGAGTCGGATCCGAACAACGCAGATCTGCTCAACGAGATCTTCCGCGCCATGCATAGCATGAAGGGCTCGGCGGGGTTCCTGGGCTTCAACCGTTTGGTGGACGTCACGCATCGAGCCGAAAGCATCCTGAATAAACTGCGGCAAGGAGAAATGGCGGTGGTGCCGGCCGTCATCAACGTGATTCTGGAGACCGTCGACGTCGTGAAGGCCATCATGGCGGACATTCGCCAGACGGGCACCGATGTCAACGTTCCGGTCGAAGAGATGGCGCACAAGCTGGACGACGTACTGGCGGGGAAGATCGGCGTTCAGAAAGCGGCCGCACAATCGGTCTCGGGAACGGCGGACTCTTCAAACAAGCCGTCCCCGGATCCCCTCGGTCAAGGATCGGCGACGATCGGCGAAATTCTGGTGCACGAAGGGTTGGCGACCAAGGAGCAGGTCTTCGACGCCTTGACGCAGCAGCAGAAGCAGCCGGAGCCCAAGCAGCCGCTCGGAGAAATTCTCGTGCAGGCCAAGGCCATCACCGAACGAGCCTTGGACCAGGCGCTCCATAAACAGGAGAAACAACCCAGATCGGTCGAAGAAGACCATACGATCCGCGTGGAAACGAGACGGTTGGATTCCGTGATGAACCTGGTAGGAGAGCTCGTTCTGGGGCGCAATCGCCTCCTGAAGATCGGCGGCATCCTCGAGCAAAATCACGAGGCCGATCCGCAAGTCCGGGCACTCGGCGAAACGCTCACGCAGCTCAATCTCGTCACGACCGATCTGCAGCTTGCGGTCATGAAAACCCGCATGTTGCCGATCAAGAAAGTTCTCGCGAAGCTGCCCCGGATGGTGCGGGATCTGTCCCAGAAGCTCGGCAAACAGGTCCGGCTCGAAACGCACGGAGAAGAGACCGAGCTCGACAAATCCGTGGCCGACGAGATCGGCGATCCGTTGGTTCACCTCGTCCGCAACGCCATCGATCACGGCATCGAAATGCCCACGGAGCGCCATGAGAAAGGCAAACCGACCGAAGGGACGTTGCGGATTGCCGCCAGTCAGGAGGGCAACAGCATTGTCATCCGGATCCAAGACGACGGCCGTGGTATCCCGTTGGACAAAGTGAAAGCCAAAGCCTTGTCCAAAGGGTTGATCAGCGAAGCCGAATTGGCCGGCATGGAGGCGCGCGAAGTGGTCAACCTGATCTTCCTGCCCGGCTTCAGCACCGCGGAGAAAGTGACCGACGTATCCGGCCGCGGTGTCGGGATGGACGTCGTCCGGACGAACATCCGCAAAATGAACGGGACGGTGGAAATCGAGTCGGAGCAAGGCAAGAGCAGTCTCATCACCATCAAGCTGCCGTTGACGATCGCCATCATTCAGGCCTTGATGGTGGAGGTGGAACGCGCGACCTTCGCGATCCCGCTCAGCTCGGTCATCGAAGCGGTCCGGATCACGAAGTCGGACATCAAGACGATCAACGGTCGCGAGGTGCTCCATCTCCGCGACCGTGTGCTGCCGCTGATCCGGCTCGCCGAAGAATTCGATATTCCCGTCGATCCCCGTCGAGACCGATTCAACGTCGTCGTGGCCGCCTTGGGCGATCGCCGGATCGGCGTGGTGGTCGATGAGCTGCGATCCCAGGAAGAAGTCGTGATCAAATCCATCTGGGACTACTTGGAAAGCATCAAAGGGATCTCAGGCGCCACCATCACCGGCGACGGCAAGGTCGTCCTGATCCTGGATATCTCCGAACTGGTCGAGAACGCTCATGCCTGGCACGGTGTGACCCCGGCGGCCGCGTAAGCAGCATGAGAAACGGCGCCCGGCCCCATGGACGAACGAGGAGAGGAACGATGTCGACGCTGATCAAAGAAATCGACGCACGGACCCGGCTGGCTGGCGCGAACCAGATGGAGCTGCTCATGTTCCATCTGGGAACCGGTGAATTGTTCGGCATCAACGTCTTCAAAGTCCGGGAGGTCATGAAGCTGCCGCAGTTGACCCGCGTTCCGGAGGCCGACAATCGCGTGGTCGGCATGGCCAATATCCGGGGCACGATGGTGCCGGTGATCGCCCTCAAACGCAGTCTCGGATTGGGCGAGCAGGACCCCGATGCCTCGAAGCCCGACGCCAGGGATCAGGGGATCTTGATCATCACGGAATACAACGCCAGTCTGCAGGCGTTCCATGTCGCGGCCGTCGATCGCATCATCCGGACCTCCTGGGCGCAGATCAGGACGCCGCCGGCGCTCGTACGCGAGAACAACAAGGGCGCGGTGACCGCCGTCACGATGCTGGAGGACGGCAGGATGGTTTTGATTCTCGACGTGGAAAAATTGCTCAGCGATATCTGCCCCCGTCCCGACGACGAAGTGTACGCCGGGGTGACGGTGAAGCCGGAACTGAGGCAGAAGCGTATTCTCTTTGCGGATGATTCGACGGTGGCCCGCAGCCAAATCCGCAAGGCGCTGGACAAATTGGGCGTCCAGTTCATCCAGACGACGACCGGCAAAGAAGCCTGGGACTATCTGCGGGAGCTCGCGGACCAGGCAGCCAGGGAAGGATCGCTACAGGTCCAGGGCGTCAATCTCGTGCTGAGCGACATCGAAATGCCGGACATGGACGGTTTTACATTGACCAGGAACATCCGCGCGGATCCCCGGCTCGCGCATCTCCCGGTCATCCTGCACTCGTCCTTGACCGGGACCTGCAACCAGGACAAGGGACGCCAGGTCGGGGCGACGGACTATATCACCAAGTTCGATCCAAAAACCTTCGCCGAAAAGCTGATTCGTCATATGAAGTGAGAGGAAGTCGACGGAACACCGAGGCATGATGAAGAAAGCGATTCAGGTGCTCGTCGTGGATGATTCGACGTTCATGCGCAAGAGCCTGGCGTCGATGTTGAACGCCGATCCCCGCATCGCCGTCGCCGGGACGGCGCGAAACGGGGAGGAGGCGGTGAGGCAGGTGCACCATCTGGATCCCGACGTCGTCACCATGGATGTCGAGATGCCCGGCATGAACGGCATCGAAGCGTTGACGCGCATCATGGTGGAGCATCCGGTTCCGGTCGTCATGGTCAGTTCGCTGACGACCGAGGGGGCCTGCGAGACGCTGAAGGCGTTGGAGTTGGGCGCCGTCGACTACATTCCCAAACAGCTCGACGGCGTGGTCATGAAGATTCAAGACATTCATGACCAATTGATCGAAAAGATCGTGGCGGCCAGCGGAGCCAGGGACAAGGTGCGGGCGCGGCGTGCCCATGGCGCGCTCCGACAGGCGATCAAACCGTCCGCAGGCGCCTTGACGGCCCATTCGGTGACCGCGACACGCGGGGCCAAGCTCGTGGCGATCGGCTGTTCTACGGGAGGACCGCAGGCGCTGTTGGAGATCTTGCCGGCATTTCCGCGTGATTTTCCCGCCGGCGTCATCATCGTACAGCATATGCCCAAGGCGTTTACCAAACCGTTTGCGGAACGGATGAACAGCGTCTGCGAATTGGACGTGAAAGAGGCGGTCGACGGCGACGAGATCGGTCCGGGCCGCATTCTGATTGCGCCCGGCGGCTCACAGTGCCGAGTGAGACGCAAATCGATCATGAGCCATGTCGCCGCGCTCGGTCCCAACGTCGAGCGGCATCTGCATGCGCCGTCCGTGGACATCCTGATGCAGTCGGTCGCCTCGGTGTACGAAGAGCGGGGCATCGGCGTCATTCTCACCGGGATGGGTCACGACGGTTTGCAGGGGATGAAAGCCATCAAGGCGGCCAACGGCCGGACGATCGCGCAGGACGAGAAGAGCTGCATCGTGTACGGCATGCCGAAAGCCGTCGTCGAGGCCGGCTGTGCGGACAAGGTGATTCCGTTGTCGGGGGTCGTCGGAGAAATTCTCAACATGGTGTAAGGGGGCGGCATCCATCTCATCACATACGGGGAGGCAGGAGGGCATATGAGCACGTTGTTGAAGGGCATGAACATCGGGGCCAAATTCATCGTATCGATCGGAGCGGTCGCGACGGCGATCATTCTTGTTGGGCTGTTCCTCCTGTACCACCAGGAACAGAATAAGCTGGAATTGATGCTCGACCAACGCGGGCAACTCTTGGAAACCCAGATTCAGATTACCCGTTCCTACATCGCGCAGCACTATGTAGGAAAGATCAAGAAGTCGAAGGCCGGGGCCGACATTCAGGTCTCCAGGGATCACCTGGGCAATCCGGATGCGATTCCGTTCCCGGCGACCGCAACGCGCGAAATGGGAGAGGAAGCGAACAAGCATGGGCTCTTCGGGGCGCGATTGATCAGCCAGACTCCGTTGAATCCGGCCAATTCGCCGAAAGACGCCTTCGAAGCGGAAGCGCTGCGAGCCGTCATGAGCGGAGCCGAGAGCTATTCCCGCATTGAAGAAATGGGCGGGGCTCCGACCTTCCGGCGGGCTACGGTGGACAAGGCGACGTCGGCGGCCTGCATCGGTTGCCACAGCGACAAGCAGGTCGGGGATGCGCTCGGCGTCTTGGTCGTCAACATGAACATGACCAAGGGAAAGGCGGCGGCAGACAAATCGCTCATGAATACCGCAGGACTCATGGTCGGCGTCGTGCTGGCGATTCTGCTCATTACCTACCTGTTGCTCCGCAGCATCGTCCTGCGGCCGCTGGCTCATGTGGCAGGGATCACGAAAGACATCGCTCAGGGGGAGGGCGACTTGACCAAGCGCGTGCCGGTTCACGGCACAGACGAGATCTCCCAATTGGGCACGCATTTCAATCTGTTCATCGAAAAGCTCCAGAAGATGATCGGCAAGGTAGCGCATGTCACCGACAAGGTGGCTTCGGCTTCCGTCGAATTGTCGGCCACCGCGGAAGAAATTTCCAAGGGCACCGATACATTGACGTCCCGTGCGTCGCAAACGGCGGCGGCGGTGGAAGAGATGAACGCGACCGTCAGCCAGGTGGCGCAAAATTCAGGAAAGGCCGCGACCTTGGCGCAGGAGACGGTCAAGACCGCCAAGGACGGAGGTACCGTGGTCTCGGACACCATCTCCGGCATGCAGCAACTGTCGGATGCCGTCTCGAACAGCGCCACGATCATCGCGGAGCTCGGAAAGTCTTCCGATCAGATCGGCGAGATCGTCCGGGTCATCGAGGACATCGCCGACCAGACGAATCTGTTGGCTTTGAACGCGGCCATCGAGGCGGCGCGCGCCGGCGAACAAGGCCGGGGATTCGCCGTGGTGGCCGACGAAGTCCGCAAACTGGCCGAGCGCACCACGAAAGCGACCAAAGAAATCGGCGACATGATCCGGCAGATCCAGCAGGATACGCGGGGCGCGGTGGACTCCATGCAGCAGGGGACGCAGAAGGTATCGGGCGGCGTCGAATTGGTCAACAAGACCGGTGAGGCGTTGACGAGGATCGTGCAGATGGTGTCCGAAAGCGCGGACATGATCCGGCAAATCGCCGTGGCATCGGAAGAACAATCGGTGGCCACCCAGCAAATCGCCAACGACATCGAGAACGTTGCGAAGGTGACGAAAGAGTCCGCCTCCGGCGCCAACGAGTCGGCCAAGGCCAGCCATGATTTGAGCCAGTTGGCCGTCGAACTGCAGGGCATCGTGGGTTCCTTCAAGGTCTGAACTGAGCTGGGGAGGAGAATGACATGATCGTGGAAGAACATGCCGCTCGCTCCGCCGATCAGATGGCCAAAGTCGGAGCCGTCGCGACCAACGGCGGCATCGGCGGGGACCTGTGCCAGTTCGTGACCTGCCGCATCGCGAATGAGGAATTCGCCTTCGATGTGTTGTGCGTTCAGGAAATCAACCGGATGGTGGAGGTCACCCGGGTTCCCAAGGCGCCGTTCTTCGTGGAAGGCGTGATCAACCTGCGGGGCCGCATCATTCCGGTGCTCGATCTCCGGCGGCGCTTCGGACTGCCGCCGGCGGAGAAAACCGACGATTCGCGCATCATGGTGGTCCTGGTGCGCCAGCGCATGGTGGGATTGATCGTCGATGAAGTGGTGGAAGTCCTCCGTATCCCGAAGTCCGCCATCGAACCTCCGCCATCCGTAGGCGGTTCGGCGGGGTCCGAATTCACGCAAGGCGTGGGACGGATCGAGGACCGCCTGCTGATTGTACTGGACTTGAACCGCCTGCTCTTGCCCAACGAGCAGGCGGCCGTCGAGGCGGCGTCGGCCCCGAGCGGGTCGCGGCCCGTCTAGTCATGAACCACCGCAGGAGCGGACAAGGGAACCAACGTCGTGGATATTGCGACCATACTCGGGATCGTCATCGCGATCGGATCGATCGTCGGAGGACAACATCTCGAGGGCGGCCATCTCGGTTCGATCATGCAGCTCACCGCCTTCATCATTGTGATCGGCGGGACGCTCGGAGCCTGCTGCGTGCAAAATCCCTTGCCGGTCGTCCTGCGCGCGATCGGCAAGCTGTCGCTGGCCCTCGGGAACCCTCATGTCGACGCCAAAGGCACGATCAAACTGATTCTCGATCTCGCCAATGTGTCCCGGAAGCAGGGACTGCTTGCGCTCGAAGGTAAACTGAAAGAAATCAAGGATCCGTTCATGGCGAAGGGGGTGCAATTGATCGTCGACGGCACCGATCCGAAGGCCGTGCATGAGATCTTGGAAATCGAAGTCGAACACCACGAGGAGGAAGGCCTTGCCGGCGCGAAGGTCTGGGAAGCGGCCGGCGGCTACGCGCCCACCGTCGGAATTTTGGGAGCGGTGCTCGGCCTGATTCACGTGATGGAGAATCTTGCCGATCCGTCCAAGCTCGGCGGCGGCATTGCGGTTGCCTTCGTCGCGACCGTCTACGGAGTCGGCGCTGCGAATCTCTTGTTCCTCCCCATCGCCAACAAGATCAAGTACAAGCTCAAGGAGGAATCGAGCCTGCGGACCATGACCATCATGGGCCTCGTCGGTTTGGCGCAAGGAGAGAACCCTCGATTGCTCCAGGAAAAATTGGAAAGCTACTTGCCGCACTCCGAACGGACGGAGACGAAGAAGTGATGATGAATTTGTAATTTTGAGTTTTTAGTTTTGAGTGGTGGTGAGTTGTCCCGACAACTAAAAACTCAACACTCAACACTGAACACTACCCCATTACGTTTCACGGTAAAAGATGGCGAAGCACAAGCACGAAGAACACGAGAACCATGAGCGGTGGCTGGTGTCCTACGCCGATTTCATCACCCTCTTGTTCGCCTTTTTCGTCGTGATGTATTCCGTCTCGTCCGTCAACGAGGGGAAATACCGCACCGTCAGCGAATCGATCAGAGCGGCGTTGAATCCCGTCGTCAGCGCGCCGGCTTCGAAGCTGGCGTTTACGATCGGCACGGCGAAGCCGGCCACGATGCAGTCACCCACCGATGCCAGGGAGCCCGTCATCCGGCGGCTGCGAGCCATCATGAAATCGCTGAAAGAAAGCACCGGTCTCGAATTGGTCGAGATGATCGAACATGCGTCGGGCGATATCGTCATTACCGTGCCCGATCACGTCATGTTCAACAGCGGGGAAGCCGTGCTGCGGCCTGAAGCGCTGCCGTTTCTCAAGGCCTTGTCCGAAGCGTTGATCGAGTTGGATCGGCAAGTCCGCATTGAAGGACATACCGACAACGTCCCCATCCGCACCACCCAATTTCCATCGAACTGGGAACTGTCGGCGGTCCGCGCCGTGATGGCGGTTCGGGTCATGACGGAACTCTACGGAGTTCCGGCCAATCATCTCAGCGCGGTCGGTCGCGCCGATTCGATGCCCAGGGCGGACAATCTCACGCTCGAACATCGGGCCAAAAACCGGCGCGTCGAGATTGTGGTCCTAGCCGAGAAAACGACGACGCCGGATGTTCCGCCGCCATCCATGGACCGGGGACCCGAGCCGGAGACGATCCGGGACCCTGTGGAGTCCGACACATCTTCGGGGATGTTTGCGCCGGATCCGATGTCGACCCGGCACTGATTGGCCGTGTGTCTCTCTCAGCGACGCCATGCGTGACAAGCAAGCGAAGATTACCGACGTCGCGACGGTGCTGCACGAGATCGCGTCAAAAGCGCAGGCGATCGCCTCTGCCGGGGATACGGCGTTGTCTTTGAGCGCGTCCGTGCCGGAGTGGACCGAATTTGGAGAGCAGGCGGGCCGGCTTGCCCAGGAGTCCAGGACGCTCGCACAGGATATCGCCGCCGCTCTCCAGGGGCTGGACCACGCGGTCTTTCGATTTCGGACGATACGGGAAGCCAGGAGTTTGGCCGCCCTGGTTGCGGTGACCCTTCCCGATCCGCGAAGGACGGGAATCGGACTCTGCGAGCTGCTGCTCAATGCCGTCGAGCACGGGAATCTCGGCATCACATATGAAGACAAGGGCCGATTGCTCGCCGAGGATGCCTTGGAGGAGGAGGTCGCCCACCGCCTGGCGCAGGATTACTACGCGGCTCGGTACGCGAGCTTGGAAATGGTCCGTGGACCGGGAGCCATCCGATTCACCATCAAGGATCAGGGAGACGGATTCGATTGGAAGCCGTTCTTGGAGTTTGTCCCGGAAAGACTGCACCACGCGCACGGCCGTGGAATTGCCATTGCTCATCGATTGGTCTTCAACCGGTTGGAATACCAGGGGCGTGGGAATGAAGTCATCGCGACGGTTGACCTGACGGATTCCTCGGCTCTCCTTGCGCAAGTATCCCCTCCTCTCGCGGCGTGACGATGAAGCAATCGGCTCGACTGCTCAAGAATCGCGTTCGCCGACCGATAACGGATGGGACGCACCCTCATCTGAAAGTTCGGCGGCACTCGTCCTGACGTCGTGTGTCGCTTCGCGAAGCCGGCGGCAGTGCAAGCGGCTCGTGCTGGACATGGCATCCGGGGGATTCTCCGCATGCCGGTCACTGGCCTCTACATCCGAAGGATTGAATATGCCGATCAGGACGATTGTGCATCCTGAATACACCATACTCCATGTGCCGGATCATTTTCGGTATGCCGAGCGCACACACTTCAAGGCGGCTGTGGCGAACGCCCTGAAAGAAGGATGCCGCCGAGTGATCGTCGATCTGGCCGACGTGAATTTTATCGACAGCACGGCCTTGAGCGTGCTGGCCATGACGGCCCAAGCTATGAAGCAGGAGCAACGAACGTTCGGCTTGCTCCGGCCTCGGGAGCCGGTGCTGAAGCTGCTTACGATTTCCGGTATCCACAAAATGATGCCGATCTATCAGTCCGAGCGAGAGGTCCTTGCGACCCATTCGGCATGACGGTTGAGGCGCAACGAAAGGACGGGCCATGGAAATCACACAGCGAGACACGAAACAGGCGACGGTACTGGTCTTGAAAGGAGATCTGACCTACGATCACCGCGCGTCATTCAAGGCCGCGGTCGAACGGGTCAAGGGGACGGCGTGCCGGCATCTCATCCTCGATCTCGAACAGGTCCAATTTCTGGACAGTTCCGGGCTTGGGCTTCTGGCACTCCTTGCGCAGAGTCTGAAGCTCAACAAGATCCGGCTCAGCGCGATACGGCCGCAGAGCTACGTCCGGGAAATCATGACGCTCGCCAACATTGCCAAACTCATCCCCATCCACAATTCGGAGGCAGAAGCGCTTACCGGGAAAGACGGCATGGCCGCATGATGACCATGATGACATGGTCATCAGAGGACATCCGAGAAACTCATGCCTGAAGCCGCGGGACTGAACGTGCCCGGTTCTTCCGTATGCGCGTCGATTCTTGTCATTGACGACGAACCGGTCGCCCGTCTGAGTTTGGTGCGCCGGTTGAAGAGGCTCGGGTACGACGTTCACGAGGCGGAGAACGGCATGGAAGGCCTGGACGCCGTCCGGCATATGCGCCCCGATTTGATCATCGTAGATTGGATGATGCCGGAAATCGACGGGCCGACGCTCTGTGAGGCGGTCCGGGCCGAGCCCTCCCTCGCGACCACTCAAATCATCATGATGACCGCGCACGATCGACCCGAGCAGATCGCCGAAGGGTTGGCCCGCGGCGCAGACGATTTCCTCAGCAAAGCCGCGTCGATTCAAGAGACCATGGCGCGTGTTCAGGCCGCCTTGCGAACCCATGCGCTGGTCCGGCAACTCGAGAACACGAGGGACCATCTGGATCGATCGAACCAGGCGTTGATTGCCAAGCAAGAGATGCTGGAACAAGACCTGACATCGTCTGCGCGATTCATCGAGTCCCTGCTACCGGAAGAAGGTCACCCGGTGCCGGGAGTCATCATGGCGTATCAGTACCTCCCCTCGCTGGCATTGGGCGGGGATCTCTTCGGCGTGACGACATGGGGCAAGGAACATCTGGGCCTGTATATGCTGGATGCGTCAGGCCATGGGGTGTCGGCCGCGCTCCGAGCCGCGGCAATGGTCAGCTTCCTGCATCCGGAAAATTTGCTTCGGGTCGTCGGGTCGTATGATCCGGCGGCCATCGCCGCCGAAGCGAATCGACGCTTCCCGATGACGAGGGAAGGCGACTATTTCACGCTCTGGATCGGCGCGCTCCATCTCCCGACATGGACGTTGTCGAGCGTGTCGGCCGGGCATGCCGGGGCGATTCTGTGCCGACCGGGCCAAGTCTCGACGTGGTTGACTCAGAGCAACACGCCGTTGGGCTTTATGTCGGATGCGACGTTTGCTTCGCTGACATGCACGATTCAGGTCCATGACCGCCTCTATATGATGAGCGACGGAGTCTATGAAACCATCTCGCCGGGCAGACAACTGTGGGGACGGGAACGGCTGCAGCAGGTGTTGGAGCGGGAAGCCGGAAAGTCGCTTCACGCGGTCATCGGCCGATGTCTCGATGAGTCGCGAACGTGGCAGGAGGCGCAACACTTCGGCGATGATGCGGCGTTGGTGGGACTGGAGCGAATTTCTTAGGTTGGATTACGGCCGTGAGCACCATGTCGATATTCGATTTAGATCAAGCGCTGACGCGCGTCGACGGAGACCGCGGACTGTTTGCCGATTTGGTCGATATGTTCCTGCGGGAAAGCCCGAAAGACGTCGGAGCGTTGCGGGCGGCCCTCCATCGAGGAGACAGCCGGGGCGTGGTGTCTGCGGCCCACAAGTTGAAAGGATCGCTGATGCAGTTTTGCGCCGATTCCGTCCTGGCAACCGCCCAGCGGATGGAAGAGCTGGGGAGAAGCGACGAGGCCGGCGCGGCGGCAGCCTTGATGGTCACGGTTGAAACGCAGATGCTCGAGCTCCAGGATGCGCTCCGCCGGGCCGTCGACGCGGGTCCGAAGAGTTGACGCATCCGCAGCCGTACCGGTTAAGTTCTTTTGAATGCCGGCCGATAGAAAGGAACGGGAAGACCGAGCAAATCTTCGCTATGGCTATGTCGTCGGCACAGGACAGAACCGTGCGGATACTGGTCGTCGATGATGACCCGATCATCCGGCTGTTCTGTGAAAAACTTCTGAAAGAAGCCGGATACGAGGTCACTTCGGCAGAAGGCAGCCCCGAAGCGATGGCATTGTGCGCGTCTTCTTCGAGCCCGTTCGATCTCGCACTCGTCGACGTCTTTCTACCTCCGCCGGATTTTCATCTGGCGTCGGATGCGAGCTCTTACCATCGCGTCAACGGCCCCGAAATGGTGCTCCAGATGCTAACCGTCATGGGGAAGTTGCGGTGTATCTACATGTCGGGGCATTCCGCCGCCGATCTGGCGAAGCAAGGCATTCTCCTGGGATCCGTACCGTTCCTGCCGAAACCATTGGCCAAAGAGAGGCTGGTCGCTGCGGTCGCCGATGCCTTAACGGCTCCCCCGATACAGTGGATCAAACCCGAAGATCCGTCGCCAAAGAGCGACGTGCAGTGGGTGGATTAAGTCTGTTCGGCGAGACGAAGGGTATAAAGATACTGGTATAACCCCTTTGCTTCCATCAATTCGCCGTGCGCCCCGGATTCCACCAGCCTCCCTTGATTCAACACCAGAATACGGTCGGCTTGCTGAACGGTGGTGAGGCGGTGAGCCACTACGAACGTCGTGCGCCCTGTCATGAGTCGTTCGAGGGCCTCTTGGACCAGCCGTTCCGATTCGCTGTCGAGCGATGACGTGGCCTCGTCCAAGAGCAAGATGCGCGGATTTTTGAGAATGGCGCGGGCGATGGCGATGCGCTGCCGTTGCCC
>DATFDJ010000003.1:0-45917 GCA_035252115.1 Nitrospira sp. | reverse complement strand
TCTCACTCAAACCTGTAAACTCGCCAAGCCTCGAACAGAACGGGTGGCGCCCGCGGTGCTTCTCCTTTTTCCAGCGCTTGCTGGCTTGTCGTGACGCTCGACCCGCTTAGTACAGAAACTTGTTCCGTCCGGACCGCTGGTCGAACGGAACCTCGAACATCTGTACTACCCGCGGAGAGCGGGCCGCGCGATCTCGCTCCGACAAGAAACGCAGAGCGCTGACGCACAGGTCAGCAACCGCGCTCGCCATGTGGGGCAGACTATTCTCCCTAGCGGCTTAGGAAAATGAGAACTGCACTGAGGCGTGCGTCGGCAGCGCGGGCGACGGCAGGAAAAGGAAGACTCAACACCGAATGATGTTACAAGCTGACTCGACTCACTTCTCTTTTTGGTGCTGTTTGAAGCAGCCGTTGCAGCTTGGGCAATAGTGGCCGAAGGTCTTTCAGTCGGTTGGTCGGAGCTTGCAGCAAGATCACCGCAATGGCGATCTCTTTCGCCAACCTTCGGTCGATGCACTCGTCGAGAAGGATTCTCACGAGGCCTTGGCGAGCATGCGGGTCTTGGCTTCTTCGAGGAACGTGATCACTTGATCACGAGTGACGGTTGGAAAACCTTGGAGAAAGTCGTCGATTGTTTCGCCGCCCTCCAAGTATTCGATCAGCGTCTGGACCGGCACGCGAGTTCCTGCGAAGACGGGTGTGCCGCCGAGCACGTCTGGTGAGGAGGTAATGAGCGGTGTGTTTGCGGTAGTCATGGTTCACAAGGATAACGAGGGCGGGGTGGACTTACAAGCGCCTGGCGGCCTTCGAGTCTGGTTCTGTTAGGTACCTGCGTTGCTTCCGCTTTCGCCAGCAGAGATGTGCCGCTCGTGTGGATGCCTGCCGCCGTGGGACCTCCAGAATCACCCAACCACGCCTGACACGCTCTCGCCTATAAACTCGCCAAGCCTCGGACAGCCGCCCCCATTGCTTCACCTTTCGCCAGCGCGTGCTGGCTTGCCGCCGCGCTCAATCCCGCTTGGCCCAGAAGAAGATGGTGTCGCTCAGTCTGGACCGTTCACCGCGAAGAAACCGTCTGAACCACCCGACTACGCCTCGCTCGCCCAAGCGTGTAAACTCGCCGAGCCTCAAACAGGGCGGTTTGGTGACCGTGGTTGCTTCCCCTTTCGCCAGCGCTTGCTGGCTCCCCGGCATGTTTAGTCGCGCTTGACCCAGAAACTAGTTCCGTTTGGGCCAATGGCCGAACGGAACGTCGAACATCTGTGTCACCTGCTGAGAGCAGGCCGCGCGACTTCACTGCGGCGAGAAACGCAGAGCGCTGATGCACGGGGTCAGCAACCGCGCTCGCCTTGAGGGCGAAAGCCAGCGAACTCTGTAGATCAATTTTTGCGATCGTTCGCATCGGCAAGGTCCCGGCCCATTCAGTGATTGGCGGTAACAGTCCAGACCGAACGCCGGGGATAGATCACCGAACGGAACGTCCGACATCTGTGCTGCCCGCTAGAGCGGGGCGCGGGATTTCGCTACGGCAAGAAACGCCGCGCTGATGCACGGGTCAGCAGCCGCGGGCGCTACTTCTCCTACGTCCATGAAGCTTCGGCGACATATGAAATATGCGGCCTAACGATCTGCGTTATTGCTGTCAAGTACGAGATAGTTGCACGGCAGACCCCACAGGACCCGCGGTTTAGGAATTTCAGAGAGTCATACCTCAGACAACCTAACTCCACAAGAACCCACAAATCAGGATGCTGGTGGAATGGATGCAGATGGGGATAATTTGTCCTGTCCTGGTAGCAGCGTGGTAGCAGATTCGTGAGTTTTCTTGTTCGGCAACCATGCCAATCGGAAGGGAGCCATCCAGTCATACTGAATGACCGGAACAACCGGATCGGGGGCACTCTGTTCGAGCAAGAGAGCATAGTCCTTGAGAAGAGACTCGATTGTATCCACACAAGCGTTAAGTTCTTCATAGGTCGGAAATCTTCTCATTCCTCGTATGTCGAGATGGGCGACATGCTTATTAGTGAAGCTGCGAAGTCTCTTATGGCTCTTAACTAGTTTCGCTTTGTGTTGGGCTATGAGTCGTTTATTAAGAACGCTTGAGCCCGGCTTCGCTAATCGGTCAAAATCCTTATGGCCGAATTGTTTCATAAAGCCTTTATACGGAAGCGTAAACCGACGGCGGCTCATCACCTCAGGATAGCGTTCTATGTCTTTCATTAAGTTAACGAAAGAAATACTTCTCTTGTCTGTGTCGGTCAGTCGTCGAATATGAATGGTCATGTCTATGGCATAGGCTTTATGCAACCAGTCATAAAAGACACTTGGAGTTTGTAAGCGTGGATTGTCTCGGACGAGTTCCGTGACTTTTTGAAAAACGAAACGCTTCAGCGCCAAGTCGAATATTGAGTTCTTAATGACCTTGAACCGCCTTTTCCATTGTTTGAATTTATTGGCGCGCGCGCGAATTGACAAGATAGGAGGGGTGGACTTCTTGACGAGTGGATGTGATGACACCCGTAAAGTATAGCCTTCGCTGCTAGCATTTTCACTGGTGACCGACGGTTTTTTACCCCATCTGACAGGTTGATTACCTTAGAAATCCAATAGAAGGTGGAGGTGAACGATAATGACTACCATAGACTCAAATGGACCAGTTGATCTGGAAGGGCCAGTCTCTCCCTTTAGAAAGCATGAAGGGGATTCCTTGTTGAAATTTATCATTGGAGATTTTCTGCCTTCTCATGACCTTTGGCCGTCTATGTAGCGCGTCTAATGGCGGTAGACGAAGACTTGTCTAATGTTGAACGATTGAAAGACATCCTTGAGGTGGACAGACCAACTTCCGAAACCGATGAAATCAGTCAGACTAAATGGAATCGGATTCAATTTTTCCTTGCTCGGATGAGATTGGGCTTTCTCTCCAACGCATGGAAAGATATTTTTACTGAGAAGAAGAAAAAGAACATGCCCTCACTTAAAGAACTAGTAGCGGGCATGAGCAACAAAGTTCAGGACGCACATAAGGAAGTCTGTGAAATAGTGACCAAATCACCGAGAGCGAAAAATGTAATACACAATTTTAGGAATCAAGCTGCGTTTCACTATGGGTTTCCGCAATTCCAAGAGGGGTTGGAACTTGTTGCGGACGATACTGGGGAGATCATTGTGAACCCTAGCGAAAAAGACCTGCACTTCATCGTTGCGTACCAGGTCCTGGATGTAATACCGGCGCGCCGACCGCCGAAGGCGGCCATCAAACAACTGAAGGAGGAAATTGAGATGATCCAAGGAAAGCTACACGCCTTCATCGTCGCCCTAGCTGATGAGTATGTTTTTCGCAATGTTGAACGAGTTCAATCTGACCCGGGTGGCATCCGCTCAGCGGGAATCATCCCTGGATGACGTGCAGTTTTCATACTTTCTTACGAGGAAGTTTCAATGATGAATCTAGGGCGATAAAACCGGGACATTGTAAGCTGGCCCGGGTTTGACGGACACCTCAAAAGGGGGCACGATGAGGCCTCCACGGAGATGGGCAAATGGGGCTGCGACTTGCGAGGGATTGCATGGGACATGTCGTTGCGGGCGCCAGACCGCAAGCTTGGTTCAACTGCCGTCTACTTGATGAGCGCGGAGATGGTGTCCTGCCTGCGACTTGCACGGGGTTCGCGAGGAAGAAGAGCATCACGTTCGCGGACGGCGTCGAGTCGGTGAGACGCCTGGGTAATGCCACACTTGTTGATCAGATGCGACCAGCGTTTCGCTGGGCGACGCCGATGTTCGAAGTTCCGTTCGGGCGAAGCCGGGAACGGGAGCAAGTTTCGGCGTCGAGCAGATGGGAAACTTAGTGAGGTTGTGCCGAAGTACTGGAGCAGGCTGGACACCATCTCCGTGTCCAGCGCCCACCTATCCAAACAGATCTATCTGCGCCGGTTGAGGCGGTTTAATGTAGAAGAGGTGAACTACAACAAGTAACGGTCGATATCGAGGGCGCCATGAAAAACGCCGAGGACATCGATTGTGCCGGAATTTCTGATCACGTAAGCAATTCGGTAATGACCATGGAGCAGAATGCGGATGTGCCGGTCCTGACGTTGCCAGTAGCGGTAGCCTGATTCGGGGAACTCTTTGAGGATTTCTACTTTCTGGTAGAGCGCGTCTATGGTGCGACTGGCAGCGGCGGGATTATCCTGAGCGATATAGTCATGGATGTCGCGTAGCCATCGTTCGGCTTCGGCTGTCCATGTCAACTCCGCCATGTTTTGATGCGGCGTCCCATCTCTTCATGGCTGATCGTTTTTCCTGCATCGGAGTCAGCAAGCCCTCGTTCGATCATCCGCGCGAAGGCCAACTCCCGAAGAATTTCATCGTATGAACTATCGTCGGGCTGATCTTGAAGGATTTTGGCGATCTGTTCTTTTGCAGAAGGCATCATCCCCTCGCTTTGAGGAATGTCGATTCACAGGCTATCTATTCCTAAGGATAGCGATAAGCCCCTGGATTCACAAGTGCTCGGCTGGTTGCGGGGTGGTGTTTGCGCTCATTATGCATTACGCCGAGGAGGATAGTTGGGCTGGCTGCGACTTGCGATGGGTGCATGGCCCTATCGCTGCGGTCGCCGAAGGCGATGGCGAGCACTGTTCGATGTTCCGTTCGGACGGAGTTGTGAACGGAACGAGTTGCGCAGCCAAGCGGCGACAGGGCCATGCGGTTCAACCCATCGCCGGAGCCGCAGCTTTATTGAATACAGGCTGATCAAAAAGGCCGTCCAGCGAGGCCGCAGCGAGCGAAGGGGCGAGGCGTACGTCGTCTGGTACGTTGAGCGTCTGAGCGATGCGAGAACGAAGCTGGCGGACTTTTTCAGCAGCCTGGTTAGCCGAACAAATCCATTTGCGCCGGCTGAGGCGATTCGATATTGAGGACAGGTGCGGCGGGGGTTGCGGTGGCTGCTGAGTGTTCGGCCGGCTTCGTATTCTTGTCGAGGAACTCCTTCAGTTTCTTGAAGTCGTCCTTCAACGTGTCGAGCAGATTTCCTTGGTGCAGGGCTGCGGCTGGGTGCAGCAGAGGAAAGATCACGAAGTCTTTCATGTAAAACGCTTGCGCCTTGACCTTCGTGATTCCCACTTTCCGTTCCAAAAGAGTCTGTGTCGCCCAATTGCCGAGCGTGCACACCAGCTTGGGCCGGATGAGCTGGATCTGTTGCATCAGGAACGGCTTGCAGGTCTCCACTTCATCGGGCTCGGGGTCGCGGTTGTTCGGTGGTCGGCATTTGATGACGTTCGCGATATAGATCTGATCGCGTGAGAGATGGGCCGACTGCAACAAATCGTTGAGCAGTTTGCCCGCCGCGCCGACGAACGGCTCGCCTTGTTGGTCTTCGTTGTATCCGGGCGCTTCGCCCACGAACATGATGCTCGCGTGCGGATTGCCCACCCCGAACACGACCTGAGTTCTTCCAAGTTTGGCGAGCTTGCAGCGTTGGCAATTGTGAAGCGACTTGGCGAGGTCTTGGAGCATCATGATCGTGCAGAAAGCTGGAAGCGGATCGCATCCTAGGGAGACTCTCCGCGATTGTCAATAAGCCGCCGACGCTTTCCCGGTAACGATTTCCGCGCAGCGTTCTCCGCTGACGATCGCGCTCTCGAGATTGGCCGGCCAGCCGGTGTCCGTCCATGCCCCGGCGAGCAGGAGGTTCGGGATGGGGCTCTTCTGAATCGGGCGTCGCGCTTTCGTGCCGGGCGTGAGCGAGAGAATTGCATGAGGAATTTCGCCTGTTGTCGTAGCTGAAATCTCGCGGAGATTCGTCACCAAGCCGAGCGATCGGAGGAATTCCGCGGCCTGTTGTTCGATTTCCTCATCGTGTTTCTGTGCGTCTGTTGCGCTGAAGAAAACGCGCTGCTCGTTTCCTTCTCTGCGCACGTGCATCCAGGGGAACGGCTTGCCGGAAGAGAGAATCAGGCGGGGGACCGGAACGGCTCTCCGGACCGTCATGTGCAGAAATCGGCAAGCCTCTGTCGCCAGGTCCACGATCTGTTGAAAGTATGCGTACCGGCTCAGCCAGCGTTCGGGCAGGATTGGCGTCAGCCGGTGATGAGGAATCGCGAAGACATACCAGTCGGCATGCAACACCGATCGGTCTCCTGTGCGTACGCCGGTCACGCGGTCTCCGTCATAGAGGATCTGTACGACGGGATGATCGAAGATCACGGCTGCCCGGTGTCGCGCGAGACGCTCTCGAATCGGTTCGATGAGAAGCGTCTGCCAAGTTTCTTTCGGTACGACGATGCGACTGTCGTCCGGCTGTTGCAACAAGAACGGTTTGATCGTCCCGACAAGAGCATCGGCCGAGAGTTGGTGCAGATCGTTTCCTGTGAGCCATCGGGCCAGCGGATTCCAGATGGACCGCTGCGCTCCCTCGCTCTGATGAATGGACGTGAGCCATTCGTGTGCCGTCCGGGACTCGAGATCCCGGGCCAATTCCGTAGATCCTTCCCAGATGGCTTCCAGCCAGGAGAGGAGTTTCCATCGTTCCGTCCAAGGAAGGCCTGAGAAACGTCCCAGCGTGATGGCGATGTGCAAAGGATTCGGGAAGCGGCTTCTGGGGTAGCGGACGAGACGGCCGTCGGGCAGATGAAATTCCAGCGCGGCTTCCTGATACTGCCCACGGTCCAGCACCGGATGGAGCGAGCGCAAGAGATTCCACGTCGCGTGGTGGCATCCCAACAACAGGGATGGAATGCCCGGTTCGTGGAGCATGCCACCGCCTGGCGCGCGAACTTCGTCGAGCACCGTCACTGACAGCCCCTGTTGAGCGAGCCGGTGTGCCGCCGTCAATCCGGCCGGACCGGCTCCGACGACCAGAGCGGAATGGGACGGCTGAGGAGTCACGAGAATCGGGCGCGGAGCCACACACCGGCCGCCAGCGCGAGACGATGGGATGTTGAAAGGCGGACACGAGGACCGAAGACGTCGTGATCGGGCTGTTCGATGCGTTCTAAAATCCTGCTGTACACGGCCCGCATGATTTCCGCGACAGTCAAGGCCCGGCGGTCTCTCGGCGGGAGGCTTTCGAGCGCGGCTCGGGCCTTCTCGTAATACCGCCGCGCTCTCCCGGCTTCGAATGCGATAAGTTCGTCCAAGTTCGGCGTTCGCTTCCGTCCGAGCAATGCGGCTTCGCCGTAGGCGAAATGCGCAAGGTCTTCCTGCGGGAGATAAATGCGGCCTTGCTCGGCATCGGAGCCGAGATCGCGCAGGATGTTGGTCAATTGAAAGGCCATCCCGAGATCGACGGCGTAGTCCTGTGCGTGCGCGGAGGTGGGCCCGAAAATGTGGAGGCAGATCAGGCCGACGACGGAGGCCACGCGGTAGCAGTAGAGCGACAGCTCGTCGAAGGTGGCATAACGAGTGGTGCCGAGGTCCATCTCGACGCCTTTGATCAGCTCGTCGAAATACGCTTTCGGAATCGAAAGCTGGGCGACGTGGTGCGCCAGGCTGATCATCAACGGCCAGGTCGGCGTGCCTCCATAGACGGCATCGAGCTCGACCCGCCAGCGCCGCAACTCCTCCTTCGGGTCGCTCCCGGGAGGCGGCTCGTCTACTGCGCTGTCCACGGCCTTGCAGAACGCATAGACGGTATACATCGCGTTGCGACGTTTCCTGGGCAGGAAGAGGAACGAGTAATAGAAGTTGCTGCCGCTCTGCTTCGTGAGATTCGTGCAATAGACTTGGGCTTCCTTTGCGGTCATGGCCATGGGAACGGGCTCACGCGAACATCGAAGGCGAAACCGCCGCCGCCTGCCGTCCATCACAACGCGCGGCCTCAGTGCCGGAGAAGATGGCAGCCAGCAGTTCGACTCCGTTGATGAGACGGGGGCCGGGCCTGCTGAAGTACGACAGGGCGTCGACGGCCACGATCTTGGACCAGGTTCCCAACGCACGCGACCATTCGTCGGACGTTCGCCGGAGATCGGCGAGTTCCTCCAATGTGCGCTGGACGGAGTACCCGCAAGGCATCACGACGACGATGTCGGGACGGGAAGACGTGGCCTCGTCCCAGGTGATCTCCCGCGACGGCCGTCCTTTCTCGCCCATGACATCCGTTCCACCTGCCAGCTCCACCATTTCAGGAACCCAATGGCCGCCGACGTAGAGCGGCGAAAGCCATTCCAAGCAGAGGACGCGTGGGCGGACGCGGCGTCGCTGTTCTTGTACGGCGCGCAGTCGGCTCCGAAGCGAGGCCGTGAGCTCCCGGCTTTCGGCGTAGCGTCCGATGGCTCCGCCGATCCGTTCGATGTCGATGAGGACCTCGTCGATCGTCGTGGGATTCAGCGTCACCATTTTTGGAGGCTGAGGCAATGAACGAACAGCTCGGGTCAGCAGATCGGGCGTCACGGCGCACACGCCGCACAAATCCTGCGTCAGGACGACATCGGGTCTGGCTTCCGTGAACGCCGTTTCATTGAGCCGATAGAGCCGTTGGCCGGAAGACAGAAGCTGCTTGACCTGCTCATCGATGGTCGAACCGGTCAACCGGTCGGACTCCACGAGCGGCTCAACGACCACGGTTGCGTGGCGAATGGAGGCGGGAAAGTCGCATTCATGACTGATCGCGACCAATTGATCGGCTGAGCCGAGAACCGCCACCACTTCCGTTGCCCCTGGCACGAGCGAACAGATTCGCATGCGGCTCCTTGTCATCGCGGCCATAAGCTGGTGCGCAACTCGGCCAAGCCGATGTCTTTGACGGTGGCGACAGTCGCGTCCGCCTCGTGCAGATCTTGGATGGTATGCGTGTTCGACACCGCGAGGACTTTCATGCCGGCCGCTTTGGCCCCCCTGATACCCGGCAATGAATCCTCGATCACGAGACAGGACCCGGCGCTCAAAAGAGTGTCGCTCTGCCGGCGCAATCCTTCAAGAGCATGAAGAAAGGGTTGCGGGTCGGGCTTGCCGCGCGTCACGTCTTCTGCGCTCGTAATGTGCGTGAACTCCTTGTGGAGTCCGATCTGCTCCAGGATGTATTCGATTTCGTGACGAAGCGCACCTGACGCGATGGCCAGGGGAAACAGCGTGGCCGCCTCGCGGACGAATTCGGGGATGCCGGGGAAGATCGTCAGATGCTCCTTTACTGACTCGAGATAAGCACGAGCCTTTCGTTCCATCAGCCGCGCCAGCGTCGCAGGGTCGACCGGGCGGCCGCTTGCCGTCAGCGCAGCGATAAAGCAGCCGCGATCGTCGTAGCCCAAATAGTCGGCATAATACGTTGATTCGGTCAGTTCGATGCCGATCTCCGCCAAGGTCTTTCTCAGGCCGGCGAAATGCAGCGGCTCCGTGTTGGCGATGATCCCGTCGAAATCGAAAATAATGGCACGAAGCCGGTCCATGGGGATGGCGGATGGTTGTGCAGACACGTGGTGCGGCGCGGATTATAGCATAGGGAGGCAGGAATGCAGGCCGGAGATTACCCCGGCCTGCCAGGGGGAAGAAGCGAACCTAAAACTTCATGCGAAGTCGTTTCTCCGACACCCAACCCTTGAGGCCGTCGTCCGTACGCACCGAGTACACCCAGCCTCCCGGCTGAAGGTCTCCGTCGAGCACGCTGAGGGTCGCGCCGGGGCGCACCGAAGGGCCCGGCTTGCTGCCCGCGGGATCCAGCGACAACTGAACCGTTTCGGCTGGTGCGGTCGGATTTCCCATCACTGTCACGCGTTGTCCCTCTGCAAACAGCGGGGACGCAGCCGTCTGTGCGGGCATGGTTGGGAAGGGGGCCGGTTTGTCAGGAGTCGCCGGCGACGGAGGCGCAGGAGTAGGAGCCTTGGCCACCGATGGCGGAACGGCTGGCTCCACCGGTGTCCGAGGCGCTGCCTGCGGAGCGGTTGCCATATCGCTGGGCGGGGCCGGCGCAGTCTGCGGGGAAGCCGGTTCCGGCTGGGTCTTCTGTCGCATAGCGGCCGGAGGCGTCGTCTGTTGAGGAGCCGATTCCCCGAGCAGCGGTGAGAGCCATTCGCTCAATTGCTCCGGCTCCATGGCCACATAGGCCGCTCCGCCGATCAACAGCAGAAGGAAAATCCACAGCAGCGGGCGTCCGCCTCCGGACTTCTTGGGCGGCTTCATCTGAGAGGCCGGTCTCGTGGCGGCCGTCTGTTCGAGCTCTTCCTCCGTAAATTCCAGATCCGGTTCCGGTTGTCTGGCAAAGAACAGGAAAAAATCACAGGGATTCCCGACGGACGTCAGGTTTCCAGCGAGCACAGTCATCGAACACCTCCAAGCTCAACGGTCGAAATGCGGGAACGCCGATCTGGGGAACTACTTATCACCAAGGCGCCACCCTGTCAATTTATCAAATGTTTCCGCATTGATGTTGATCAGCAGCTTTGCGTCTTTGTGCAGGTGAGGACTTGATGCGCCCGGCTTCCCGATCGGAACACCGTGAGTCCCTTACATCCCAGCTCATAGGCAAGGAGGAAGGCCTTGCCGACTTCCTCCTTCGTCGCTGTCGACGGCAGATTGATCGTTTTGGACACACCGCTGTCGCTGTATCGCTGAAAGACCGCCTGCATGCGGACGTGATGTTCCGGAGCGATGTCATGCGCCGTCAGAAACAGTCGGCGGATGTCCACGGGTATGGTGGGAAGGTGCTGGATCGACGGTTCCGCGTTCAGTTGGGGTTGCAACCGTTTGAGATCGAGTCCGGCGGTGCGTGCCATGCGCAGGAAGGATGGATGAACCGTGATCAACTGTGTACCTTCCATGACGGTCCGGATGGTCTGGACCGCATAGAGAGGCTCGATCCCCGGCGAGCAGCCCGCAATGATGCTGATCGTCCCGGTGGGGGCGATCGTCGTGACCGTTGCGTTGCGTCGCGAATCGTGACTGGGTTGCAGGCGACTGCGGGGGTACGCAGGGAACGTCCCTCGTTCTTGCGCAAGAAGACGGGATGCCTCGTGGGCATGCGATTGAATAAAGCTCATCAGGTGTGATGCGATGGTCAGCGCCTCGCTCGAGTCATACGGAATGTTCAGGGCGATCAACAGATCGGCGAAGCCCATGATGCCCAATCCGATCTTCCTCGTTCTCAGCGTCGCGGCTTCGATCTCCGGAAAGGGGTAGTGGTTGCGATCCAGCACATTGTCGAGGAATCGGACGGCGGTCGGAATCGTCCGAGCGAGGCGCGGATAATCGATCGCCGGGCGGCCGTTGCTCCGATCGACAAAGTGCGCCACGTTGATCGATCCCAGCGTGCAGGATTCGTACGGCAGCAACGGCTGCTCTCCGCAGGGGTTCGTCGCCTCGATGCGGCCGAGGTGCGGTGTGGGATTGGCCCGATTGATCGTGTCGAGAAATAAGACTCCCGGCTCGCCGGTCGCCCAGGCGGCTTCGACCAGACGATCGAAAACCGTCCGCGCCGACAGGCGGCTTGCCACTCTGCCGGTGCGCGGATTGATCAGCGAATAGGCGCTGTTGCTCCGAAGCGCGCGCATGAACGCCGTGGTCAACCCGACCGAGAGATTGAAGTTCGTCATTTCCGAGGGGGCTTGTTTCAACGCGATGAAGTCCAGCACGTCCGGATGATCCACGCGAAGGACGCCCATGTTGGCGCCCCGCCTTGTTCCGCCTTGCTTGATGACGTCGGTTGTCAAATTGAAGATGCGCATGAACGACAAGGGACCGGACGCGACCCCGCTCGTGGAAGCGACAAGATCGTGATGCGGACGTACCCGGCTGAAGGAAAATCCCGTTCCTCCGCCGGATTGATGAATGAGGGCCTGATATTTCACACTGTCGAGAATCGCGGGGAGCGAGTCGGCTACCGGCAGGACGAAACACGCCGATAGTTGTTGGAGCGGGCGTCCCGCATTCATCAGCGTGGGGGAGTTGGGCAGAAAATCGAGACGTGCCATACAGTCGTAGAAGCGGCGCTCCGCTTGACGGAATCTCGTGCGTGCCGGATACCGCCGTTCGGCCGATGCCACGTCCCCGGCGATTCGCCGGAACATCTGCGCCGGCGTTTCGATCACCGTGCCGCGAAGATCCTTCGCAAGATACCGGTTGCGCAACACGAGATGCGCTTCTGCTGTGAGTTTCGGACGGACTTGAAGAGCCATCGAACGTTCAGCCATGGTATCCATTATATCGTCTGTCTCGTCTCCGCTGCTGTGAGAGCCCCCATGCGGGAAGGAGTTGTTATGAGATCGTACCGGGAAGAATTGTGGTTCGAGACGAAGACCAGGCGCGCCTATATCAATATCACAGGGCAGGTCGAAAACGTCCTGCGCCGGAGCGGGGTGACGGAAGGCCTGATTCTCGTCAACGCCATGCATATCACGGCCAGCGTCTATATCAACGACGATGAACCGGGGTTGCTGCAGGACTACGATCGTTTTCTCGAAGGCGTCGCGCCTCAGGAAGCCTCGTACCGTCACAATGAAACGGGGGAAGACAATGGGGACGCGCACATCAAGCGGCAGTTGATGGGACGCGAAGTGGTGGTCGCGGTGACGCAGGGCAAGTTGGATTTCGGTCCCTGGGAGCAAATTTTCTATGGAGAGTTCGATGGGCGGCGACGCAAACGGGTCTTGGTGAAGGTGATCGGAGAATGACGTGGCATCCGGTTCCGATCGGAAACGGTTCGGCGCTTGCTCCCGCCGTAAAAGTTTGGCAACATGGACCAGATCGCGTGATGGTATCCAAGGAACGACCATGTTGAGCTGGTCCCGCCCGGATCCACTGACCAGAGACTTGATTCACCTCATCAACGCTCGTCGCCACGATCATGGAGACACGGACGCCGCCATCGATACGCTCCAGGCGTTTCTCGAGCAAGGCCGCGAACACGATTTGCTGACTGTGCTGGCGGCGCTGGATGAAGATATGGCCGAATGGCTCTTCGATCTGGTGGCCGAGGCCTCCTGCGCGATCCTGCTGGATGATCCGGTTGACGATAAGCCGTCCTACGCCGTAATGGCGGCGTTGGAACTGCCGCTGCAGGCGAATCTCGCTCATCCATTGAAGCTCAAGATCGACCCTGTCGCGACCGCCGATGTGCTGCATCGCCATCTGCGGCTTCCGGCGGGCACGGTGGTGCGCGTTGAAACGCGGCTCCTCACGGACGCGACGTTGGAACCGTTGAGTCTCCAAATGCTCAACGAGCATCTGACGACGGTGGCCGATTCGCAACGAGTCCATTCCATCGCCGCGCGTCTCTATCCGCCCGTCGAGAATACCGCTTTCCTGTTGTTCGAATTGATCGGCGTGCCCGATTCGGGGCTGCCCGACTCGCTGGAAGACCCGCACCGCCGGGCTCTGCTCGACGGCCTCGTGGAGCAATGTCCCGAGCTGGCGCACGCGCCCGACACGATCGACGCGCCCGTCTATGCGGCGTACGCGATGTTCGATGCGCAGAATGCCGTACGTTTGCATCGCTTGGCGGATGAGACGGCGGCGGTGTGGCGCGATCTCGATCCGTTGGTCCGCGCCCGTACGATCGTCCATTTGCATACGCAGTGCGGCAATGGAGTCTACATGCCGGTATGGACGGATCTGTTCGATCCGGAATTGCCGGAAGAGCACGGTCCGGTCTGGACATCTCCGGACGTGTGGGTGTTCACCGCCGATCTTCCCATCGAATGGCCCGGCGAAATGCTGACGAACCGATTGCTCGCGGAAGGCTGCACGCGGTTCGAGAATCATATCGTCGAAGCGCCCGAGAACTAGAAGGACTGGCTCTGGCGATAGCCGGTGCCGGTCCCCTTGTTTTCTTCCTGTCCCGTATCCTCCTTTCGATAGCCATTGCTTGGTTCCCGTAGAATGCCAATGACCGATGGCAAGGCGCGCGTCTCTATCTGCCAAATCGGGACATTTCATCGATTTTTTCCCAGCCTTGGCCTATGCTGACTTCGAAGCGAGAGGAGAAACCATGGCTCAGCAGGGTGCGGCGAGTCGGATCGTAGCCGGTGCCGTCACGATTGTGGGACTGGCGGCTGTATGGATCGCCATCGTCACGAGTTTGCCGTCCCAGGAGGAATTGTCGGCAAGAGTTGCAGGCTCCTCGGCTCTTATCGGGGCCGGCTCGTCCGCGCCCGCGACAGGCAAAGTCCCGGGTGCCCAGCCGACCGCTCCGGAGCCGGTGTTGGATCTTTCAATCCCCGGTGTCGCGCCTGCTCTCCAGCCCAACGTCCCGGAAAAGCCTTCCCCGGAACAGCTCGACCGTCGGGACGACGGTGCCGCCGGTCCTGCGGCATTGAATCCTCGCGCGGCTCAAGTGCTTCGCTTGAAGTGCGAGGCTGAAATCGAGCAGCTCTGTCCTGATGCTCTCGACGGGTCCGCCCGGGGGCGCTGCGTGGAGCGGCGGGCGAAAGAACTTCCCCCCGCTTGCCAAAATCATCTGAGAGAACGTTTCGTCAAGTGGAAGGAAGACCGAGGTCGTATGCTGGCGGCCTGCCGTGAGGATGTGCGGCGGCTGTGCCCCACGTTAAGGCCGGGAGACGGTCGGTTGATGCAATGTCTGCAGGAGCACGCGCAGGACGTCTCCGACCGCTGCTATGAAACCCTTCCCAAGGGTACACTCTTGTTTCAACAATAGAGGCGCCGTCTACGATTTGGACGGCAGAAGGTAAAACGTCAGGGTCACGCCCGCCACCTCGATCCGATCGCCGTTCTTCAATTGCTGCTGCCCGGCGATTTCCTGACCGTTGACAAAGAGCCGCTTGGCGTCCTGCGAACAGCTCACGAAATAGGCCCCGCCTCGTTGAAAAATCTGTGCGGCGGACTTGGGAGCGAACCAGCCGGTCAGCCTGATCGCGGCACCCTCTTGAGATCCGATCAAGGTCACCGGCCTCGTCAGGTGATACTCCAGCCGGTCTGTCTTGCCCTGTGTGACGAGAAGTTTCGCCGGCGAGGCAGCCGGCGCAGCCGAGGCGTCTGCCGACCCGATTACCATCGTATGATCGAGGTCCGCGGCAGGCGCGGATGCGGAAGCGGCAGGCGCGACCGGCTCTTGGAAAATCATCCGGTGTTGGCCGATGGTGATGACGTCCGCGTCGCGGAGTTGATGCCGTTCAATCCGCTTGCCGTTCACCAACGTGCCGTTGGTGCTCTTCAGATCTTCGAGAAAGTACACGGACTGGATTTTGACAATCCTCGCGTGCTGACCTGACACGGTGTGATCCTCGATCGCCAAATCATTCCCCGTCTTTCTGCCGATCGTCAAACTGTCCTGCGCCATGTCGATGCTACGAGAGCCTTGCCCATGCAACTTCACGAGCAGTTTGGCGTGGCCGGTCAGCGTCTGAGCCATAGAACACCTCTTTCGGTTACGAA
This sequence comes from Nitrospira sp., assembly GCA_035252115.1. GTDB lineage: Bacteria > Nitrospirota > Nitrospiria > Nitrospirales > Nitrospiraceae > Nitrospira_C. The sequence goes on along the minus strand of DATFDJ010000003.1, from coordinate 30,594 downwards.
GCCTTGGGAAGCCAATAGTTCGTGAATCGATGCCAGAACCGGTGCGATGGTTCCTTCTGGACGACGAGTAGCAGGACGGTCGTATTGTCCTCGCCTCCGGCTTGGTTGGCCATCGCCAGTAAACGATCGGTCATGGCGTTCGGGTCGGAACTTTCCTCGATTGCCCGGTGGATGTCCTGTACGGGGACGCCGCGGGTCAATCCGTCGGAGCAGAGCAAAAACCGGTCGCCGCGGCGTACGGGAATTTCACCGATCTCCACCTCCACATGAGGTTCGACCCCGAGCGCCCTGGTGACGATGTTTCGCTTCGGCGATCGTTCCGCCTCTTGTTCGGTCAATAATCCCCGCTGCACCTGCTCGGCAACCCACGAATGGTCCGCCGTCAGGGCTTGAATGTGTGCGTGGCGAACGAGGTACAGCCTGCTGTCGCCCACGTGAGCGATCGACAAGAGACCGTCCATGAGCAGGACGGCTACGACGGTGGTTCCCATGCCGGCATAGGCCGGATGTGTCCACGACGCGCGATGGATGGCCAGATTCGCAGCGCGGACCGCGTCGGCCAGCCGGTGAGTGGTCGGTGAGACGTTGACGTCCCGATCGGATAGCGACGCAGACTCCTGCGCGCCGGCGAGCAGGTGGGCGTAGATCGTCTCGATGGCCATCATGCTGGCGACTTCCCCCGCATTGCCTCCGCCCATGCCGTCGCAGACGACATAGAGTCCAAGCTCCGGATCGGCGAGAAAGCGATCTTCGTTATGGCTCCGCTTGAGACCGACATCCGATTTTCCGCTGTGGAGCACAGGCGCAACCATAGCGCGTCCATTTATGCTGCGAGCTGTCGGAAGCAGGCACGAAGATCTTGAGCAAAGTCGGCGCCGCGGCGGTACCGTTGCGGTAATTCTTTTTGCAGCGCCCGATTCAGGATATCTTGCAGCATCGGGGGCAGATCTTTCCGCTGACTTTCCAGAGACGGATGCGGATGGTGTGCGATGGAGAAAAGAAGGGCCGAGAGATTGTCGGCGGTAAACGGCGGTCGTCCGGTCAGAAGCTCGAACAGCACGATGCCGAGCGAAAAGATGTCGGACCGGCCGTCGACTTTCTTGCCCGCAATCTGCTCCGGCGACATATACGTCGGCGTCCCCAGCACGATATCCGTTTGTGTCTTGCTGCTCGAGCTCACTTTCGCGATGCCGAAATCCATCACCTTCACCAGCCGCTCTTTCGTCAGCATGACGTTCGCCGGTTTGATATCGCGATGCACGACTCCCTGTTGGTGCGCGTAGTCCAAGGCCTCGGCCACGGCGGTGAGGACCCGGACGACCTCGGAGACCGGCATCAGATTGGGGTGGCGTGACCATTGTTTGAGCGAATGTCCTTCGAGCACCTCCATCGCAATGTAGCCGAGCTCGTCCTGTTCGCCGGCATCATAAATGGTGACGATGTTGGGATGTGAGAGGCGCCCGGCCGACTCCGCCTCTCGAAAAAAGCGGGCCTTGATCTCTTTCAGCTTGTCGGCATCGTCGACCTGATCCAACCGCATGGTTTTGATCGCCACGAATCGTTGAATGGTGGGATCCTTCCCCAGGTAGACGACGCCCATGGCGCCGCGGCCGAGTTCCTTGAGCACTTTGTAACGACCCAGCATGGTGGGCGGCGTACCGTTGGCCACGAATACGGTCGTCCTGTCCTGTGACCCGTCTTCAATGTCACCGCTCTGCTCCGCTTCGCCCGTGTCCAAGCCGGAACCCTGCCGCTTGGCCGGTGTGGCGGGGCCGAACATCTCTCTCAAGGAGCTCAGGTTTCTGAGCCACATCACGGTCAGCCACAGCCCGGATGTCACCATGGCGCCGGCATAGGCCCGTAGATAATTGGTGAGACCGACCTGTTCCACCAAGGGAAAACCAAGACCGCGAAGCGCCTTGTCCCCGTATGTGACGACGATCAATAGGGCCAACGGAAGGGCGATCTGTCTCAAGAACCCCGAGCCTCTTCCATTGTCCGGAAGCTCCCGATAGGCATTAATCGCGAGGGAAAAGAGTATGGCAAGAGCCAAGAAATCCGCCGCGAGACGAATAGCCGCCGTGCCGCTCAAGGACAGAGCGGAAACGGAATGGGTCTGTACGACGGATAGGTTACTGAGGACAGGACCGGCGAGCAGGGCCGCCAAGATGCCGATGATATGAGGCACGACCCAGTTCCAGGCCTTCGACATACGAATCGCCAGACCGCTGAGGTGAAATTCGTTTCAGTGTAACGGAATGACATCGAGAGTCAACGAATTGGGGGAAAGACGCGTCGGAAAAGAGCCACTGCTTTGGGTAAACGTCATGGCCTCTTCACCTTTTCATCCTGTCGCGCAGTGGGTGTCGATCATGGGAGAATGTATGGCGAAGAGTTGAAGCGATCTTGAAACATGCCGCAACGGGTGCATCAACACAATGAGCAGGGTGTGGCGGCATCGCTGCGGAAGCGCTACGGTGAGCCGTTCCGACAAGCGATCGTTCGTCACCGTGGAAAGCTTATTGTTTCATTGGCGATTGTGCTGGGCGGGCTCTATCTATGGCACTCCTTCTACGACAGCAGAAATGAGGCCGCAGCGCCCCACCAGGAGACGCATGAAAAAACCATCCCAACCGTGACCGTCCTCTATCCCAAGCCGGTTCCGGCGACCGAGACGATTACTTTTCCCGGCAATATCGTGGGCTGGTACGAAGCGCCGATCTATGCGCGCGTCACCGGCTACGTCAAGATGTGGTACAAGGGGTTCGGAGACCAGGTTCGGACTGGTGACGTCCTCGCCGAAATCAGCACGCCGGATCTCGACGCCGAATATAAGCAGGCCAAGGCCGATCTGAAATCGGAGCGCGCCCGGTATAAGCTTGCCGAACTGACCGCGAAGCGTTGGGTCGCGCTTCGCCACACTCAATCGGTCTCCGAGCAGTCGATCACGGTGCAAGAGCAACACATGAAAACCCAGGCAGCTCTGGTGAAGGCAGCCGAGCAAAAGGTCAAGAACATCGAAGCCTTCATTGGGTTCAAAAAGATCATCGCCCCCTTCGATGGTGTGGTGATCCAGCGCAACATCAACGTCGGGGATTTGGTCAGCAAGGAGGGCAATCTCAGCTCCCCCAAGGGAACCACCAATCTCTTTACAGTGGCCATCGTCGATAAATTGCGTCTCTTTGTCAATGTGCCGTCGCGGTTCGGCCCCTTCCTCCACCCGGGCCTCACGGTCGACGTGACGGTGCCGCAATTACCCGATCGCCATTTTACCTTCAACTTCCTGACCATCGCCCATCACTTCGAGGAGAGCACGCGCACTGCGACCACGGTCTTCACGATCGACAATGAGGACCACGCGCTCTGGCCCGGCTCTTACGCGCAGGTCCATATCACGGCGCCGGTCGATCGACAGGCCTTCACGATGCCGTCCACCGCGCTGGTGTTTCAGGAGCACAACACGCAAGTGGCCGTCGTGACGGAAGAGGACCGCGTCCATTTCAAACGCATCACGGTCGGCAGGCTTATGGACAAACGTATCGAAGTGGCGGAGGGACTTTCCGCGAAGGACCGCATCATCAACAATCCAAGCAACGCGTTGCTCGAGGGCGACAAGGTGCACGTCGCCACATCGTCGTCTGCTACACAAGAGTCTACATCGCCTCCTTCAAAGGGAACATCTAAAGAGGCCACCTAAGCAATGACCGATGATCTTCCAGAACCGTTGTCTCCAAAATCAATCGTGCCTATGCCTTATCTTCAAGGAGAAATCGCCGTTTGGGATCACGGCTCCATGGCAACGGCAGAAGCTCGATAAAGGTATAGCCCCAGACCTCTTGTCTCGCCGATCTGAGGACGAGCCATCTTTCAGTAGACCGTCCGGAAGACAGTTCAATAATGCCGGAGATTGGGCCAACAGGCTCGCTCGTCCCCCGGTTCATGAGCCCATAGGCGTCACTGGTGTGATACGCCAGTACGTGACAGGCGTCTTCAGACTCGACCATACCGACAATCTCTTTCGTCGATATTCCGGAATGTTTGTCTTCATCGAGCATCATGTCGGATGTGGACCGCAGAATCTCTTCCTGCAGATAATAGACCTTTGTGTTCAACTCTTCTGAACTCAGGACTTGAAGCGCTGTGATGGCGAAGCCGTTGTCCGGCGCCATACAGGAACTAGCCGACTGAGTGACGCTCATCGCGTCGGTCGCGTTCCATCTAAGGAGCGAAGTGATCCTCTTTCCCACGGCAACGAGGAACTGCGCTCTTGTATCCGATAGCCGGCCCTCCGCCAGACCGTAGACATAATGCGGCCGAGGGTTGGTCATTTCCTTTGGCGTGACGGTTTCTTTTTGAAGGGGTCTCAGGCGAAGGAGATCGGTATGGTGATAGAGCAGGAGAACTTCTTCGTTCTCCGCAGGCGGCTGAGCAAATGGAATGAGAATACGGTCACCCTGCCGTTGAGCGGGATAGAACCGGATCTGGCCATCAAGAAAGCTCAAAGTTTCTGCATCTGCAGTTAGCACAGTGAGGAGCAACGAAATCGTCCAAAGGAGTAGGGTTTGCATTGATTTCGTCGGTTCGGCCAGATTGCTCGAAATCGTAACACAGGCTGTATTTTCCTGCCTCAGTCATGGCTCTGCCTTCACCGCCATGCCCCGTCAAACCACTGCGAGTTGCCAGAAGTCAGCACTTCTCTAGGAACACTCCCAGGTAAATCACCAGGCGTCAGGCTGATGATGGTGGCCGTATACTGCCGCTGAGGTGGCCTCCAGTCTTCTCCGTCAATATTGCTTGGAGAACGCTTGGTTGGACAAGGCCAGCCTGCGGGACCCAAGAATCCGCCGCTCGGCGGACTTCACCTATGAACCAGATTGTCCTCATTGCCCTCCGACGGCCGTACACGTTCGTCGTGCTGGCGATCTTGATCGTGCTGTTCGGGACTCTGACAATCCGAGATATGCCGACCGACGTCTTTCCATCCATTAGGATTCCCGTCACGTCCGTGGTCTGGCCCTACCTCGGAATGTTGCCGCGGAGGCTGGAAGGACGCATCACGTATATGTTCGAGCGCTTCGTCACTTCGACGGTGGAAGGGATTAAGTATCTCCATAGTCACTCCTACTACGGCGTCAGCATCACCAATATTTTTCTTCAGGACGGCATCGATGTAGGCCGAGCGGAAGCGGATATCACCGCGATTGCGCAGACGGTCATCAAGGTCTTGCCGCCCGATATTTCGCCGGCCATGATCATGCGCCTCGCGCCGTCTTCTCTTCCGGTCGCGATGCTGGAAGTCAGCTCGGACACCATGACGCCCGCCGAGCTCTTTAACATCTCGTACATGCAAATCCGTCCCCTCCTTGTCACCGTCAACGGCGTGATCGTCCCGTTTCCCTACGGGGGCTCGCCGCTACAAGTGATGGTCAATCTCGACCAGCAGGCATTGCTGGCTCGTCATATCACGGTGGCGGATGTCCACCGCGTACTCCGGCAACAATACCTCATCCTGCCGGCCGGTGACGTCAAGATTAAGCAGACCGACTGGATGGTCCTGACCAACGCCTCACCGTTCAAGGTCGAGGACTTCGAGAGTATTCCGATCAAACGCGAAGGCAACGCGTTCGTCTATCTGCGCGACATCGGCACGGCCCAACTCATGGGACGGGTGCAGCAGAACGTGGTGCTGGTGCATGGCAAACAGTCCGTCATCATCGTCGTGATGAAGAGCACGGAGGCCTCGACGCTGTCCGTGGTGGACGGGATCAAAGAGATCATCCCGCGCATTCAGAAGGTCGTTCCGAAGGGCATCAAGATCCGACTGCTCAACGACACATCGACGTTCGTCAAGGACTCGATCTCGGACGTGCTGCATGAAATGTTGTCCGCCGGCGCGCTGGTCGGCCTCATTGTCCTCGTGCTCTTGGGTTCTTGGCGGCCGACCGTGATTATCGCCACCTCGATCCCGCTCTCCATTCTGACCGCCATTATCGGCCTCCATTGGCTCGGGGAAACGATCAATGTCATGACGTTGGGCGGTCTGGCGCTGGCCGTCGGCATCCTGGTCGACGACGCGACCGTGATGATCGAGAATATCGATCGCCATATCGAAATGAACAAACCGCTGGAGGACGCGATCGTCGATGCCGCCAATGAGATCGTCGTCCCGACGCTGGTCTCCACGTTAGCCATCGCGATCGTCTGGTTGCCGCTCTTCAGGCTCACCGGCGTGTCGGGCTTTCTGTTCGCGCCGATGGCCGAGGCGGTCGTCATTGCCATGATCGCCTCCTTGATCCTGTCGCGGACGCTGGTGCCCACCATGGCGAAATACCTACTCGTCGTGGAACATCAGCAGGCGTCACCGGAGCATCAGGAACGGCGGATTGGCTGGCGTGCCAATGCCGCGGGCTTGATGAGCTTCTTCACCCGCTTTCAAGCCGGCTTCGAGCGCCGCTTTCATCGATTTCGCGAAGGCTATGGAAAGCTGCTCGAACAGGCTGTAGCCCGCCGTCGCGGTTTCGTCATGGTTGCGCTGACCCTCGCGGCGGGCTCCTTTTCCCTCTTTTACTTCCTGGGGCGCGACTACTTCCCCGAGATTCGGTCGGACGTTCTTCAGATGCATTTTCGCGCGCCGCTCGGCACGCGCATCGAGGTGTCCGCGCGCATCGCCGCGCTGGTCGCCGAAGACATCGAGGCGTTGCTGCCCGGTCAGGTGGAGAACGTCGTCAGTAATTGCGGTCTCCCGATCGGGCCGCATAACCTCGCCTTCATTCCGACACCGACGATCGGCTCTCAGGATTGTGATGTGACCATCCTCTTGAAAAATGAAAAGTCGCCGGTGTGGGAGTACCGGACCATTCTCCGCAAGGGCTTGACGGAGCGCTATCCAGGGACCGAATTCACCTTTCAACCGTCCGATCTGACGGCAAAGATCCTCAACTTCGGCGCGCCCGCGCCGATCGATGTTCAGGTGAACGGACCGGATCAGTACGAGAATTACCGGTTCGCTCGCAAATTGATAGGCCGGCTGCGCCAGATCCCCGGCTCGACCGATGTAGTGATCCAGCAACCCATGCGTCAGCCGACCCTCCTGGCCGAAGGTCGCCGAACGTACGGACTTGACGTGGACAAGACCGAGGGGGACATCGCCGTCAATCTTCAAATGGTGGCTGCGGGGAGCCAACAGGTCGATCAGATCTTCTGGCTCGATCCCGACACCGGGTTTTCGTATCGGATCAATGTCTATATCCCCCAACCGCAAATCAGCGGCATGACTGCTCTCAAGACCGTCCCGGTCGGTTCGCTTGACCGCAACTCGGCTGTCGACATGGAGCTGCTCGGCAATCTGGCCGACTTCAAAGCCGTGGGAACACCGAGCGTCGTCACGCACGGGAATATCATGCCGCTGTTCGACCTCTATGTCTCACCCGAAGGGCGCGACCTTGGCGGGTTACTCGAGGACGTCAAGGAGGCGGTTCAGGAGCTGAAGAATGAATTGCCCGACAGCGCGGAGATCCAAATCCATGGCCAGGCTTCCCTGATGCACGACGCGTACACGGAACTGATTTTCGGCTTGCTCGCCGCGATCGTGCTGGTGTATCTGTTGATCGTCGTCAACTTCCAGTCCTGGCTCGATCCCTTCATCATCGTCACAGCCTTGCCGGGCGCACTGGCGGGCATTGCCTGGTCGTTGTTCGTGACCCGTACGCCGCTGTCGGAACCGGCGCTCACGGGCGCGATCATGTGCATGGGCACGGCGACCGCCAATTCGATCCTCGTCGTCTCCTACGCGCGTGACCAGTTCAAAGAGCACGGCGACGCCCTGCGGGCCGCGATCGAAGCCGGGAAGACCCGCTTTCGGCCGGTGCTCATGACGGCTTCAGCCATGATCCTGGGCATGGTCCCCATGGCGACAGGGTATTCGCAGAATGCGCCGCTGGGTCGAGCGGTGATCGGCGGCTTGCTCGTGGCGACGGTCTTTACCCTGTCCTTCGTGCCCTGTGTCTACGCGATGATTTACAGCCGGCGTGCGGCTCGGCAAAAGAGAACTGCCTGATGATGAAGACACTCAGCGGAAAACGCATTGCCTTGATAGCCATCCTTCTCTGCGTGGTGTATCTCGGCTATCGGATTTATGACAGCAGAAGCTACGCCGCGATGCTGCGCGAGACGACGCTCAAAGCCACCGCTCCCCCCGTCGCCATCATCTCGCCCAAGCCGGTGCCGGCGACGGAGAGCATCACGCTTCCCAGCATGATTGCGGGCTGGTACGAAGCGCCGATCTATGCGCGGGTCACGGGCTATGTGAACATGTGGTACAAGAAATACGGAGACCGGGTGAAGAAGGGCGACGTCCTCGCCGACATCAACACACCGGACCTCGATGCCGAATATCGGCAGGCCATCGCGGATCTGAAATCCGAGCGCGCTAAATATGCGCTTGCCGCGGTGTCCGCGAAACGTTGGATTGCCCTCCGCCCACATCATGCGGTCTCTGAGCAGTCGATCACGGTGCAGGAACAGAACCTGAAGGCCCAGGCTGCGGTGGTCGAGGCGGCGCATCAACATGTGATGAACATCGAGGCGTTCATTGGGTTCAAAAAGATCGTCGCGCCGTTTGACGGCGTCGTGACGCAGCGCAACATCAACGTCGGTGATTTGGTCAGTAAGCAGGGTACTCTCCACACCCCCAATGCGAAAACCAATCTGTATACAGTGGCCGTCATCGATAGGCTGCGCCTCTTTATCGAGGTGCCGGCGTACTTCGGGCCCTTCCTTCACCCAAGCCTGACGGCCGACGTCACCGTGCCGCAATTGCCCAATCGTCATTGGACCGCCAAGTTTCTCACTGTCTCCCGTGGGTTCGACGTCGCGACGCGGACGGCGACGTTGGTTTTCACGATCGATAATGAAGACTACGCGCTCTGGCCCGGTTCCTACGCGACAGTCCAACTCACGGCGTCGGTTGATCGGCCGGCCTTTGTCATCCCGACCAGCGCACTGGTATATGAACGGGATGACTTACAAGTGGCCGTGCTGACGGAGGATAACCGCGTGCACCTGAAGCCGATCACCGTGCGCAATCTCATGGACAACGCAGTCGAGGTGGCAGAGGGACTTTCCGCGAGCGACCGCCTCATCAATAATCCCCCTCATACGCTGCTCGAAGGCGACAAGGTCCGCATTGTCACCCCGAGGCCTGGGTATGACCTTATCGACACGGAAGAATCCCAGGCAAAGACACTATGATGCCGGTCATGGTCGGTTAAATGCGCGCCGACAATGAGATTGGTGAGCAAAAGATACAAGGAGGCGGCGCTACGGTCGCGTCGCGGCTTCCTTGAGAGGGGCGAGTAACTCGGGAGCGACTCTGAGGTCGCCCCGGCCTCTGCCGACGTCAATGTCCGGCTTCGTGACTCCATGGAAATCGCTGCCGCCCGTGATCAGCAGATTCAGTCGTTTTGCCTGCTCGAGAAGGGAGGTTGTTTGTGCTTTGGTATGGGTACTGTAGTGAACCTCGATCCCGCCAAGGCCGGCTTCCTTCAATGATGCGATGCAGGCTTTCAGTCCTTCGTCCGATTCCTTGATCCAGGTCGGATGTGCCAAAACCGCGACGCCTTTCGCTTCCCGGATCCAGGTAATGGCTTCCGCCGGTGTGGGCAAGTCCCGCGCGACATAAGCTGGACGACCCTCGGCGAGGTACCGGTCGAAGGCTTCTTTGGCGGATGTCACGTATCTTTTTTGCATCAACAATTGGGCGATATGCGGCCGGCCGACCGATTCAGTGCCGGCCAGCGTTTTCACTTCATCGTACGTCACGTCCAACCCCGCTGCGCGCAACCGATCGATGATCAAAGGATTGCGTCGATGTCGGCTCGCTCGTAGGCTTGCAAGCCGTTCGTTGAACGATTGATCCTGCCACTCGATGAAGTATCCGAGAATGTGCAATTCGCTCTTTCCATCGAAGGAGCTGATTTCGACACCCGGGACGACTTCGATTCCGACCGCCTCGCCGGCGCTTTGGGCTTCGGGAATTCCCGTCGTAATGTCATGGTCGGTAATGGCGAGCGCGCTGACGCCCGCCGCTTTGGCAAGCGCCACAACCTGGGAGGGGCGCTGACTGCCGTCGGAATGGGTCGTATGGAGGTGAAGATCAATGCGACTCATGGGAGGAATGGATGGCCGAGGCTTTTCGGGCAAGAAGGCGTGCGGTGTAGATGGAGCCCATGCCGGCTCCTCCATCGTGCTCGCCTTCGTCATAGGACAGCACGTGGAGTGCGGATGTCAGGCGCAACAGTTCGTTGTGGGCCAGACAAAACTCCCACCGGCGTGGATGGCGATGGTGAAGATAATTGTCGATTGTAAAGGTTTCATAGAGCAGGACGCCGTCGGGTTTGAGCGCATCGATCAGCCAGGGAAACAATTGGCGGTGGAGATAGAAAGAGACGACGATGACATCGTAGCGTTCGGACGGAAATTCCGGTCGCTCTTCCGTCGTGCGTTCGAGATCGACCGATTTCACGCTGACGTTCGGTAAGTTCCTCTGCTTCGCCGTTGCGGCGAGTTGCGACAAGGCGTCCGTATCGCGATCGATGGCGTCCACTTCGAAGCCATGACCGGCGAGATAGATGGAATGGCGGCCTGTCCCACAAGCCACGTCGAGCACCCGTCCTTTCGGCAGCCGACTCAGGTTTTGGACCAGAAAGCGGGAGGGGAGAGAATCGTGCCGGTGCACCGGATACGCGGCGCGGCCTCGTTCCATTTTGATCCCGACCGAGCCGGTCAACTGCAAAAGGGGAGGTGTCAATTTTCTTAACCAGAGCTTGGCCCGTTCGATTGGAAACTCGGCAAAGAGCACGGAGAGCAGCCGTTCTCCCAATGTTTCGAGCAATGCACATTCTTGGGTTTGGGCCAAATCAGCAATGCGCTCGGCGACCCTGGCATAGTCCACGGTGTCCGCAATGCGGTCGGATGCGGCGGCAGGGTCGGTATCGCAGTCCAACTCTAGGTCCGCGGCCAGCGGCTGCGGGTAGCGCCGCTCCTCCGGTGTGACGCCGCACCGGCCTTGGAATTCAAGCCGTTCGATCACGATCTTGTTGGCCATGAGGTCATTGTCCGAGATGGGGCGCGGGGGTGTCAACCAATCGGATGGGGGAGGGTATCGATAACTTTTTTCCAGCTAGTGCAACGAAGATATTTCAGATGTGGACATCGAGTCTCCCGGTTGTATCGCGGCGAACCGGACTCCACTGTACCCATTCGGTCTATCTCTATTGACTCACCGATTCACCGCCCCATATAATCACCGATCGCCGCATCTAACCGGCTGATTCGACGAAGAAAATGGCTGAGTTTACCCATTTCAACGAATCGGGGCGGGCTCGCATGGTCGATGTGAGCGCAAAGGCTCAAACCGAGCGAGTGGCAACGGCCCAAGCCACCGTCCTGCTCCAACCGGAAACTCTCGAAAAAATTCAGCGCGGGAAGATTACCAAAGGGGATGTGCTGGCGGTTGCGCAGGTCGCCGGCGTGATGGGAGCCAAAAAGACTCCTGATCTCATTCCCATGTGCCATCCGTTATTCCTGTCCAGTGTCGATATTTCGTTCAAGGAAGAGTCTCAACCGGATCGCAGCGGACGTTGTTCGATTACAGTCATGGCGACGGCCAAGACCACCGGGCAAACCGGGGTAGAAATGGAAGCCATGACGGCCGCATCAGTCGCTGCGCTCACCATCTACGATATGTGCAAGGCGATCGACCGGGCGATGAGCTTCAGCGACGTGTGCCTGCTGTCGAAAACGGGCGGCAAGTCCGGGACGTATAACCGGGAAGGTTAAGACCGAAATCGAGTCCGGAACGCGATGATCACGGTCAAGTTATTCGGCGTGACGAAGTCGCTGGCTGGTAACCAAGCCTCCTTGTCGCTGGCTCTGACCGACGGCCTGCGCGTCAAGGAACTCGTCGGATTCCTCGAGACACACTATCCCACGATCGGAGAGCTTATTCTCAAAAAGAAAGTGCTCGTGTCGGTGAATCAAGAGATCGCGCACGAAGACACCATTGTTCAGGGCGGCGATGAAGTGGCGCTCCTGCCACCTTTTGCAGGCGGTTAATCAGGATGTTGCACGGGCTTCGAACTGCGTTCTCGCGTCGCTCAGAGCCAGGTACGAGGAAGGTAAATGGATAATCTTACGGCCATCGAAGAAATGTTGGTTCGAGTGCAGCGGGAAGATTTTTCCGTAGACGCGGAAATCAACCGCGTCCGGAGCCGGTCGAAGCGGATCGGCGGCATTTCGATCTTTCTCGGTACGGCGCGGGACCGGTCGAAGGGTCGGGATGTGGACGGCATCACCTTCGAGCATTACGAAGGGATGGCGCAGAAGAAATTGCGTGAAATCCGAGAGCGGGCGCTGAAGGATTTCGACATTCTGGAATTGCTGATCGTCCACCGGTACGGAGACATTTCCATCGGCGAGAATATTGTGCTCATCGTTGCGGGTGCGGAGCACCGTGCGGAAGCGTTCCGGGCCTGCAAGTGGGCGATCGATGAATTAAAGCAGATTACTCCCATTTGGAAGCTTGAACGTACGCCGAATGGGGAGGTCTGGGTCGAAGAACATCCCTAGAGGATGGTGAAAATGCCGCCCAGCTGCGTTCTCGCATCGCTTAGAGCCTCGACGTACCAGACGACGTACGACTCGGCTCTTCGCTCGCTGCGGCCTTGCTGGACAACATTTTGACCATCCTCTCGTAACAGGATCCTGATGGAAGCGCTCTCGGCAAACAGCACGCCTCTCGAAACGGTCACCGACACGTTCGGTCGGCCGCTGAAGAGCCTGCGTTTGTCCGTGACCGACCGCTGCAATCTGCGCTGCGCCTATTGCATGCCGGAAGAGGACTACGTCTGGTTGCCTCGGGAAAATATCCTCACGTTCGAGGAAATGGCGACATTGACGGGCTACTTCACGGATGTGGGAGTCGACAAGGTGAGACTGACCGGTGGAGAGCCGCTCCTGCGCCGGGATCTGCCCCGGTTGATCCGCCTCTTGTTGCAGAATCGTCGGATTGCCGAAATCGCCTTGACCACGAATGGGATCCTTCTGGCCGATCAAGTTCACGCGTTGTACGAGGCCGGGCTGCACCGGATCACGGTCAGCCTGGACACCCTGCGGCCGGAACGGTTCCGGCAGTTGACGCGGCGCGACGAGTATGCACGGGTGCTGGAAGGTATTGAATCGGTCGGGCGAGCGGGATTCACCGCCTTGAAACTCGACACGGTGGCGATCCGGGGATTCAACGACGATGAATTGATCGCCTTGATCGAGTTCGGCAAGCATTATCAGGCGGAAGTCCGGTTCATCGAATACATGGACGTTGGAGGAGCCAACGAGTGGTCTCCCGAAAAAGTCCTCTCCCGTGCGGCGATTCTCGAGACGCTCGCGCGGCACTACGGAAAGATCGAGCCGGTTCCCGAACGCGGATCGGCGCCGGCTCAACGGTTTCTCCTGCCGGACGGGACCTCGTTCGGCATTATTCCGTCTACGACGACGCCGTTCTGCTCCACCTGCGACCGCAGCCGCTTGACGGCTGATGGCGTGTGGTACCGTTGTTTGTATGCCACTGCCGGAACCGACCTCCGAAAGCCGCTTCGCGAAGGAATTTCCCCTGATGACATGCGGGCGTACATTCGGGCCGGATGGGAATCGAGACGCGATCGGGGTGCGGAAGAGCGTAAGGCACTCGAGCGGGCCGGACTTCGCGAGGGAGGGTTGATCGATATCGATCGTCTGCGGGAAGATCCGCATCTGGAGATGCACGCCCGCGGCGGGTGATGGGATGGTCAAAAATCCGTCGGCGTTGTACTTGCGTGCTGAAGTGCAACGTAGAGCGTAACGGTACGCGCGTTACACGGCCCGCTCGCGAAGATACTGGCGCTCACATCCCGTATGTAGGCATGAGGCGACTGATTCGTCGACTCGTGCATCTCGCGGCCGTTTACAAACCTCGCGGCTTATTCGGCGCCGTGACCTCGCGGCGGCCTACACGTGGTCTCTTCGCTGGTTTGTGGCCATTCCATTGTCCGACCGAGCGGAGCATGACGGTCGCAAGACCTTTGGCTGTCGGCTATTGACTTCATGATAGATACAGAATTCCTCACTGTCTTGGGTCTGGGTTTTGTCCTCGGGCTCCGCCACGCGTTGGATAGCGATCACATTGCGGCCGTGTCGACGGTCATCGCACAGCGTCCATCATGGCGCACTTCCAGTCTGATCGGCTTCAGTTGGGGGTTGGGCCATACACTGGTCCTGCTCGTGGTCGGCACGTCCGTGCTAAGCCTCGGCATATCGATCCCTGAAGCATGGGCCGTTGCCGCTGAATCGATCGTGGCCGTGATGCTCATCGTGCTCGGCGGAGCGCTGGGAAGAGGAGTGTTGCGGGAAGGGTGGCACCTGCATGCTCACGACCACGACGGACAACGGCACAGTCACTTGCACAGCCATGCAGTGTTCCGAGATCATGGACATCCGCATTGGTGGTCGGATTCCATCAAGCCGCTGTGTATCGGGATGGCTCACGGTATGGCCGGCTCGGCGGCCCTCCTTCTTGTCGTCCTGTCTGCCTCGCGCACGTTCTTACAAGGAGTGGGGTATATCGCCGTCTTCGGACTGGGTTCGATCGTCGGCATGATGTTGATCGGACTCGGAATCAGTCTTCCGATGGCGTGGTCACTCTCCTTCGGGCGTCCCGTGCTGCTCGCCATTCAAGGGCTGGCCTGCCTCGGCAGCATCGGTCTTGGACTATCCATGCTGGTTCACGTTGCGGCGGGCGATTTCCTACAATAGACGTTGGTCTCGTCCTACCACGGGAATCTACGTGCGTCGTCCTGTGAGCTATGGTATTCTCCGCTGCCGTAATCGGATGGCGTTCGTGATACGGGTTCATCGTCGGCGGCCAGTCGGAATCGATGGACATGGACCCCAGGGAGGTTCGAAATGGCGTGGTTCAAAAAACAAAAATCCTCGGAAACGGAGCCCGCCAAGCGATCCAAGGTGACGGAGGGGATGTGGCTCAAGTGCAACCATTGTCGCGAAATCGTCTATCGCAAGGAAGTGGACCGCAACAACAAAGTCTGTCCGAAGTGCGACTATCATTTTCCCATTTCGGTCATGGAGCGGATTGCACTGTTGGTCGATTTTGGGACCTTCAAGGAATGGGATGCCGATCTGGGACCGCGGGATCCTCTAGGCTTTCACGACACCAAATCGTATAAGGAGCGCGTGAAGGCGCAACAAGAAAAGACCGGGAGAAAAGACGCCATGGTGATCGGCGAGGGCCTGATCAACGGCCGTCGCGTCGCGCTCTGCGTATTCGATTTCGGCTTCATGGGTGGAAGCATGGGCTCCGTCGTCGGAGAAAAGATCTGCCGGGCAATCGATCGGGCTTTGGAGGGGAAACTTCCGGTCGTTTTGGTGACGGCCTCGGGAGGGGCTCGCATGCAGGAGGGCATCCTTTCCCTGATGCAGATGGCGAAGACCTCCGCCGCCGTGGCGAAATTGGGAGAGGCCAAGCTTCCGTTCATCTGCTTGCTCGCCGATCCGACCTTCGGCGGAGTGACCGCAAGCGTGGCGATGCTGGGTGACGTGATCATCGCGGAGCCGAAAGCGTTGATCGGGTTTGCCGGTCCGCGCGTGATCGAACAGACCATCAAACAACAGCTTCCGGACCAGTTTCAACGCGCGGAATTTCTCCTCGAACACGGCATGATCGATATGATCGTCGAGCGCAAACAACTGAAAGAGACCTTGAGCACGCTTGTCGGTCATTTCTAGTCCGGTCAGGGCTCTTCATGAACGTGGACCGCGGCAGCCGATTCACTCATCCGATGCGCACACTTCGACGAGGACGCCTGTGTCGTTCTCGTGATCGTCGTGATCGGCATGTCCCGGCCGGCTGGTTCGTTGCCTGCCTCGCTGCGGCATCGGCGAGTTACGGCTAGCTGTTTCTCTCCGTCGCATACGATGACCTATTCCGCCGCCGTTGCCTATCTCTACAGCTTACAGAAACACGGAATTAAATTGGGCCTGGAGACGATGGCGGCTTTGATGGGCCGTCTCGGCGACCCACAGGACCGTTATCGAAGTCTCCATATCGGGGGAACGAATGGAAAGGGGTCGACTGCCGCGATGACGGCGGCGATGCTGCAGGCGGCCGGGTATCGTGTCGGCCTCTATACCTCTCCTCACTTGGTGGAATTTCGAGAACGAATCCGCGTCAACGGAGCTATGATTCCCGAGGCCGAGGTCGCGCGCCTGGCCGAATTGGTACGGCGGGCGGCTGAAGGCGGACTGTCGCCGACCTTCTTTGAAAGCACGACCGCCATGGCGTTGCACTATTTTGCGGATGCGCACGTCGATGTGGCGGTTCTCGAGGTGGGTTTGGGCGGACGGTTCGATGCCACGAACATCGTTCGACCTCTGGCCTGCGCCATCACAACGATCGCCATGGACCACGAGGAATATCTGGGGCATACACTGGCGGCGATTGCGTATGAGAAGGCCGGTATTATCAAGTCGAACGTGCCGGTCGTCCTGGGTCGAATTGACGGAGACGCGTTCCGCTCCATCGAAGATGTGGCACGGGAGCGGAAGGCTCCGATCTTCCGGCTGGGAAGCGAGTTCAGCATAACGGGCACATCCCCACGGTGCTGTTACACGAGCCGAACTACTCGGTATGACAACTTATCCCCTGCGTTGCCCGGCGCGTACCAACTCGATAATGCGGCTTGTGCGATTGCGCTCACCGAAGCCGCAGGCGCCCCCACTCTTATGGTGACCGAACAGGCGGTACGGCAGGGATTGGCATCAGTCCATTGGGAAGGACGACTGGAGGCCATTGGACGGGATCCCGTCCTTTTGCTCGACGGCGCACACAATCCGGGCGGTGCCGCCGTGCTGGCCGCTCATCTTCGTTCGATAAAGGAAGCGGACTCGTCCACACGCGTCATTCTCGTGGTCGGTATGATGCGCGACAAGGATCACCGCGGATTTGCCGCCCCCTTCGCCGGAATCGCCGACCGCCTCATATTGACACAGATCGATTTCCCGCGATCGGCTCTGGCCGAGGATCTGCGCCGGGAATTCGGCGATATGTTTCCGGCCGCTTGGACGGTGACGAGCTCGAGCGAGGCCGTCGCGACGGCGAAGCGAGCGGCGGCTCCGCACGACGTCGTCTGCGTGACGGGATCACTGATGCTCATCGGAGAGGTGAAGGCGGCGTTGCGTGGCTGTGAGTTGTCACCTCTTCGGGGTTGAGATGGCGTTCATTCCGCGGGCCATCCAATGCGTGGCCTGCGTGGTTGTCCTGACTCTCCTGCTTCCGGTTCGAGGGCACGCTGCGGAAACCACCGTGGTTGCCCCGCCTCCTGCCTCATCCGGCTCGCCTCCGCTCGATGTGACGGCCGAACGGATCGATTATTTACAAGACCAGGAGATCTACGAGGCGGACGGCTCGGTGGTCGTCGATCAAGGATCGGTGCATCTCACGGCAGACCACGTCACGATCCAGGCATTGCCCGGTTTGATGATCGCGGCCGGACATGCACGATTGACCGATCCAAAAGGCGATCTGACGGCGGATCGCCTGGAACTCAATATCAACACGGAAGCCGGCATCGTGACGCACGGGCGGCTCTACGTCAAAGCGAGCAACACGCTCATCGATGGGCGCCTCATGCAGCGGTTTTCCGAAGACCACTATCGCATCAAGGAGGGTCGATTTACGAATTGTGACGCCGAGGAAGGCGAGACGCCGGCATGGCGATTTCAATTCAAAGACCTCGATCTCAACGCCGGGAACAACATTGGGTTCAAGGGGGGATGGCTCTGTGTGTTGGACGTTCCGGTCCTTCCATTACCGACCATGACGTACCCGCTCTCACCGAGAAGCAGCGGTCTGCTGATTCCGACGATCGGATATGACAATCGCTTCGGATGGCACGCGCAACAAAGCCTCTATTGGGCCATCAATCCAAGTCAGGATCTGACCATCTCGCCGTTCTACTATACCAAGTTGGGATATGGAAGTGACGGCGAATACCGTTACGTACTGGATCGACTTTCGAGAGGACAATGGTTCGTGAGTTATCTGCAGCAGACGCAGCTTCCCAATGTATCGGGCGTCACCAATACCGGAACGGAGGACGTGAAAAAGGCTCGTGGCATGGTCAACGGGATGCATACCCAACAATTTACGCCGGATCTTCTACTGCGGGTGCAGGCGAATCTGGTGTCGGATCCCAACTATCTTCAACAGTTGAGCAATTCCGGCACGCAGCGCGCGCTGCCCAGCGCCGAGAACAATCTTCTGACCACCCAGCGAGTCCCCTATGGAAACCTGTACCTCCTGGGCCAGTATCTGCAACCTCTGCAATCGGGAGGCAGCGATACGTTCCAGCGGCTGCCGGAGGTCGGCTATATGATGCCCAATCTTCCCCTCTTCAACTCGCCGATCCTGTTCGGGAATGATACCAACTACGTGAACTTCTACCGCGATCAGGGATTTACCCAAAACCGTGTGGACTTTGTTCCGGGATTGTCGACTGCGGTCATGGATGTGGACCACGTGGTGGGCTTTTCACCGCAGGCGAAATTTCGCGAGGTGTATTACACGCGCGGCGCCGTGGACGAAAGCAGCCAGCACCGGGAGACCTTTTGGGCCGCGATGGACGCCACGTCGAAGCTCAGCCGGCGGTACGTGTCGGCCGATGGTCCGGCGTTGCTTCATACGATTGAACCGCGTGTCACGTACGAGTTTGTTCCGGCCACCGATCAATCCAAGCTGACGATCATCGATCAAGTGGATGATCTGCCGAAGAAGAATCTCTTGACGTACATGGTGAAGAGCCGGTTGCTGGAGCAGGACGGGCACACGAGCTTCAATTGGCTCGATCTCACGCTCGCACAGAGTTACCATGTGGACGGCGTGCAGACGCAGGCGAGGAACTTCACTCCCGGGGTTCAACCCTTGATCGGCACGCCGACGCAGCCGCTCCAACCGGCGACAGTTCCGGTCAACGGCAAAAAGTTCTCCGACTTCTGGATGCGCGCGGTCATCGGCAACAATCTTCCGCAATTGATTCCGATCCCGCAAGCGGGACAGGCGTACGGACAATTCGTCGGAGTGATGGTGCCCCAGAAGCCCATCATCAACCAGTATCTGACCGTCGATGCCTTTGTGGATCCGTATCAGGCGACCTTCAGCCAGTTCAACACGGACTTCCGCGTACAGGATTCCAACAATTGGTACGTCGAAGTCGGACAGCGGTATACTCGGGAAGGCAATCGCGTACGTCGAGGCGACATTTGGAATCCTGTTTCGTTCAACGAAGTTTTCGCTCCGACGCAGGAGATTCAGTTTGTGACGGCCGGGGGAGCGTTTCGTACGCCCTGGGGCTGGACGATCGGCAGTAAGGCCTATTACGATGTCAAAAACGGAAGGAGTCCGGAGTACGATCTGGTGGGACTCTATCAGAATCCCTGCAAGTGCTGGTCTCTGGGATTGTACTACCTCCAGTTTCCCGATCGTGCGCAGTACAATTTCATGCTGAACTTGACGGGAGTCGGCTGGACCGAGAATTTCGGGACCGCGGTGCTGCGAAGCATTCTCAGTCCGTTGTTGTACGGCGAAAAAGGATTGCCCTGGGCCGCACCAGGCGGACCCTATGGTCGCCCGCAAGGCACTCTTCCCTTGCCGGGCGCCGGCATTCATTGATTCGACGGGCAAGCCGTTCGAGGGATCGTGAAGCCATTCATCTCGATGTGCGCGTTCACGACCATGTGCTGGCTGGGCGTCGTCCAAGCCTCGGCCGGACAGATCGAGATGGGAGACCTTGCACGGGCCAAGGTCTATCTGGCCGCCGGCGATTTCCGTCGCGCGATCGAGGCGTGCCGGCACGAAATCGAGACCCGCCCTTCCGCGGAGGCGTACCTCTACCTCACGTATGTCTATCAAGCGCTCGATGCCTATGTCGAATCGATGGCAAACAATGATCAATGGGTGCGCCTCGAACTTCTCTATCTGAGCCTGGTCACGCCGAAAGTAGAAGATTTCGTCGATCCACCGGACGTCTTGACCCGCATCGCAAAAGAATTGATGCAGTCCGGCGCGAGACAACAGGCGGACATCGCGGCCGCGATGGCGGCGAAGATCGATCCAACCGCGGCGTCCGTCGTATGGCCGCAACAGACTGCATGGAGAAAGGCCAAACCGGACGGATGGTGGCATGGCATTCCACCTGAGTGGAACTGGTGAAGGCATGGACAGGACCGCAATTGACTCTAGAAAGAACGCTGGTATACGATGCTTGATGATAGTTTCTTGGCATGGCGAAGGAGGAAGGACGTGGCAGGTGATGCGCTGAAAGTCGAAGATGCGACGTGGGAAACCGATGTGATCAAGGCCCCTGAGCTGGTCATGGTTGATTTTTGGGCCGTCTGGTGCGGACCATGCCAGATGGTGGCGCCGATTATCGAAGAGCTGGCCAAGGAATACGCGGGAAAAGTGAAGGTTCGGAAATTGAATACCGATGAGAACCCTGAGGTGGCCGGACGCTATCAGGTCATGAGCATTCCGACGATCTTGTTCTTCAAGAATGGGCAAGTGGTGGAAAAGTTGGTCGGGGCGAGACCTAAACGCCAATTCAAAGAAATGATCGACTCGCTATTGGCTCAGCACGCCGGTTCCGCTTGACAAGATGCTCAAAAGGCTGCCGACTGCGTTCTCGCCTCGCTGCGATCATTGACGCACGAGGAACAGGAGCTATCGACCCCGCGTTCGCTGGGCCACGCCGAACAGTCTTTGAGCCTCCTGTACCTCGCAAAGATCTACAGTCTGTAGCCGACTTCTAAGGGCCGTTCATCTAACTCAAGAGTTGCGCCCCGCCACGATGCTCGCTGAGTTGCGCATCGCCAATTTCGCCCTCATCGAGCGGCTTCATCTTCAATTCCAGCTTGGATTTACCGTCCTTACCGGTGAAACGGGTGCCGGCAAATCGCTGCTCATCGACGCCATCGGTCTTCTGGTCGGGGGGCGGGCATCGACCGATCATATCAGATCCGGTGAAGAGGAAGCGGAGGTGGAGGCCTCGTTCCACCTTCAGGAGTCTCATCCGTTGCTCCGCCGTCTTCGCGAGAGGGGGACGATGGATTCCAACGAATCGAACCTGATCCTGAAACGGGTGTTGTCTCGGTCCGGTCGGCACCGGATTTATCTCAATGGAAGCCTGTGTCCGCTGCGCGTGCTCGAAGAGTTGGGCGGAACTCTCGTGGACATCCATGGTCAGCATGAGCAACAGTCGCTCCTGTCTCCGGCGAACCAATTGGATGCCGTCGATGCCTTCGGGGGCCTTGAGGATCTCCGGATGCAATACCGGCAGGCGTACGGCACCTGGAAGACGTTGCTTGAGCAACGCGATGCCGTTGCGACGGCCGGGACCGACCGACTTCGCTTTCGTGAGTTGCTCCAGTTCCAGGTCGAGGAAATCGACCGGGCCGGCTTGCAACCGGATGAGGAAGCGGTTCTTCACAGTGAACGCCAGCGCTTGCTCCACGCGGGACGCCTGCAGGAACTCGCAGAGGAAGTGTATGCAGGACTGCAATCGGACGACCAGGGTGTTCTGACGAAATTAGGGCGACTGAAGAGAATGTTGGAGGAATTGGGACGGATCGATGCGACCATGGCAGACTGCCTCGCACCATTGACGGATGCCTCCGTCCTGCTCAAAGAATTGTCGAGACACCTACGCGTCTATGCCGATCGAATAGAATCGAATCCCGATCGACAAAATGCCGTGGAGGAACGTCTCAATCTCATTCAACGCCTCAAATCCAAGTATGGCGGGACGTTGGAGGATGTGTTGGCCGCCGGCGATCGGGCCAGGTCCGAATTGCACGCCATCGACGACTGCGGGAGCCGACTCGCCGATTTAATGGTCGACATACGGCGTGCGGAAGACGACGTGTCGCAGTTGGCGAGGCAGCTCTCGAAAAAGAGGCAAGAGTCCGCCGCGAGATTGACCAGGCTGGTGAGAGGCGAACTGGCCGCATTGAAGATGCCGCGGACATTGCTGATGGTGACGGTATCGGAAACCGAAGCCCACGGCGAATTCGGGCCGCTGGGCCGCGATCACGTGGAGTTTCTGTTGTCGAGCAATAGGGGAGAGCCTCCGAAACCATTGGCTCGAATCGCGTCCGGCGGCGAACTATCCAGGATCATGTTGGCGCTGAAGTCCGTCTTGGCCGAGCAAGACCATGTTCCGGTTTTAGTGTTCGACGAGATCGATACGGGTATGGGTGGCGCCGTGGCTGCGGCCATGGGTATCAGATTGAGAAAGTTGGGGGCGTTCCATCAGGTTTTTTGTATCACGCATCTTCCGCAGGTCGCTGCACAGGCCGATCACCATGTCTTGGTGGAAAAAGGAGAGGGAGGCCGCAGGACCGCCACGTCCGTGAAAGAGCTCAGCGGCATCGCGCGGGAAGAGGAGATCGCAAGGATGCTTGGCGGCGTGACGGTGACGAGAAAAGTGCGCGAAACGGCGGCCGAACTCATCGCGGATGCCGGACGGCAGGGGTAATGAAAAGAATTACGCGCCTGAGTGTCCGGAGGGACTCGTGGCGATCGCCATGGCGGGGAGCGAGGCCTTACATTCTTGAACGACGTGGATGAACAGTGCGGCAAGCGAAGGATCAAAAAATGTCCCGGCATGAGCGCCGATGAATTGGCAGGCTTCATCAATCGACAGAGAAGTCCGTTCAGGAACCTCGGCAGTTAAATGATCGAAGGTTTGGGCCAGGGACACGATACGAGCCAAGAGAGGAATCCCTTCCCCTTGCAGTCCGTGAGGATATCCTGAACCGTCCCACCGTTCGTGGTGATAGCCGATAATCTGGCCTACTTCGGCCGGCAAACCGAGCGGCGCCGTCATCCTGACGCCTTGATCCGTGTGGCGCTTGCTCGCGTCCGCATCGCCGGCCACGTGTGGAGCATCGTTGGTGAAGTGATACGGGACGAGCGAAATCTTCCCGATGTCATGAAGAAAAGCTCCCAGCGCGAGAGATTTTTGCTCGTTCACGGACAGTTTCGTTCGATTTGCGAGAAGCGTGGCATAGAAGCTCACCCGGCTGCAATGATTCAGGAGCTGTCTGTCCTTCGCTTCGAGCAGGTCGGAGAACAGAGGGAGAAGGTCCGAAGTCTCGATCGCCCCGCTTGTTGAACGGTCCTCCGACCCGAGGCCGATCTTCGCATAGCCGGCGCGCAGGTGCCTCCATGTGCGGGCACAATCCAAGTCCGAGTCCCAGGCATGGTCGGCCGACTGCAAAAATCGACGAAGAAAATCAAGCCGGTGCTTTTTTTCAAGAGTTTGATTCACCAGAGTGACCAGTTCGGTCACGTTGAAGGGCTTCAAGAGATACCCGGCAGCGCCATGCCGGATACCCTCCATGGCCGATTTCAGGCTCCCATAACCGGTAATGATGATGACTTCGACGTCGGCATGATCGTGTTTGATTTCCTGCAAAAGATCGATGCCCTGTCGGTCCGGTAATTTTTGATCGAGGGTGATGATATCGATGTGTTGAGAGTTCAGGACATCAATCGCAGCGCTGGCCGACTCGGCGGCTTGGATGTTGAAGAAGGGGCGGAGAATAACTTTCAGAGCATCCCGAGGTCCTGCCTCATCGTCGATCACTAATATCGTCGGTCTCGCCTGAGGACGGTTTTCAATCAGGGCTGCATTCATATGCTGTCATGTACCTCCAAGCAACAGAAGAGTCAAGCAAATACCATTCCTTTTCAGCAACTTATGCATGTTGGACTCTGTCGTATCCACCGGATGTGGTTCATCGTCTGTGAGTCTCTATATGTAGTTCTCTGTACAGGATCTCTACGTAAAGACAGTGGGGTAAAGAAGAGGCAGGTGATGCAGAAACCACTCGGTGACGTGAAGCCGCTGTGCTATTCCTGCACCAGCGGTTCAGGTTCAGTGCCGGAATCACTGTCGGGACGGCCGATGCCTAACGTATCCATGCGATACTTCAACATGCGGCGGCTGATCCCAAGCTGGTTGGCGGCATGCGTCTGCACATAATTATTTTTTTTGAGCGCATCCAAAATAATTTCACGTTCGAACTCCATGACCGCTTTCTCAAGCGACAGGCGTCCGGCCAGTGTATCATCGCGCAGCGATGAAGAGCGGCTGTCATTCCGTAGAATCGTCGGCAGATGTTCGGGAGTGACGGCATCCGCTCCTTTTGACCAGATGAAGGCTTGCTCGATGATGTTTTCCATTTCCCGTACGTTGCCCGGCCATGGGTAGCGGGTGAGCAAATCGATGGCCTCTTTGGAGAATTCCTGATTGGTCCGGTTGTCCTCCTCGATCCGCTTGGACAGGAAATGCTTTGCCAGGAGCGGGATGTCTTCTCCCCGCTCGCGCAGAGGAGGCAAATAGAGCGCGATTACGTTGATCCGATAGTACAGATCTTCGCGAAATTGTCCCTTCCGGACCAATTCTTCCAGATTCTTGTTGGTGGCTGCGACGATTCTTACATCGACTTTGATGGCTTGCACGCCGCCTATACGCGTGAATTCGCGTTCTTGAAGCACGCGCAACAACTTGGCTTGCGTCATCGGGCTGAGATCCCCGATTTCGTCGAGAAACAGCGTTCCGCTGTTGGCGAGTTCGAACTGCCCGACGCGACGGGCGGTGGCGTCCGTGAAGGAGCCCTTTTCGTGGCCGAATAGCTCGCTTTCGATCAGCGTTTCGGGCAGCGCCGCACAGTTCAGCGCGACAAACGGCCGGTCCCGACGCCCGCTGTTATAGTGCAAGGCCTTCGCAACCAATTCTTTACCGGTTCCGCTTTCACCGGTGATCAGCACGGTCGTGCGGCTGTCCGCGACTTGTTCGATTTTGCTGTAAATATCCTGCATCGGCCGGCTTTTTCCGATCAGGTTATGAAATGCGTACCGCTGGGTAACCTGCGCGCGTAGGCTTTTCACCTCGCGCTCCAACTCCTGAGAGTTCAGCGCGCGGTCCACAATGATGCGCAGTTCATCGACGTCGAACGGCTTGGACAAATAGTCTGCGGCTCCAAGTTTCATCGCGTCGACCGCGGTTTTGACGGACTTGGTCCCGGTCAACATGATGATCGGGGCGGGACAGTCTTCGCTGCGAAGCGTTTGAAGGACCGAAAGTCCATCCGTACCGGGCAGAATGACGTCGAGCAGAATGAGATGCGGAGCTTCCTTGTGAAAAAGGTCCAAGCCTTCCTGGGCGTCAGCTGCCTGAATCACCTCATACGCCGGCTCCAGAACGGCCTTGAGCGAAGCGCGGATGCGGGCTTCATCGTCGATCAACAATACGCGTTTTTTCACGCTGGCGTTCACTCCATGTTAAGGGTCATGTCGAGGGAATCGGAAGGGCTACGACAAACGTCGTGCCTTGTCCGAGGATGCTTTTTACCTGGATGTGGCCGTGATGCTCCTGAATGATCTGGTGGACGATCGTGAGTCCCAATCCCGTGCCCTCATGCTCGCCGCTCTGATGCTTGGTGGTGAAAAACGGATCGAAGATATGCTCCAGATTGGCCTCAGGAATACCTTCGCCGGTGTCCTCGATCTCGATTTGGAGCCACGCATGACCGTCGGATTTTATGAGTCGTTTCGTGCGAACGCGGAGCGTTCCGCCCCGTTCTCCCATGGCGTCCAGGGCGTTCAAGAACAGATTGAGGAAGACTTGCTTGATCTGCTGTCGATCGACCATCACGCGGGGCAAATCGGGCGCCAATTCTTTCTCGATTTTGATTCCGCGGCTGTCGGCTTTTACATCGATGAAATACAGGCAGGACGAGACGATGTCGTTCAGATCCTCCTGTGTCAGCTTAGGTTCCATGTATCGGGCGTAATCGAGGATTTCCTCGATCAACCGCTCGATCCGGTAGACGTCGTCGAGGACGATTCGACTGAACTCTCGGATAAAATCGTGATCGTCTTTGCGTTCCGGCGCCAATTGAATGAACGTCTTGATGGAAGTGAGCGGGTTGCGGATTTCGTGCGCGAATCCCCCAGCAATCGTTTCCAGGGATTTGAGCCGGTCCGTTCGTTTCATCAGGACATGAGAGCGATGAAGATCCTCGTACAGCAAGAGAGTGTCGATGGCATTCGTCGCGGTTTGCGCAAGAGCGGTCAAGAGCGACTCCATCGGAGCGGCATCGTGATTATCCGGGTCAAACGAGCCTAAGAGAGAAAACGCGATCACCCTGCCTCTGCTCACATGAGGAAGCAAGACGGCCGCACCCATTGAAGAAAGAATCGGTGTGAGGATGGCATCGTTCGGTTCGATCGAGCCAAAAGCCGGCGCGAAAATTTTGGATGACGTCTTGCCAAGAACCAGAAGACGTTGTGGAAGAGGATGGTTCAAGGAGATGGTCGCCGGAAATGCCCCGTCGATTACGTTTCCGACCACAGCCGCACAGCGGTAATACTCATGCTCACGATCGAGAAGATACAGAGCCCCGTGCGGGGCGCCGCTCGCACGGCAGAGTTCTTCGACAGTGCGTCGGCTCAGCGGCTCGAGTTCCGTCATCGCGCCCAAGTCGATCGAAAACTTTGTGACCAGGTCCAAAAACCCGGTAGGAGAGACGGGCTTTGGAGCGGTAGTTGGGCGTGAAGCCATTGCAAGTAGGGACGGCGTTGATTCAGAAGTTAATAGGACTGAATTGAACAAAGAAACGGTTCGATGTTCAAAGATGTACGTGGGGGAGTATACACTGGGTCAGGAAAGGGAGCTAGAGGAAATCCTTTTCCCGACGATGGCAACGAATGCTTGACCGTCGAAGATGGGGCTGATCCGAAATGTGGGGGAGCCGGTTTGGCGAAGAAGAGAGGCGAGTGCGGTCTGATCGAAGGTGTGGAGAATACCATGGCGAATCGCTTCCCGAAGACGGCCAAGATAATGGAGGACCGGTTGCGCCTGCGTGCTAAATTCGTCTTGGTTTGCGAGCCGGAGATGGCGCCGGTAGAGAAGAGAAAGGTCTGTGCCGGGATGGAAGGTGGTGAAGACCAAGCGACCGTCCGGATGAAGCACCCGATACCATTCCTGAATCGTGACCCTGGGAGAACTGACGAAAGAGACAGACAAGTTACAGACAATGCGATGGATCGATCCCGACTGAAAGGGGAGGGTTTGTGTCCAGTCCGTCCGCATCCAACTCACGGTAAGAGGGGGAAGCGCGGCTACGCCGCCGCTCTTCCCGGCTAGCAGCTCTTTCTGCAATGTCTGCACACTGTTCCTCGCCTGATACACTTGGTCTCCAGACTTTCCCAATCCAATGAGGAGCGGCGGTCGTTCCGGTGCCACACCCCGCTGCCTGGTTCGGTAAGCATGGTTGACCAACATGGCGCGCGTCACGTCGCTCTGACCGATACCGGCATCGATAATCGTCATGCCGGATTCCAACGGCATCAGGAATGCGTAGAGATCGTCCAGCAGTTTCCGATAGTCGTGGAGATTCGCCAACTGAGAGAGTTGCTGGAGATGGGCCAGCGCAATGGCTTCACGGCTGATCTGAGACAGATTCCGGTGCAGGCGGGTCTGTTCGAGCTCTCGACGTCGCTGTCGAAGAATCGCTGTTCGCGCGGCGGGGTCGATAGTGGCCGCCGGAAGAGACCATGACAGCGTAGATGCAATCTGTTCGAGAATGAGTCGAAAAGCCGCCGGTGGCTCACCGGTCATCAGAGATTCATCGACCAAGGAAGACGGGATGCTGAGCATTCTTGCCTGCGTACTCAGAGCGCTCACGAATGCATGCGGAAGATCGGACGGCGGTAAGGGGCTGGATGAGGTATGCGGGCTCGTGACAATGGCCAGGGGAAGACGTAAAAGCCGAAGATCTTCCAAGGTAGAAGGCAGATCGGTCAGACGACCGGCCACCATGTCGCCGACGAACTGATCGAGATTGACGTTCAATCCCAGGAGATTGGTAATGCCTCGACGCAGGCCGTAGCGGTAATCGGCCACCAAGTCGTGGCCATGAACCGCCATTAAGAGGCTTCCCACATCTATGACCGGGTTGAGAAGGAACAGGAGGTCGACCGGTTGCTGGACGGCCATCTTGAGCGCCGACCGAGCCGCCAAGTCGCTCGCCAATACGACAATACGGGCCGAGGGCCAAGTATGATGGACAAACTCGAGTACTTTGGCCAGATCCGTCTGCATGCCGCGCAGGGTCGTATTTTGCAATTCGCCGTCGCTCATGCCTAGATGGTTGGAATGGTCGTAGCGCAAGACTCGGAGCCGGTGATGAGCGAGATAGAGGGACAGGGTTGCATAGTCGCGCGCCGTCTGACCGTAGCCTGGAGACACCACGAGGATCGGGGTATCCGCCGGCATCGGTTGTCTGAGATGGTCGTCGGCGATCACGATCGTCTGACCCCGCGCGTTCCGACATTCGCGATGCACCGTGACGACCGATGTTTCCGCAGCGGGATGCGGAACGGGCGCGGAAGTCAGATGTTGCCGGATGAGTCTGGCCAGTTCCCGCTCTGCGTAAGGAGTCAGCGGGAGGAACCGCACTCCGATCCTGACGCTGGGCGTCGATTCCCGGGAAAAATCGCCGGTCGTCCCGGGTTCGGAAACGGACCAAACGATGCGGCCAGGGAGTGAGGCGTCGGGGACTCCCGGTTCGTGGGGACCCGGATGTCCCGCGGTTTTTCCCGGGGGGAAATGCAGGAGGACGGGTCCGCGTATCCGATCGGGATGCGATGCCACCAGCAAGCAGGCACCGTGCCGGCTGATGTTCTCGGCGCGTGCGATGAGGCGGCCTTGCTCCGGCTGGTTGGCTTGTTCCAGCCTGACCGGAAGGGCTAAAGGAACTCGAATAGACTCCCGCCGATCCTCTTCAGCGTGCTCGGGTTGCAAGGTGCCGCCTGGCTGTGGAAGCGGCGTCGCGCCCGATAGCTGCACATCGAGCGAAAATGCGAGCGATCGATCGCGGGCCGCTTCCAAAAGAGAAGCCAGAATCGACCGTTCTATGGGTTTGGGCGGATGAAATATGACGATCAATTGCATGGGTGCGGGATGCTGCCGATCGGCCGCTTCGGGTCCGGAACGAATAGACGTTGAGCCGTTGAGCTCCAGGACGCCGATGGCGGTGCGGAAGACCGCATACCCGTTTTGTCGATCGAGAGGAGGAAATTGATGCGGTAGTGCAATGCAAACGCCTCCGAGGCTGAGATCGCTGATCGTCCCATCCCATGACATCGAATCCACGATGACTCGGGCCGGGAGAGTCGTGGCGACCCGCGGGGATGCTCGACGCTCTTGTGCTTCGACACCGGTTCGCGCAGATGTTTGCCGATCGAACGGAGACGCGAGCGATTCTTCCTTTGGAGAGGTTTGATGAGGAGAAGTGGCTTCCGGCGAGTCCATGACCGGTTCTTGGACCTCAATGGGCAGATGAACCGCCATTCGGAACGGGCCGCCTGCGGGAAGGACGAAATCAAACGTTCCACCAAGTGCACGGACCAGCGCATGAATTTTCAAAAAGTCGGCGGACTCCGGATGCGGCACCGCCGAGGGCACTTCAAGGTTGTTCGTGTCGGACTCGACATATTCGATGTCGACCGTCTGCCCTATGAGTTTCGTTCGGATGAGAAGCTTGCGGTTCCGTCCCAGACCCGCGAGCAATGTCTGTGCGTACGACAAGAGAAGGCGAAAGCAGTCGATCGCTTCGCTCCGATTCCCCTTGTACGACGGCAATCCGGAGGCGAATTCGACGACGATATCTGTCCCGACGCCGCGCGTCGATCTCAGCACCTCCTCAAGAATTTCATTGACCGTTTGGCCGACGGTTTCACCAGGCAAAGTGCGGATCTGCCGTTCGAGTTGCTCGTGCGCCGCCACCGTCTTGGTCAAATCTTCGGCCAAACGAGTCAATCGTTCGACGAATTGAGCGTCTCGAATCGTTTCGGCCAGGCGGCTCGTTTCGTCTCGAACCGCCGACAGTGCTTGCGCGAGGGCCTGCGGCTGGCCGGTCATCACACGACGGGTGCCCAGCCGTGCATGTGGTGCTTGGCTTGTTTCCACCGGACGGCTTTCGGACCCTTCAGATTGTGCGACTTGAGAGACGACTCGAAAGAGACCGACAGTACCCAAAAACCGCCGATGAGGATCGTAGAGGCCCCGAGCGTTCACTTCGACTCGGACGAGCGCGTCACCCGAGTCCGACGCAGACTTTCGACGAAGCGTCAAGGGGAGCCGGTGAGCGCCGCGCGAACCCGAGCGACGCTCATTGAAGCGATAGCGGGCTGATGACAGATGCTCCGACGAGAACAGGTCGGTAAAGGAAGAGCCGATGAGTTCCTGCGGCGCATATCCCAGCGAGGCGGTCACATTGGGTCCGATTGAAAGAAAGCGGCCTTCTGCATCCAGCTCGTAATAGACATCGGTCAGGCATTCGGCCAACTGTTGATGACGGATCTGGAAACGCGTGGCGGTGAGGCTCAAGTCCCGCTTTTCGACGGCGGCCTTTGCGCAGAAGAGC
>DATFDJ010000002.1:0-8853 GCA_035252115.1 Nitrospira sp. | reverse complement strand
GCATTCGAGTATGAGCGCCTGCGTCTATCCCCCCAACCGGCCTACTATTTTGACGAGCCGCTTGGCTACAAGAGGCGTTCGATTCCGGTTCAGGGAGGGGGAAAGGGCTGAGCAGTATGGAATGTGCACGGGTGCGCGATCGATTGATATCCTTCGCCGTTGGCGCCTGTGCACTCGTCACGCTCGTCTCGGTTGATGCGTTCTCCGCGCATCCTGCGGTCGTCTCTGCCGCCCCTGCGGCAGTCCCCAAGGAGATTCAGTCTCTCTATGACAAGAGGGACTATGCGAGGACTCTCGAGGAGATTGCCAAGCTCGACAAGGACACATCCGGTAGCCCCGACGTCCGCCGTCTGAAAATTCGCTCTCTGCTCAAACTGGGAAATCCCAAGGAGGCGTTGGACGAATACGACCGGCTGGAACGATCGCTGAACCGGGATGATCTCGCGATGCTCCGGGAGGTCGCGTTCGGATTCATCGTCGTGATGATGAAAGATATGCGGGAACAAATGCGGGGAGCCGCGTACACCGCACTGAAAGAAATCGATTCCGAGGATGTCATTCGCTACTTCGAGGACGGGCTCAGCGACGGATCCGGGCCGGTGCGTGCGCTTGCGGTCGAGGGTCTCGGCCGTTGGGAAGCAGGGCGGCGATCGCCGAAATTGCGGAGCGCGCTGGAGGATCAAGCCGGTCTCGTCAAGGCGCGTGCGGTCAAGGCGTTGGGGCGGAGCAGCGACCCGTCGGTGATTCCGCTCCTGGAAGCCGCCTCGAAAGACGAATTGAATACGGTGCGCATCGCCGCCTATGGCTCGTTGCTGAAGCTCGGCCGCAAGGAGGCATGGGAACCGTTACGTCAGGCGGCGGAAGCGGCGAACCCCGAAGACCGGGCGGAAGCTATCCGGGCGATCGCGGATGCGAAAGATCCGCGAGGTGTGGTCATCATGTCCGACTTACTGAACTACACACAACCTTCCGTGCGGGGCGCGGCGGCACGAGGCCTCGGCCATCTTGGTCACAAGGAGGCACGTGAGCAGATTGAGTCGCTTCTGCGCGATCCAGTTCCGGCAGTTCGCGAGGCAGCCGCGACGGCACTCGCCGAACTGGGAAGCCTGAAATCGGTTCCGGCCCTGATCCAAGCTCTGGAAGACGGCCGGTACACGGTACGAGCCGCCGTCGCCGCGGCGCTTCTGCAGTTGGACCAACCTTTCGGGCAGGTGGCTCCGACGTTGAGGGGGTTGGCACAGCAGAACGACGTTGCGGCGAGAGCGGCGGCGGCTCATGCCTTAGGAAAGGCGACCAGGGGCAATTCGCAGGGCGCCATCTCGCTCCTTGAAAGCCTGGCGGCCGATCCACTTCCCGGCCCAAGAGTTGTCGCGCTTCGTTCACTGGGTCACATCGGAAATCGCGCCCTGATTCCCTTGATGAAGGACGCGCTCCATGATCAAAACGAAGCCGTCCGTGCCACGGCGGGAGGGGCTCTGTTCCATGTGGTTTCGGCGAAATAGGTCGGAATGCCTGTGCGGAACCCCTTGTTTCCGATTGACAGGGGGTACTAGAATTCTATATACATACTGATCCAAGTCACGCCTCGCCAGTTTATCGTCGATCGAGTACACCAGAGAGGGCCGTTCCCTATGTTCCTCTCACAGGCCGGTGGATGGAGGACGGGAACGGCGAGCGAATCATTATAATGGCGGTCTGTTTATCACAAGGAGGCAGTCCCATGAAGAGTGCGTTATCAATTATATTCGGTGTAGCAGCCGTCGCCTTTGTCGCGACGCCTCTCACCGCGCTTGCAGGGGGAACGATTACCGGCAAGGTGACCTATGCCGGGAAATCGGAAAAAAAGGAGTTCCTGTTCTCCAAGTTTCCGAATCCCAAGTTCTGTCCCAAAAATCCCAACAAGGCGTTGATGGATGGCGATAAGCGGTTTCTCCCCACTATTGAGGTGGGGAAGGATGGCGGTCTGAAGAACGCCGTCGTGGCGGTTGCCGACATCGAAGACAAGGCCTTCGTGGATGGTTATGCGGGAACGGAAGTGACCGCCGCATTCTGCGAGTTCCAGCCATTTGCCGGCATCGTGGTCAACACCAGGCCGTTCAAGGTCGAAAACACCGATTCGGATCCAGACGACCCCAAGTCAGTCGCAGGTGTGCTGCACAACCCACACAGCTTCACGGTGAAGGGCTCAACCTCGGCCACCGGCTTTAACATCGGTTTGGCGAAGAAGGGCGACAAGCTCGATAAGCCTGTGACGTTCCGTGGCGGAGCCGAGAAGGAAGGATACTACCGCTTACAGTGCGACCAGCATGAGTTCATGCAGTCGTTCTTCCTCCCGGTTTCCAACCCTCACTACGCTGTCGCCAAGGAAGACGGTTCCTTCGAGCTCAAAGATGTGCCGGCCGGCAAGCACAAGATTGTGGCCTGGCATCCGTTCGCCGGCAAGGGCAAAAAGGTCGAGTTTGAAGTCGAAGTGCCGGAGGGTGGAACGGCGAATCTGAAGGCTGAGATCAAGTAGTCACCCAGTCTAATAGTCCGCGACGTGAAGGGCAGCGGTGCCATCCGCTGCCCTTCGCATTTTGTGCGGATCGTAACGCGGCACCTCGCCTTGCCTTTCGATTTCCGACCTAGGTAAGATGGCGTCTTTCAACATTATTTTTATGAGGGATGGGTGTGTCGCGCGAACTGTCGCTCGCAGAAATCTTCCAGTTGGGCTACTACTGGGAAACCAAGATTCTGCTCACCGCCGTACGGCTCGATATCTTCTCCGTGCTGGACGGAAAGGAAAAGACCAGCCGGGAGATTGCGGAGAAAATCGGCGCTGATGAGCCGTCGCTCCGACTCCTGCTCAATGCGCTGGTGGCGATGCGTTTGATGACCAAGGAAAGAGAACGGTACGGGAACTCGTCCGTCACAAGCAAGCATCTTGTCCGTCATTCTTCCGAGTTTATCGGCCACTTGCTGCTGCTTCATGATGCAGAATGGGACAATTGGGCCAAGTTGGAGGAGACGATCCGAACCGGCCGACGCGCGGCGGACCGGCATGTGTTTGAAACGGCTCCCGATCTGGGCAGCAATGTGCTCGCGGTCCTTCACCGGATCGGGCGGCAGAGCGGGCCCGATTTCGCCAAACGACTGCAATTGGCAGGTGCGGTCCGCATGTTGGACTTGGGCGGTGGAGCCGGTACGAATGCCATTGCGTTTTGCCAGGTCTATCCCGAACTCACAGCCACGGTCTTTGATCTCCCCTCCACATTGAGCCTGACGGAGAAGACGATCAAGGAGGCGGGATTGGAATCGCGCATTTCCCTCATAGCGGGCGATTTCAACAGAGATTCACTCGGAGGTCCGTACGATGTGGCGCTCATGTCCGATATTCTGCATTACCAACCCTTTGATGCGAACAAAACCCTGGTGAGAGAGGTCTTTGATCATCTGACGCCCGGTGGACGTTTGGTCATCAAGGACCGCTTCCTCGATGAAGCCGGAACCGGTCCGGCGTGGACGACCGCGTTTGCCGTCCATATCCTGGTCAACACGCAGCACGGTGGATGCTACAAAACCGCCGATGCGATTCAATGGATGATCGACGCGGGATTCGGATCGACGGTTGAGCTGGAAAGCACGGCAGTCGTCCAAGGAACGAAACGGCGCGAAACATGAGTCGTGATTCGTGAAGCGCGGCGAGGGACGAGCCCTATGATGATGGAGTGGCTTCGACAGCCGGGATTTTTGGGGACCCATGCCACCATGGGGGCCGATCTGAGCCAGTTGATGGCGACGATCTTCACCACCCTCT
Source organism: Nitrospira sp. (assembly GCA_035252115.1). GTDB lineage: Bacteria > Nitrospirota > Nitrospiria > Nitrospirales > Nitrospiraceae > Nitrospira_C. The sequence continues at coordinate 5,057 of DATFDJ010000002.1, read as the reverse complement.
TCGTGGTTGGATGGTTCAAAGCCCGCCGGGGACAGGGTCATGCTCATCACTGGCTGATGTTCTGCGGCATGCTGGCCATGGTGGGATTTTTCACGGCGTACTATTTGTTCCGTCAACTCGGTGTATTGGCGGTGGAAGGGAAGGAAGGGTTCGGAGGCTCCCAGGAACTGTACGATCATGTGTTCGTCCCTATTTTGATTGTACACATCATCTTGGTGATCATCGGCCTGGTGATGGCCATTTATATGATCATCCTGGGTTTTCGTGCTCAAATGTTTGTCGGAGATCGCCGGGAGCTGAAAGAGGCGCCGCTCGTCACGACGTGGAAGCGGATCGGTGCGATCGTGGGGATGACGACCGCTCTCGCACTCCTGCTGTTTCTGTTGAGAGGTGTCATGGCGGGATTCTCGATGAGGAAATTCGAAGTCTACTTGGGATTCATCATTCTCGTCGGCTTCGTTCTCGGCATAGAAACGACGATTCAACGCCTATGGCCCAGCGGCGCACAACGGCATCGTGCGCTGGGGTTGTTTACCATGATCGTGTACTGCGTGCTTTTTGTGACGGGCACGACGACCTATACGATGCTGTACATTCTCTATCCCGGGAAGATCGGATAGCCAGGAATGTTGAATAGGGGTGAACGTTGAATCGGTAATTCAACATTAAGCATTCAACATTGAACATTGGATTTGAGAAATGCTGATCTGCGGCTGCGGGCGGTGGATGCATACTGAAGGGATCCAGGAGCGCGTCAGTCAAGACGGTGCGGCCGAGTGGTTCATCAGAAGCGAGTGCCGCGGGTGTGGTTTCAAAGTCGGCGTCGATGTGCCGGTCGGTGAAACGAACGGCTTGGTCGATCGGCTGATATGGACAGATGATGCACTGCACCGGCTGGAGCGAATGCCTCCCTATGTGATTTCGTTGTATCGGGGGGAAATCGACGAGGACGCGCGACGACGAGGGGAACGCGTCGTCACGTACGACACGCTGCTCAGACCCCGCACCGGCGAACAGATCGAGTGGGATGCGGAGGCCGAGCGCCGATTGGTGAATGTGCCGGCTCCCGTACGCACGATGGCGAAGATCGAATTGGAGCGAACCGCAGCGGAGCGGGGCGCTTCACGCGTCACTGTGGAATTGATGGAAGAAGTGAAAGCTCGCTACTTCGGTATGGCTGCACCGAAGTAGCGAGAGGAAGGTTCATGCTTCATCGGATGGCATTACGGGTCTTGCCGAGTCTGAGTCTCGCGGTGACGGAAGAGTCCGTCCGCAAGCAGAAACGCCTCGTCATGCTCGTACCGGGACTGGTGGCCTTTGGGGTCTATCGGCTTGCCAAGCACACGCTTCCTCTGACCGAGCCCGCGGTTCTGTTGTGTATCAACGGCATCGTAGGATCGGTCACGGCGCTGCTGGCCTATCGTATCGGCCGCTCGGTATCGTGGCAGGTGTTGAAGCAGGAGGATCGAATGAAACGGCTCGCCTGGATAGGCGGGTGGATCGGGTTCGTGTACGCCGTTCAGTTGTCGCTCCTTGTCTTGGCCTTACTGTGGTTGGTCGGATACGACTATTTAGAGCATCCGGATGGTCCTGCGATGATGGCCATCATTATTTCCTGTACGGCGGTGGCGCGCGATGCATTCGAAATCGGACATGTCAGAAACCTCGCGCTGAAGGGCCGTCCATTCCCTACGTTTCCCGATGGGATGGCGTTGCGCGATCTTCTGAGAACTCATGGTTCGCCGCTCAGGCTCTGGATCCTAGCCGGTGTGATGGCCGGCGCGCTCGGCGGTGCGATCGGGCATCTGGCCGCGACCGACCAAGCGGTGGCGCTCGTGCAATTGTCCGGAGTGACCGTTCTCGGGGGAGCGCTTGCGCTCTGCGCGTACTTTGGCGGCTTGAAACAGGAAGACCGCTGGGTCGACGGGCTGCTCCGTACCGACCCGAGGGAATTGATGAAGTATTGGTGGTGGCCCGGGCTCGCCTTCGCCTCTACCTATTATCTCGTGCTCGTGGGGGTCATGGTGTTTCTTCTCAGGCAGCCGGGCGTGGCTACGCCGTTCGCCGTGTGCGGAGGCGCGATGGTCGCCGGCGTGATGGCCTTGTACGGCTTCTATTTGGGGTACCGCCGCCACGTTGAAGAACAACAAGGAAAGAGCCTCAGTCCGGCCTTGCTCCGCTGTCCATTCGTCATGGGAATCCTCGGGAAGTCCCCGAATCGGGGAACGCCTGTCGCAGCGGTTTCCGGGTCAGAGACTTCTTGACATGAAAAAAAGCGCGCCTGCCATGCACAGCCTTCTCGCAGTGGTTCTCATCGTTCTGTCGATCGGAATGGTGAGCTCGCCGTGGGGCACTCCCGTGTTTGCCGAGAACTCTACGGATGTGTACTTCAATACGCCCGGTTCGCCGCAGGGACCGGCAGCTCCTTCTCCCACAGAAACCGTCTACGCCCGCGTCGGCTCCTTCGACAACCGCCTGCTCGTGTGGTTTGTGACCCAGCAGCATACCTATTTCGGCGGATTCGTGTTGGCGCTGCCGTTGTTCTGCGCCCTCCTTGAATTCCTCGGTTTGATGACGAAGAAGCCGGGATTGTCGCTTCGCTACGACGGTCTGGCGCGGGATCTGGCTCAAGTGGCGCTCCTTGCATTGTCCGTGACCGCCATCGTCGGCTGTCTGATGTTGGGGCTGTTTATCACGCTGTATCCCAGTTTCATGAAATACATGGGCGGGACGTTCAAAGCCTTCATGCCGGCCTATGCGATCGTATTCGTCGGCGAAACGCTGCTGCTCGTTGCGTATTACTACAGTTGGAACCGGATGGCCGAGCCCGGACTGAAGTGGGTCCACGCCGCGATCGGCATCCTGACGAATATTTTCGGGACGGCCCTTCTGCTGCTGGCGAACGCCTGGGCCGCCTTCATGATGTCCCCGGCGGGGGTCGATGGTCAGGGCCGATTCCTGGGCAATGGATGGCACCTCCTGCACTCCGCATTGTGGAATCCACTCAATGTACACCGGTTTCTCGCGGACATCATGTCCGGAGGCGCGGTGGTGCTGGCCTATGCCTGCTACCGCTTCTTCACGAGCAAGACGGAGGAAGAGCGAGCGTACTTCGACTGGGTCGGCTATGTATTCCTCTTCGTCACGGTCTGCGCGCTGTTGCCGATGCCCATCGCCGGTTACTGGCTCATGCGCTCGGTCTATGTTTTCCGTCAGAGTATGGGTGTGACGATGATGGGCGGGCTCCTCACGTGGTTGTTCGTGGTGCAAGCGCTGTTGATCGGCGCATTGTTCCTCGGAGTGAACTATTACATTTGGCAAAGCATGGCGCGGATCAAGGGCGGAGAGCGGTATCAGCCGTACTACCAATTCCTGCTCGGCGCTCTGACGTTGGCCTTGTTCATCTGGCTGACACCGCACACGGTGATGATGTCGGCAGGCGAGCTCAAAGCGATGGGAGGGGCTCAGCATCCGGTAGTGGGGAACTATGGCGTGATGTCAGCGAAGAACGGGGCGATCAACGTCATGATTCTGCTCACCACGTTGAGTTTCATGTACTATCGTCGCGCCAACCGGACGATGACGGTCTCCTGGGCAAAAACCGGAAACGTGGTCATCGCATCGTTGTTCGCCGCCGGCCTGTTGAATGTTGTCTGGTTGTCGGTCTACGGGTTTTATTTACCCGCCAAAATCCGAGTGGGACTCTCCTCACCCCAGGCGTTTACAACTTTGACCGTCGTCGTCGGGAGCGTCTTGATCAACCGATGGATGCTGAAAGGTGCGGTCGTTCATGGGCCGATTCAATGGGGGAAAATGCCGGTGCGAGGAATGGTCGTGCTGTTCGGGTTGGCTGCGGCATTCACCTGGGTGATGGGACTCATGGGGTACATCCGGTCTTCCGGACGGCTCTCCTGGCACGTCAATGAACTGATGGCGGATGTCTCACCCTGGGCATTCACGCCGAATCTCGAATTTGCCGCGAAGATGGTGACGCTCAACATGGTGGTGTTTTGGGCGGCAGTCTTCGCGTTATTCTGGATGTGTCGCCGGGGACAGCAGCAGGAGATGGGGGAGGAGTCCACGGAAAAACAGTCGCCCGCGTTTGCCCCCGCTCCGACTCATGAAGCGTGACAACGAGAAAGGAAGAAAGAACGAATGATGAGAGGACAGCGTTCGGGAAGCGCCCTTGTCGCCCTTGTCTCCCTGCTGCTCTGCGGTTGGTTGATGACGCAAGGTTCGGCCTTGGGACAGGGAGAGACACTCGTACTGGAAGATTTTCAAGGAAAGGAAGCGGATGGATTTCCTTCGAATTGGGACCATGAGAGCCAGCGAAGTCACACCAAAGGCCGGGACGCGTACAAAGTCCACGCAGAGGACGGTGTGCATTTTTTGGCCGCGAAAGACGCGGGTCAGCGGATCAAAAAGAAGAAAATCGATTGGGATCCCAGAGCCTATCCCGTCCTCACGTGGCGGTGGCGGCTGAACAAAGCAGCACCCGGCGCTGAACCGTTGGCGGCAATCTATGCGTCGCTGGATACGGATTTAATGTTTATCCCCGTCTTCACCAAATATGTATGGAGCGCTTCCAAGCCGGAAGGGACATTGACCGAAGGCGGCATGTTCAGCGGGTCGGAGATCGTGGTGCAAAGCGGGATGAGAGACATCGGTGAATGGTTCGAAGAGCGGGTGAATGTCTACGAGGATTTCAAGCGGATTCATCAGCATGAGCCGGCTCCCAAGGCTTGGGGTATTTCCATCGTCGCCGGGCCCGGAGTCGAAATCGATTTTGGTCCCCTCGTCGCCACTGCTGGAAAATGACTCCCGTCCTGGGAACCTTTCGAACACCGTAGGCGTTGACATGCCGACCCAACAGATCGTCGACATTGTGTTTGGGTTGGCGGTCATGGGAACCGTGGGGACCTTGATCGGGTTCATCATGGGTGGAAGTCTGATGCCGGTGGCTGCGGGTCTCGGTCTTGTGCTCGGCGGGGTGGTGGGTTTTCTCGGGGGGCGGCGGTTTCTCTTCAGCATTTTGATCGGAACCGTCTTGGGCGGGG
>DATFDJ010000001.1:0-38963 GCA_035252115.1 Nitrospira sp. | reverse complement strand
TTGAAATATTGCGCCAGCACCTGCGATTCGAGCTCGATGCGCTTCTGCTCCAGCTTTTGCCGGTGCGCGGTCAGCTCCTCCATGGTTTTGACGAACTGCGCCCGGCGCTCCGACCATTGGCTCCCGACCGCGGCTTTGTCTTGCGGAGCGTCCTGCACCCGTTGAATCGCGTCGAGGGAGGCGGCGAGATGATCGCGCTGCACCATCCATTGCTGCAGGTGCAGTTGCCACCCCGCGAGGTCCAACCCCTGCAGCTCCTGCACGCGGGAATCGGACACAGTGGGCATTTCGCGGAGGTGGGCAATATGGCGCGAGAGCTCGTCGATGTTTCCATTCAACTCGATCACGCCTTGATGCAACATCTCGATGACGGGGTCCGAGGGCCGCACGTTGCGTTCTTTCACGCCGGTCCCGGCGTTGCACCCGATTGAGGCCAACAGCGCCAGACCGATCACCATCGTACAGTGGGGTCTCATAATTTTCCTCCGAGCTGAGCAGCGTCCGTATAATGGACGTCACGAATAACGAATGGCCACGCCTTTCACGGTCGTCGTACGAACCATGTACGGCACAGGCACGACTGAACCGTAGCCCCATCCCGGTCCCCAGGGCCCATATTGATAGCCCCATGGTCCCCAGTAGCCGTAAGGGCCGGGACCATAATAGTAGGGCGCGTAGTATCCCCACGGACTATACGTCGGCTGATAGGCGACGCGCTGCTCCGTGCGCGTGATCGGCACCGAGAAGACGACGGCGTCGGCGCCCAGCTCGGCCGCCTTCTTGAGCAGATGCTGTTGGAGTTTGCCGATGTTATCCGACGACGAGGTTTCGCTGAGCTCCGCGATCCGCGTATGAGACGTGCTGGGCTCCCGGCTCAAGACCGCGACCTCCTGCACGGCACGAGGGGGAAACGTCTCCGAAGTCAGCCGCAGGACTTGGACATGCGAACAGCCGGCCACGCTCCATCCGGCAATCACAGCCGTGAGCAGTATCGATATCCTGAGATTCACCGTTACATGGTACCGTGTCGGCCGCCGGTGCGCCAATCATGAATCGTCGAGCTCGATCGCCGGTGCCCCGCTGAATGCCTCCATCTTTTTTTGCGCTCCCCATACCGCGCTCTGTAAGATAGGGCATGAGCGACGACGACCGCACGCCTCCCTCGCAACCCGACACCGATCCGCAGGAAACGCGCGAGTGGCTCGATTCTCTCGAGTACGTGCTCGAGAAGGAGGGCGCCGAGCGGGCGACGTATCTCTTCGAGCGGCTCCGCGACCGCCTCGGCGAGCGGGGCGCGCAAGTGTCCGCGCCGGTCAACACGCCCTACGTGAATACCATCCCCGCGTCAGAGCAACCGCCCTACCCCGGGAATCTCGACATCGAACGGCGCATCCGCAGCGTGATTCGTTGGAACGCGATGGCCATGGTCGTGAAGGCCAACAAAGAGCGCCCCGGCATCGGCGGACATATCTCGACGTACGCCTCGGCGGCGACCCTGTACGAAGTCGCCCTGCATCACTTCCTGCACGGCAAAGACGCGCCGCAGGGCGGCGACCTCGTCTACTTCCAAGGCCATGCCGCGCCGGGAAACTATGCGCGCAGCTTTGTCGAGGGGCGCCTGTCGGAGGATGCGCTGCACCGGTTTCGCGCCGAAGTGACGCCGGGCGGACATGGGTTGTCGTCCTACCCGCATCCCTGGCTCCTGCCCGACTACTGGGAATTTCCCACGGTGTCGATGGGACTGGGGGCGATCATGTCGATCTACCAGGCGCGCTTCAACCGGTATCTGCAGGACCGCGGCTTGAAGGACACGAGCCGACAGCGCGTGTGGGCCTTCGTCGGCGACGGCGAAACCGACGAGCCGGAAAGTCTCGGCGCGCTCACGCTCGCCTCACGCGAGCGGTTGGATAATTTGATCTGGGTGGTGAATTGCAATCTGCAGCGCCTCGACGGTCCCGTGCGCGGCAACGGGAAGATTATCCAGGAGCTGGAAGCTATCTTCCGCGGTGCAGGCTGGCATGTGATCAAGGTGATCTGGGGCAGCGACTGGGACCCGCTGCTCGCCAAGGACGATGAAGGCCTCCTGGTAAAGCGGATGGGCGAGGTCGTGGACGGCTGGTATCAAAAGTACACCGTCGAAGGCGGGTCGTTTGCGCGTAAACACTTCTTCGGCGCCGACCCGCGACTCCTCAAGATGGTCGAGAATTATTCGGACGAGCAGATCCACAAGATGCTGCGCGGCGGCCACGATCCGCGAAAGCTGTACGCCGCCTACAAGGCCGCCGTGGAGCACAAGGGCCGGCCCACGGTGATTCTGGCCAAGACGGTCAAAGGCTATGGCTTGGGGGAAGCGGGCGAAGGCCGCAACATCACCCATCAGCAGAAAAAGATGAACGAGCAGGAGCTGCGCGAGTTCCGCACGAGGTTCAGCGTGCCGGTGCCCGACGAGCAGCTCGCCTCGATGCCGTTTTACCGGCCTCCGGCCGGCAGTTCCGAAGCGGCCTACCTCGCGGAACGGATCAAGACGATGGGCGGTTCCATCCCGGAGCGGCGCGTCAAGGTCGAGCCTCTCGAGACGCCGGGCTTGGATCAGTTCAAGGAGTTCCTCGAAGGATCGGGCGAGCGCGCGGTTTCCACGACGATGGGATTTGCCCGCATGCTCGGCCGCCTGCTCGGCATCAAGGGGTTCGGCCGACATCTCGTGCCGATCATCCCCGACGAAGCGCGCACGTTCGGCCTCGAAGCGCTGTTCCGTCAATACGGCATCTACTCGCACGTCGGCCAGCTCTATGAGCCGGTAGACAAAAGCTCCCTCCTCTATTACTTCGAGGCGACCAACGGACAGATCCTCGAAGAAGGCATCACGGAAGCGGGCGCGCTGTGCTCCTACATTGCCGCCGGCACGGCCTACGCCACGCACGCCGTGAACGCGATTCCCCTATTTATTTTCTATTCGATGTTCGGCTTTCAGCGGGTCGGCGATCTAATTTGGGCCGCCTCCGACATGCGGGCACGCGGCTTTCTGTTGGGCGCAACGGCCGGGCGCACGACGTTGGAAGGCGAGGGCCTGCAGCACCAGGACGGACAGAGTCACTTGCTCGCGTCCGCCTACCCGACGATCGCGGCCTACGATCCGGCCTTCATGTTCGAGCTGGCCGTCATTCTGCAGGACGGACTCAAACGAATGTATCGGAATCAAGAAGAGCTGTCCTATTACATCACTCTGTACAACGAATCCTACGCGATGCCGGCCATGCCGGCCGATGCAGAAGAAGGCATTCGCGAAGGCCTGTATCGCTTTCGGCCGGCGCCCGAACGCGCCGAGCACCGGGCGCATCTGCTGGCGAGCGGGCCGTTGATCAATGAAGCGCTCGGGGCACAAGAACTTCTGTTACCCTACGGAGTCGCGGCGGACGTGTGGAGCGCGACCAGTTATAAAACGCTGCGCATGCGCGCGCTCGAGGCGGAGCGCTGGAACATGCTGCATCCGGAGGAGCCGCCGCGCGTGAGCTATCTGCAAAAGACGGCGCAAGCATTCGACGGCCCCTGTGTCGCCGTGAGCGACTACGTCCGCCTGGTCCCCCAGCAGATTGCACCTTGGATCTCCGGCGGCCTGCTGGCTTTGGGAACCGATGGGTTCGGCCGGAGCGACAGCCGCAAACCGTTGCGCCGGTTCTTCGAAATCGATGCTGAACATCTGGCAGTGGCAACACTGTACGCCCTGCATCGGCAGGGACGGATCGAGGCACGCCTCGTGTCGCAAGCAGTCCGGGAGTTGAGTATACCGACGGACGACCAAGCTCCGTGGCAAAAATGAATGAAGGTCTATTTGGTTTGTCTGGTTTGTTTGGTCTATTTGGCTGGAATCCGGACAACCAAACAAACTAAATGAACCAAACCAACGAAAGAAACAGAGCGATGAAAGTCGAACTGCCGTTTCTTGCCGAAGGAGTCGAAGGCGGCGACGTCGTCCAGGTCCTGGTTCACGAAGGTGATCAGGTCACCGAGGGACAAAACTTGATCGAGCTCGAGACCGAAAAGGCCACGGTTCCCGTGCCGGCGCCGGCGGGCGGGAAAGTGGTGCGCTTGCTCGTGCGCCAGGGCGATCACGTGAAAGTGGGACAGGCCATCATCGAACTGGACGGCGCAGGCACAACGACATCCGCCAAAGTATCCGCACCCGAGAAACCGGCCGTCGCGCCTGCGCCGCAGCCGGCGCCGGCCGCGGAAGCGGCGCAGGCAAAATCCGTCGAGCGGCAGGACCGGGAGCCGGCCGCACCCGCCCCCGTCCGGAAGCCGGAGGAGGAGCGCCTCGCGAAGGAGCCGGAATCTACCGAGGACCGGTCTATCTCAACAGGGGCGCCCTCTGCCGGCGCCGCGATTCCCGCGCCTCCGTCCGTGCGCCGGCTCGCCCGCGAGTTGGGCGTCGATCTCGCGCAGGTGAGCGGCTCGGAAGCAGGAGGCCGCATCACGGCCGAGGACGTGAAGGCATTCGTGCGCGAGCGGACGAGGCGCAGCGGTGGTCCATCCGTTGCGGGCGGCGGCGAGTCAGCCGGCGTCTTCACCACGATGTACGGGAGCGAGCGCCGTGAGGCGCTCCCGTCGCTGCGGCGGAAGATCGCGGCGAATATGACGCAAGCCTGGACCACGATCCCCCATGTTCACCAGTTCCAGGATGCGGACATCACGGATCTGCTGGAGTTGCACAAGCGGTACGCCCCGGAATTCAAGAAGAAGGGCGCCACGCTCACGCTGACGAGTCTCTTCTTGAAAGCTGTGGTCCACGCGCTCAAGCTGTACCCGCAATTGAATGCATCCCTGGACCTGACCAATGGAGAAGTGATCTACAAGGACTATTACAACATCGGCGTGGCGGTGGACACGCCGGCCGGATTGATCGTGCCGGTGATCCACCGTGTGGATCAAAAAGACCTGTTGCAAATCTCACTCGAGCTGGCCGATCTCGCCGAACGGACCCGCAAGCGGGAGGTCAAACTAGAGGAGCTGCGCGGGGCGACGTTCACCGTGAGCAACATGGGCGGACTCGGCGCCGGTCCGTTCACCCCGATCATCTCCCCGCCTCAGGTCGGCATCTTGGGAGTGGGAAAGGCCCGCACGATGCCGGTGTATCGCGACGGCACGTTCGTGCCGCGCCGGGTGCTGCAACTCTGCGTCGGGTACGACCATCGACTGGTGGACGGCGCGGTCGGCGCCCGCTTTACCAACGAGCTCGTCAAAGTGCTGGAAGATTTTCAAGCGATGTTTCTGGGATTGTAAAAAAATAATTTTGAGTTTTGAATTTTTAGTGTTGAGTTTTTTGATCGGGAAGCTTTCGATAAATCCGAAAATGAATAATGAGATTTGAATAGCCCACACTCAACACTAAAAACTAAAAACTCATAACTGCATTCAGGGGGCCGCAACTCAATACTCAAAACTCAAAACTGAGGACTTACGTATGGCCGAAACATACGACGTGGCGGTGATCGGCGCGGGACCGGGAGGCTATGCCGCCGCGTTCCACGCGGCGGATCTGGGTCTGCGGACCGTCTTGATCGACGAAGACGCGCAACTGGGCGGCACCTGCCTCCTGCGCGGCTGCATTCCCTCGAAAGCGTTGCTCCACGCCGCCCGCCTCCTTACCGATGCCGAAGAGGCGAAGAGCTGGGGCCTCGACTTCGACAAGCCGCGCCTCGACCTCGAGACGTTGCGCAGCCGCCTGCAATCGATCGTCGGCAAACTGACCAAGGGCGTGCAGACACTGGCCGGGAGCCGCAAGGTCGACGTCATCCGGGCGCGCGCGTCTTTCAAAGACGCGACGACGCTGCTGCTGTCCGGCGCAGACGGCTCGCGCGAGCTCCCGTTCGCCCATGCCATCCTCGCCACCGGCTCGCGGCCTGCGATTCCGGCGTCGCTCACACTCGACGATCCGCGCGTGATGGATTCGACCGGCGCACTGGCCTTGCCCGACGTGCCGGCCCGCCTGCTGGTCGTGGGGGGCGGCTACATTGGATTGGAGTTGGGCACCGTCTATCAGGCGCTCGGCTCGGAAGTGACGGTCGTCGAAGCGCTGCCGCGGCTGTTGAACGGCGCCGATCCGGATCTGGTGCGGCCGCTGCAACAACGCATGCAGCGCCGGTTCAAGGCGATCAAGCTGAACACGAAGGTCGAAAAACTGGAACCCAGGAAGGAAGGCGTCGCCGCGATGCTGACGGGGCCGGACGGCAGCGGCACCGAGACGTTCAACCGCGTGCTCGTCGCGGTGGGACGAAAACCGAACACCGAGCAGCTCGGACTCGAACGGACCAAGGTCGCAGTCTCGCCGCAGGGATTCATCCAGGTCGATCGGCAGAGACGCACGGCCGAGCCGACGATCTTCGCCATCGGCGACGCGGCGGGGGAGCCGATGCTCGCGCACAAGGCCACGCATGAAGGACTGATCGCGGCCCGAGTCATTGCCGGCCGGCAGACGGCGTTCGACGCGACGGCGATCCCGGCCGTCGTCTTTACCGATCCCGAAATCGCCTGGTGCGGGCTCACGGAAGAAGCGGCCAAGGCATCGGGACAGAACGTGAAGATCACCCGGTTTCCGTGGGCCGCCTCTGGGCGCGCCACGACGTTGGGCCGCAACGAGGGACTGACGAAGCTCGTGTTCGATGCGGAGTCCGGCCGCGTCCTCGGTGTGGGAATCTGCGGCGTGGGCGCCGGCGAGCTGATCGCCGAAGGCGTCCTGGCCGTCGAGATGGGCGCGGTCGCGGAGGACGTCGCCGCCTCGATCCATGCGCATCCGACCTTGAGCGAGACGGTCATGGAAGCGGCCGAGTCCTTCTCCGGCTCGCCCACGCATCTGTTCACGCCCAAGCGATCCTAGCCCGATGGCCGATGGCGGACATGCATCGGAACGCTCTGACGCGCGTCCGATCCGCCTGCTCGATCTGACGCTGCCTTCTCCGGCCGGGAATCTGGCGCTGGATGAGACCTTGTTGGACGAAGCCGACGAGCGGGGCGGCGATCCCGTGCTCCGCTTCTGGGAGAGCGATCGCCATTTCGTGGTGCTGGGCCGCTCCTCTCGGCTGGACGACGATGTGCATGTCGCCGTCTGCGAAGCAGACGGCGTTCCGGTCCTTCGGCGGGCGAGCGGTGGGGGCACCGTGCTGCAGGGACCCGGCTGTCTGTCCTATGCGTTGGTGCTGCCGCTCGATCTGCATCCGCACCTCGCGAGCATCCGCAGCACGTACCGATTCATTCTCGATCGAATCGCCGCCGCGCTCCAACGGTGGGAGCCGGCCATCGCCTTCCATGGCATCAGCGATCTTGCGATCGAAGGGATGAAAGTTTCGGGCAACGCGCAACGGCGGCAACGCCGCGCGCTCCTGTTCCACGGCACCGTGCTGTACGGCATGCAGGCGGGTATGATTGCCCGTTATCTCAAGCACCCGGCTCGGCAGCCCGACTACCGACGGAATCGCCCTCATGAGGCATTTGTCAGGACCATTAATGCCAAGCCGGACGAGATCAAGCAGGCCGTCGCCGAGGCATGGTCTGTCGGCTCGACGCTCGACACCTGGCCTGACGTACGGTTGCAAGGCAGGATCATGGATGTAATGAGGCGAAGCGATTTTTCAGCGCGCCGTTCATGAAGCGTGATGCGTGAAGCAGAAGAGTTTCGCGTTGCGTGTCTCGAGTTGCGATGTCTCGAAACCCGTAACTCGAAACACAAAACCCGAAACCGATCCGTTACGGCTTGACCACGAGGTGACCGCGGCGGTTCTGCTGATAGCAGGCTTCCGAGCGGTCTTTGCAGAATGGCCGCTCTTTTCCGTAGGAGACGACGACGAGCCGGTCGCTTTTGATGCCGAGATCCATGAGGTAATTCCGCACCGCCTTGGCGCGCTTCTCCGCCAAGATAAAGTTGTAACCGGAACTGCCCCGTTCATCGCAATGCCCCTCGACTCTGAGCTGCACCGTCTGATGGGTACGCAGCCACTCGGCATCTTGACTCAGCGCCTGCCGCCCCTCATCGCTAATGGTCCAGCTATCGTAGCCGAAAAACACGTCGCGTAAGCCGGAGGCGGACGTCGCCTTGTCTTCAGCCCGTGCTTCGTCCGCTTGGCGTCTCCGCTCGCCCGGACTTACCTTCGCCATCGCCAGACCCGGGTTGGACGCGTCGATACCGGACAGACCGGCCAAGTCGCTTTCCGAGAAAGGGGCCGGCGTTCGCGCGGTCGTGCTTGGCGGCACGGCCGTCGTTTCTCCGCCCGACCTCGTCCCTTTGCTCGAGCAACCAGTCGTCCATAACAGCCCGGCCGTCACGATCAACGTGCATACGATCTGCGTACTCCGATTCATGTTACCCCCTCCTTGTGACAACGCCGACACGGTCGTCAATGTTGATGGCGTGCGCCCACTCATGCCTGAGAGGTTTCGTGTCGCGTCGCGCGGGAGTTTAGCAAGGTGAACCGCCCGGGGCAAGATGGAATGAGCGAAGATCGTGAAGCGTCGTTCGTATCTCGTATCTCGCAAGCGGCTCCGCTTGTGTTTCGAGTTTCGTGTTTCGGGTTTCGAGACCTGCAACTCGAACGCGCAACTCTTGCGCTTCACGCTTCACGAGCAACGTTTCACGTTTTTATGGGCTTGAGGCAGAAGGGACATCGTTCCGGAGGCTGCTCGGTCAGATAACGGCGGGCACAAGAGGGACATTCCCAAATCGTCTGGCCCTTCGGCGGCTTCGCGTCGGTGGGAATCGGTGGTGTGTTTTCGTCGGTCATGAATGTTGCCGATCCTCGATCGTGTCCATGGCAAACAGCGCCTCCAATTTCAGTCGTTGACCCGACGGTGCATCCTTGGTTCGGCGCCATTCCCATTTCAACGCGTCACCGGACTTGGCGTGCGTCTCGCACAAGGGGACGGAATGCGTTTCACTCTCCGGAGCCAGTTGATCGTTCGTGACGGTGACTTCATACTGTGCGGCGGCCTTGTGCAAACACTCGTCGACCGCGCAGGTTACGGGAGGAGTCGAAGTCCCGATGGCGTGCGTTCGTCCGGTGAGTCGCGTTTGAGCTTTGACTTCGAGTTCACTCATGACGGATCTGTCCGCGTAAATCCCGCGGGTCGTGCATCTCACCATATTTGGCTGTGAAAGGCTAGAGTTGGGGCGCCGGCGCTGGTCCGGCGCCCTCGGAACGAAAACACTCAGCGGGAGGAACCCATGCCCGAGCCGGACGACGGCGCAGTACCTTGTCCAATGCCACCACTTTGGCCGATGCCGCTCTGGCTCATGCCGCCCGGCGTTTCAGCGCCGCCCATGGCGCTTTGAGAACTTTGAGTGGAGCCGGACCGGGCACCCGCGCTCGATGAACCGGTCCCGCCCTTCATGCCACTGCCGGTGCCTCCGCCTTCCACGATCCCTCCGCCGCTGCCCGTACCGGAGCTGCCTCTCCCCAGGCCGGCTCCCGCGCTGCCCGGTCCGGACCCCGGAGCTCCGACGCCGGAGCCTCCGGTGCCCATGCCCGATCCCATGCCTCCGCTCGTTTGGGCCGTGGCAACGGTTCCCGCACCCAAACACGTGCCGACTGCAACCGCGAGCAATACTGTGCGCCGTGATCCTTTCATCATAGGACCTCCTTCAAGGTTCACTGGATAAAAATTGCAAAGGGTAAGCCGAAGAAATGCGGGAGATTGGCTCAATTGCCTCACGGAGAAACGCAGGAGAGGCGAAGACCCGGATAACTTGTCTCCGACCGGACTGTTTATCCCGGGGATTGTGTACGCGGTGTGTGCGGTGAAGCGGAGACGGCAGGATGGTGGGATGGCGCGTTGCTGTTCCCGACATCGAGCAGAATCGCCACCAGCATGTCGCTCATCACGTTCACGCCGGAGCGTGCGCGGGCCACGATCCAATCCACCGTCATGATCAGCGGAATGGCGGCCGCGATGACGGCATCGGGCAAGCCGGCCGCGGAAAGCACCAGCGGCAACACGACCAGACCTGCCTCCGGAATCCCGGCGACGCCCGCGCCCGCCATGATGGATGCAACGACGATCGTGAGCTGACTTGCCATCGGAAGATCGAATCCCAGCGCCTGCGCGAGAAAGAGCGCGGCCATCGCTTCGTAGAGCGTGATGCCGTCGTTGTTGAGATTGGTCCCGACGCAGGCCGCGAGGCGCGCGGACTCCGGTGAGACGTGCATCCGGTCGAGACAGCGCAGTGTAACCGGCACGGCGGCGAGGCTGCTGTTGCACGACACCGCCGTCAGAATCGCATCGGCTCCCTGGCCGATGTACACGCGGGGTGATTTCCGGCCCAACGCCCAGGCGACGAGCGGATAGTACAGGAAGGCATGGATGGCAAGCCCCGCGCAGGTGGCGGCGAGGAAAATCCAAAGGACCGAGAACACGCCGATCCCCGACTTGCCGACGACCTGCGCGATCACCCCGAAGACGGCGAAGGGCACGGCACGGATGATCCACTCCAGCATCTGGATCAACATCCGGTAGAAGCCTTCAACCGCCCGGACGAGTGCGCCGACGTGGCCCTCCGGGTCCCCCCGGTCCCAGACGCGGCGCAGGGCGGCGCCGATGAAGAGCGCGAGCAGGACGACCGCCACGACGTTGTTTTCTGCGAAGGGCTCCACGATGCTGCGCGGAATATACGACGCCAGGTTGTCGAGCGGGTTCAAGCTGCCCATCCGCGAGCGTTCGAGCAGCTCGGCCGCCGATTGTTTCGACCCCGGCATGAGGAGCAGCAACTCATCCACCTGACCGGACCAATAGCGGCCCGGTTGCCAGACATTCATGATCGTGAGGCCGATCGCCATGGCGACCGACACGTTGACAAGGCAGATGGCGAGCAGCTTCGTACCTTGGCGCAGCGGCAGACTCGTGCGCATGAATGCGTCGAGGATCGCGAAGAAGATCAGCGGAACGGCGAGCGTCTTGAGCAGCTTGATCACGAGCATGCCAAGCCGGCCGAGATGCTCGTTGCGCAGCCCGCCGAGATAGGCCTCTTGGCCGAACAGCGCTCCGAGCAGCGCGCCGGCGACCACGGCGAGCACTACCCGCCCATAGAGCGGCACCGACCGCCGAGTGCCGGATGCTACGGCACTTTCCGCGATTCCCCCCCGAGACTCCGCGATATCGGCCACTCTCCGCTCCTCCACAGCGCTGATGGCTGATAGCAGATAGCTGATGGCAAGAACAAATACAAGTGCGCGAAGCCCAAGAGTTTCGAGTTGCGCGTTTCGAGTTCCGACCTTTCGAAACTCAGAACCTGAAACTCGAAACAGGGAAAGCTGAAACTCGAAACAGGGAAAGCGGGCGATGAAAGAGGCCGTGGGGAGAAGGGTTGAATAGAAGAGGAGGACATGTTGCCGGTCTATCTGGTATCCGGCACGTCGCACCGGAAGGACCAGATAGACCAAACAGACCTTATTGGTATTGGTTTCTTTTGTTTGTTTGGTTCATTTGGTTTGTTGGTTGTACGCGGGCCTAACCAAAGAGGGTCTCTCCAACCAAATAGACCAGACAAATCAGTACACCAAACGAACTCATTCTACCGTCCGATGCCGACCAACCACAGCAACACGATCAAACTGAGAGGCACACCCAACAGCCAGAGAATCACATACGCCATATCGCACCTCCTTATGCAGCTCTTGCGACCCTACGCCCGCTTGGTTCCTCTTTGGCGCGGCGATAGGTCAGGGACATCGGTTCACCAGAGGCCATCCATCCGCCGATGACGCCCCCGACCAACCCGAGTAGCAGGCCCGTGATGGCTCCAAGCGCCGAGTTCCGCGCCACGAGGGCCGCGTCAGGACTCTCCGTCACGGATGGAGCCCAGACCGGTGTGCCGGCCAAGCCCCCGTACCAACCACCGAAGAAGCTGCCGGCACCGAGCGCGGCGAGGATCAACAACAACGGCACCGTCACCAGCCATACGATGGCGCCTTGCACGGACGCCGTTTCCGCTCGACGAAATCCTGCGATGGTCGCTGCGACCCAGCCGCCGATCACAAACGAGAAGAAGGCCCCGGCCACACTGAAGACCAGACCCCAAAAACCGAGGTCGCCGGCATGGGCCGCCTTCTTGCCGATCTGATGAGCACCGACCGCGATGCCGATCAGGCCAATGAGGAGGCCGGCCGCGATCGCAGCCAGTGCGCCGACCCAGATCGCGCTCCATTGCACTGGCCATGCAGTCATCGACGCTCCGCCTGGGGCAATGACCAGATTATTCTCTTCGATGAACACATCGGGACTCCCGGTGGGCATAACTCCTCCTTCGGTTAAGGCATCCTGCCCATTGTTGATTAGTGCAAGGGCAAGACCAATCCCTCCGATACCGCGGCTGTCCTTTTTATCCGCTTGTTACGAGCCAAGGAGGGCCCGTCTTAGGATGAGAAGACTAGAAAAGCTGTCCGGACGGGACAGGCGGTTTGCTAGGAAGATCCCTCGTCGTTCTTCTGTTCCTGTTTCGTGTTTCAAGTTACGGGTTTCGGGTTCGAGACATCGCAACTCGAGACACGCAACCCGAAACTTTTGTGTTTCACGCGCTACGCTTCACGGCTTTGCGGCTGCGATCGTCCGCACCTTTGGATCGTGGACGATCTGTTCTTGGATCTGCCGGACCGCATCGGATAGGGCTCGATTCAGGCGGGTGCCGGGCGGCACTTCGCTGGTCGGATTGAACGCTTCGTCAAACGACGAGCGCCCGCGGTATTGCCCAACGACGGCACCGTCCGGCTTCAAGAGCATGAGGGTCAAGTCGACTTTGCCGGTGCTCTCATGCGTCTTCAGATCGAGAAAATTTCCAATGGGGCCGACACCGGGAATCTTGGTCCAGATTTTCGGTTGATAGCGTTCGTAGAACTCGTCGATGCGTCCCGTCACGATGAAGTCAGGGTGGGGATCGTATTGGGTGACGCGCGAGAAGAGGCCGACCTTCTCCAATTCCGCAAAGATTTCTTTCTCTACTTGACCCATGAGCTTGGCGACATTGACCGGTTCGGATCGGCCCGTGCCGAGCCCGAAATGGCGTTGGCCGGATACCAGGGCCGGCGCCGGATACAAACTGTGGAATTCGGCTGTGGCGTCGACGATGGGCCGGACTTCGCTCAAATTAATGTCCGGCACGTAGCGAGTGCCCCCACAGCCGGCCGCCAGCGCGACCGGCAGCAAGAGTCCGATGACGAGCCCGGCACTTCGGGCGTTCGGCCGCCGATCAGTGAATGAAACCATGCTAGTCTGCGACGCGTTGGATGGTGCTGGCGTATCCATCATCGGATACATAGGCCTTCACCTGGTCGCCGATCGCCACCCGATCCATCTTCGTCCGGTCGTTGACCCGAACGCGCATGGTATCTCCGTCGTTCTCTCGAATCGAGACGTAGGTGGGTCCAATATCGTTCACTTTTCCGGTGACGGTGTCTTTCGTCAGACGCTCCTTCATCGTGGGAGACGCCGCCCGACGCTCGGACTGATTTTTTGCGCAGCCGCCCGCTGAGACTGTGAGCATCATGACAGCGGCCAGAGCGAGTCCAATCCATGTGTTCATAGGAACCTCCTTCCTTTCCTCTTCAATCATGCTACCGTGTGACTCGCCATCGCTTGTCCTCGGATGCTCCCGAGCATTCATCGTGCCGTGGGAACCATGCTCTTGCACCGGTCTAAACTAGGGGATACCCTAGTGGAAGAAGCCCTGGTTCTACGGCTCAATGCTGCTTGAGCATCGAGAGCAGACCAGGAGGGGCGTACCATTTCAAGGGGGGCACATCATGCAGACCTACACCGGCGATCCGGATTCTCTCTCCGCCATCGTTTCTGATCCTTCGGTATCCGAGTCGGTGTCCTTCTCCGCTACCGTAGACGAGGCCCAACGACCGAAAGCCCGGCAGCGCGTGCTGATCGTGGACGATCATGCGGCGGTGCGTTCGCTGCTCAGGTTGTTGTTGGAGGAGCACGAGGAACTCGAAATCATCGGCGAGGCGATCGATGGGGAGGAAGCCGTGACGCTGGCGGAGGCCCATCGCCCCGATGTCGTCCTCATGGATATTCATCTTCCGCGTCTCAACGGCGTGGAAGCGACCAGGCGCATCAGCCGGCTGCTGATCGATACGGCGATCATCGGCATCTCGCTGGAATATTCCCCATACGCCTACAACGCGATGACCTCCGCGGGCGCCGTGGCCTTCGTCAGAAAAGAAGACGCCGTGGAGTCCCTCTACAAAACGATTCAATTCTCGCTGCAGGTCAGGCGGAACCGGGATCATTGATTCGTCCTTGGTATCGTCCGCGGCCGTCTCATGATCCTCGGAGCCGAAGTCGACGATGTCGCTGCTCGACTTTCCCACCCACGATCAGTGTCAGGCTCTTTCGACCCTCTTCCGGGGCGATCTCTGCACCAGTCTCACGGGTCGATCCGGAGCTCGCATGGAACGAGGCCGGCGGATTTACTGCCAGGGTGACACGAGCACGTCGGTGTATTTTGTGCGAGCCGGACTGATCAAGACCTGCCTCATCACCGAGGACGGCAAAGAACAAATCCTCCGCATTTATCAACCCGGGGAGGTGTTCGGCGAATTGTGCTTTTGCGCAACCGCCCGTCGCGAGGAGGCCCTGGCGCTGGAAGACAGCGAGATCGTGGAGCTGAGCTTCGTGGAACTGATCGGTCATCTCCAGCGAAATCCTGCGGCGCTCGCGTCGTTTCTTTCGGCGATTTCACATCATCTCGCCGATGCATATGAGCAGGTCCGCCTGTTGTCCTCTGAAAAGGTCATGGCCCGGCTGGCGCAGACGCTGCTGCGCCTTGCACAGGAGATCGGCGATCCGGAGGGCGCCTGGATTCGTCTCAGGATCACTTTGACGCAGGAAGATGTGGCCCGGATGATCGGAGCCAGGCGGGAAGTGACTTCCACGCTTCTCAACCAACTGCGCGCGCTGGGCTGTGTCGATTATTCAGCGCGGACGCCCGGCCGGCTCCTCGTCAAACCCGTGGAACTGCGCCGGTTCCGGCAGACTCCTTCGTCGAAGCTTCAGGAGAGCATTCGTTGTTAGATTTCTAACAGCGCGTCCCCACCCATTCTGATACAGCTTACTCGACGGACTGATCCGCCCCTCAAGTCGGTTTGCCAGCGAGAATCCAGGTGTGAGCCAGGGATCTGCACCCTGTACCAGCCGGTCCTCTTCGGCTTACAGATGACCGTATCGTCTCATTGAACAGGCGCCACATGAGCGCGATGCCGCACGTCATCCGATTGACCAAACATCTCTATCGCCGCGTGCTGTCCCTGTCGATTCGCCGGTCTCCGATCGTCATCAAGCTCAAGCAGCGCCTGCTGTCGCACGATATGCTGTACGATCTCGACTACTACGGAAGCGCCGTCGAAGGACCGGCTGTCCGAAGCGCGGCGGCCATGGCCGATTCGATTTATGCCGAGTTCAATCCCACGCTGGTGATCGATGTCGGCTGCGGGACGGGCGCGCTGCTCGAAGCCCTGCATCGCAAAGGATGCAAGGCGTACGGGTTGGATTATTCCGAAGCGGCGCTCATGTTTTGCCGAGCCCGCGGACTCGATGTGTTGAAGTTCGACCTGGAACGAGGCGTCTTCCATGACGACCGAATCTTCGACGTGGCGATCAGTCTGGAGGTCGCCGAACATTTGCCGCCCTCGGCGGCGAACCGCTACGTTGAACTCCTGAGCCGCTTGTCGCCGATCGTCGTGTTTAGCGCCGCCCCGCCGGGACACGGAGGGATGGACCATGTGAATGAGCAATTGCCGTCCTATTGGATCTCGAAATTTCGCCGGCACGGCTTCGAATATCGGGAGGCGCTGACCAGGCGGTGGAGCGACGAATGGAGGCAGGCCGGCACCGTGGAACCCTGTTATCACGAACATCTCATGGTGTTTCGGCGGGCTTCACGTTCGCCCGCTGCAGTCTGCCAGGGGTAACCCTAGTTTCGCCCGCGACAGGGGCCGACTACTCTGACGGCTATGGACCTCTCGCGCGCGGTGAGCGAGTTTGTATCCATGGGGCGCAATCTCTTCCGCCTGCTCCAAGTCGAGGGCCAGACAGTCTCGAAGTTGGATCTCGATATTCTCCGAACCCAGTTGCACATTCTCCAGGCGGAAATCACGTCGCTTGAAATAGACACGAACCGGAAGCGGTTGTCCAGGCAATCCGCCCGGCTGGCCGGTGAACTGACGGGCTGGTGGAAGAGCTCGCGGCACGAGGTCGAATTCTACAAGGACGACGAGCGATGGTTGGAATCGGTCCTCGCGTTCGTCCTCGTCGGGCTGGACCTTCATGAAACGGTCATCGTCATTGCGACGCCGGAGCACTCCGAGGCGCTTCAAGCTTCGCTCCGTGCCGAGGACTTCGAAAACGAGCGGCTGCTGTTCTTCAATCCATCCGTGCTGGTGTCGCGATTTGTCAGCAAGGACTGGCCGGATAAAGTGCGGTTCATCGATGTGTTCAATCCGATTCTCGAACGGGCGCACGAGACGGGGCGGGTTCGGATCTTTACCGAAATGGCGGCCGTGCTTTGGGCCGAAGGCCGGAAGGATGCCGCGATGCGCCTGGAAGAACTATGGAACGTCCTGGACACGCGACACGAATCTTCACTCCTGTGCGCCTATCCTCAGTCCAAATTCTTCGGACAAGACGGTCAACAGCAGCAATTCGAAATTTGTACGCTTCATCGGCACGTGAATATTCAATAGCGCTGCGCTCGGTCGACTCTCCGGCCTTTCCCCGCTCGACCTCCCGTCATGCCCACATTCGCTTCGGCCTAGGGATACCCCTAGTTCTCCTTTCCGCTGCTTCATGGTGAGCAAGGAGGAAGGATGCGGGATACAGGATGAAATCAGGTCTGGATAGCCCAATGGAGAGCACGCGGAAACCGTTTCGCCTGACCGCATGCAGCGAACTGCGCGAAATTCTGGGGAAGAAAGCCGAAGACGAGCGGCGCCTTGTCGAGTTGCTCGAGGAGGTCCCGCTCGACTCCATTTATTTTCATACGCATAGCTACTTCCTCCGCCACAGCTACGTGGAGCGCGTCTATCCCAACGACTTCGCCCAGTGGGTGGCGATGGAAGTCCGGGATCACCTGCTGGCGGAGCGGCTGGCCGTGGTCGATCCATTTGCCTTCTCGAATCTCGAAGCGGTCCGGGAGGAACTGATCTCGGTCATCGACGATCATCTCTCCCGCACCGCCATCGTGCCGCGCGTCATTTTCGGCTCCCGATTTCATTTCGGCCAATCCCGAGTGCTCGAAGTCCCGACCGGATTGGAAGTGACGACACTGGAGGAATTCCGCCACGCGATCGCCGAGGTGGAAGTCAGCGCGATTTACTTCCATGTGTTCGAAGCGCGGCATCGCCTGGGGAGCTCGGAAAACGATTTCTCCACCTGGGTGCTCCGGAGCCTCGGCATGCCCGAATTCGCGCAGCGGTTGCAGTCGATGAATCCGTATCAAGGCAGTCTCGAGAGGCTGCGTTCCTCGCTGGTCGCCGCGTGCGACGAGTTCATCGCCAAGACTCCTGCGGGCCGCGGCATGGAAGAGGAGCCCTCACGGCCATGACGAACCCGCTCTGGTACAAGGACGCCGTGCTCTATGAAGTCCACGTGAAGGCGTTTTTCGACGGCAACGGCGACGGCATCGGCGACTTTCCCGGCCTGACGGAAAAACTCGATTACCTGCAATGGCTGGGAGTGGATTGCATCTGGTTGCTTCCGTTTTTCCCCTCGCCGCTCCGGGACGACGGTTACGACGTCGCCGACTATTACGGCGTGTTTCCGGACTACGGCACGCTGAAAGATGTCCGCCGGTTTTTGGACGAAGCGCATCGCCGCGACATGCGCGTCATCGCGGACCTGGTGCTGAACCATACGTCGGATCAACATCCCTGGTTCCTGGAGTCGCGCAACGCTCCCGACTCTCCGAAGCGCGGCTACTACGTGTGGAGCGAGACGGACCGGAAATATGAGCAGGCCCGCATCATTTTCATCGACACGGAGAAGTCCAACTGGACCTGGGATCCCGTGGCACAGGCGTATTACTGGCACCGCTTTTTCAGCCACCAGCCCGATTTGAACTACGACAACCCCGAGCTGCGCCTGGCGATGCTCGACGTCCTCGGGTTCTGGCTCGATCAAGGGCTGGACGGGTTTCGTTGCGATGCGGTCCCGTACCTGTTCGAGCGCGAGGGAACGATCTGTGAAAACCTGCCGGAGACCCACGCCTATCTCAGAGAGGTCCGCAAGCGGATCGACGAAGCCTACCAGGGACGAATCCTGCTGGCGGAGGCGAACCAGTGGCCCGCGGACGTCCGGCCTTATTTCGGAAACGGCGACGAGTTCCACATGGCGTTTCATTTTCCGCTGATGCCCCGGCTGTTCATGGGGCTCCGAAGCGAGGATTGGGGCCCGATCCTCGACATGTTCACCCATACGCCGTCCATTCCGGAGAACTGCCAGTGGTGTCTGTTTCTCCGCAATCACGATGAGCTGACGTTGGAAATGTGTTCCGGCGAAGAGCGCGACTACATGTATTACGCCTACGGGCGGGACCCCCAGATGCGGCGCAATGTCGGCATCGCGCGGCGCCTGGCGCCATTGCTCGACAACGACCGCCGCAAGATCGAACTGCTCAACAGTCTCGTATTCACTCTGCCGGGCAGCCCCATCGTGTACTACGGAGATGAAATCGGCATGGGGGACAACATCCACTTGGGCGACCGGAACGGCGTGCGCACGCCGATGCAATGGACGGCGGACCGCAACGGCGGCTTCTCGAAGGCGGACAGCGCGTCCCTGTATCTGCCCGTCATCGGCGATTCGGTCTTCGGCTATCAGACCGCCAACGTGGAAGCCCAGATGCAGACGCCCCATTCGTTGCTGCACTGGATGCGGCGGCTCATCGCCGTCCGCAAGCGGTATCAGGCCTTCGGCCGCGGCTCGATTCAGTTTCTTCGCCCGCGCAATGAAAAAGTGCTCGCCTTTCTTCGCCGGCACGGCGAGACCGTCCTGCTGCTGGTGCACAACCTGGCGGGATCCGCGCAGGCCGTCGAATTGGACCTCTCCCTGTTCGACGGGGCGACGCCGATCGAACTGTTCGACGGCTCCCGATTCCCGCGAGTCGGCCGATCGCCCTATGTCCTGACGCTTGGACCGTACGGTTATTACTGGTTCGCGCTCGATCGGCCCAACGCGAGCGAAGGGACGTACGGGATCGAAGACAGCTTGATTTAATCTGACACAGGGAGCACCCGCATGCCGCAAGGTCTGGACGAATATCGGGACGTGGCTCCCAAAGGGACGATCGATTTTCTCTACCGCCTCAGCGAGACGGTGAGCGGGCGGCATTTTTGCCATATCAGCGCCGTGCGATACGGCGGGGGCATCGCAGAAATCCTCCGCCGGCTCATTCCGATTCTGAACGACCTGGGGGTGATCGCTCGATGGGACGTGCTTGCGGCGGATCAGGAATTCCTGAGCGCGGCGCGCCGGCTCGTCGGCGTGTTGCAGGGCCAGGAGAGGGAGCTGTCGGACGCCATGCAGCGGGCCTATCTGGAAACCAACCGGCGCAATGCCGACAGTCTTCGCATCGAAGGGGACGTGGTGATGATCCACGACCCGCAACCCGCCGCCCTCGTCGAGCACAGGAAAGAGGGCAAATGGATCTGGCGCTGTCACATGGACTTGGCCCAGCCGCAACGGCGTGCGTGGGGCTTTATCCGCCGGTTCGTGCTGCGATACGATGCCGCGATCTTTTCCCTGGACGGATTCGCGCAGCGTCTGCCCATGCCCATGTTCCTCATCTATCCGTCCATCGATCCATTGAGCGCCAAGAACCGTGAACTGCCCCGATCCGAGGTGAGCCAGGTGCTGGAGCGTTTGGCTATTCCCCGCGACAAGCCGATCCTCCTGCAAATTGCTCCGTTCGAGCGTGTCAAGGATCAAGTCGGCACGTTGAAAGCGTATCGTTTGGTGAAGCAGCACCATGATTGCCGCCTCGTGCTGGCCGGCAGCGGGGTCGCGCACAATCCCGAGGGCGAGGCCGTGTTCGCGGAGATCAAAAACACGTCGGCGAAAGATCCTGACGTGCACGTCCTCCAGCTTCCGCCGGAGGCGGACCTCGAGATCAACGCCCTGCAGCGGGCGGCGACCGTCGTGGTGCACAAGCCGCTGCGCGAAGGGTTCGGCATCACGGTCTCGGAAGCCATGTGGAAGGGCAAACCGGTGGTGGGAAGCGAGGCAGGCGGCATCTCCACGCAAATCATCGATGGGGTCACGGGCTTTCTGGTTCATTCCGAAGAAGGGCTCGCCTTCCGTGTCGGACATCTCCTGAATAATCCCGGCTTGATCCAGCGGATGGGCGGAGCGGGACGGGAACATGTCCGGAGAAACTTCATGATTACGCGGCATCTGGCCGACTATTTGACGCTGTTGAATCTGTACACGAGACCTCTCGCATGACGGTCAAGCCGCCGGTACAGGATGAAGCCGATGCGGTACGGGAGGAGGTTCGGGATCGCATGCCGTTGGAGCAAGCCGAGATCCTTGTCGGCCTGCCGAGCTTCAATAACGCCGGGACGGTGAAGGACGTCGTCCAAGCCGTGGTCGCGGGCTTGCGCCAATCGTTCCCGACGGCAACGGTCTTGCTGGTCAACGAAGACGCCGGTTCGCAAGACGGCACGCCGGAGCTCGTGAAGGAGGCCGTGCAGGATCGTCTTCCGACCGCCTTTCTGACCCGAAGAAGAAGCGTGGGAACCGGCATGGACGCATTTCCCCTTTCCCAAACCTGGATGACCGGACGTGAAGAGTCGTTTCGCTCGTTCTTCTCGGCCGCGAAGCAGGCCGGTGCGGCGGCCTGCGCGGTCATCGATCCCGCGGTGCGATCGGTGACACCCGAGTGGATGAACTGGTTGCTGAGTCCGATCATCGAAGCCAAAGCCGAATACGTGGGCCCCGTCTTCCTCCGGCCGCGGTACGAGGGAAGCCTGACGAATACGCTGGTCTATCCGTTGAATCGCACCCTGTACGGCACCACGATGCGATATCACACGGGCGGCGGATACGGCGTGTCGGGACCGCTCGCGAGCCTATTGCTGGAGCGGGATTTTTGGGAAGACCAGGCGACCCGGCAGGGCATCGAACACTGCCTGGCCACGGTGGCCGTCGCGGAACGGCGGTCGCTGTGCCAGGCGGGCCTGGGAGAAAAACTGATGCAGGCTCCCCCGGGCGGCGAAGATCTCTCCACGGTGCTGGCTCAGGCGGTCGGATCGGTCTTTTATTTCATGGAACGGTACCAGGACGTGTGGGAGCATCCCGCCGTGTCCCAGCCGGTGCCGCATGTCGGGCTGCCCTACAGGCTGCTGCCGGATCGCGGCACAATCAACGTAGACCGGATGATTCGCGGATTCCGCCAGGGGCTGCGGGATCTCCTGCCGATCTGGGAAATCATTCTTTCACCCGAGACACTGTCCGCCATTCTTCCCTTGGGCTTGGTGGAGAAGGAAGAGTTTCGTTTCCCGGAGCCGTTGTGGGCGCAAACCGTGTACGACTTCGCCCTCGCCTACCACGAGAAGGTCCTGCATCGGGAGCACTTGCTCAAGTCTCTTACGCCTCTCTATCTGGGACAAATCGCGTCGCTCGTGCTCCGCACGCAGGACAAGAAGCCTGAGGACGTCGAAGAATGCATCGAAGAACTCTGTGGGACATTTGCTCGGATGAAGCCGTACCTGACCGAGCGATGGAGGTTCTCATGAGTACGAAAGAAATGTGGGAGAATGCGATGGTGGAGGCCTTTCGTGAGACCAGCCTGAGATTGGCCTTGTTCTTGCCGAAGCTGTTGGCGTTCCTTTCCTTTCTCGTGCTCGGCGTGTTGGCCGGCTGGCTGGTGAAAGCACTCTTGCTGCGGCTGATGTCCGCGCTTCGGTTCGACGCGTTCTGCGAACGATTGGGGCTGATGCCGGCGCTCGTGCGGGCCGGAGTCGTCCAGCCGGCGTCCGCGCTCATCGGCCGGCTGTCGTTCTGGGCGGTTTTTCTCCTGTTTACGTTGATGGGGATCGACGCCTTGAATCTTCCGGCCACCGCCAATTTGATGAGCATCCTGGTCGGCTTTCTGCCGAACGTGCTGACCTCGGCCGTCGTGCTGTTGTTCGGCATCCTGCTCGGCAATTTCTTATCCGAAGCGGCATTGATCGCCACCGTCAATGCGCAGATCCAAGAGGCCCGGATCATCGCGCGTCTGGTTCGCTGGAGCGTCTGGCTCTTCACAGGCGCCATGGTGCTGACGGAGCTCGGCATCGCGAAGGAAATCGTGGTGGCGGCCTTCTGCATCATCTTCGGAGGGACCGTGCTGGCCCTCGCCATTGCCGTCGGGCTGGGCGGCCGGCACATCGCGCGGGAAAAATTGGAACGGCGCATACGCCGGACCCGACGGGAAGAGGACGAGCTCACGCACATCTGATTGATGCGAGTGAGAATACGACCGATGGACGAGACAACCGGACGGCGGCGGGTGGTGGTGGAGCGAGTGACTCCCGAGATCGACGGCGGTCGATTTCCGATCAAACGCGTCTGCGGTGAGACCGTCGTCGTGGAAGCGGATGTATTTGCCGACGGGCATGACGCCCTGAGCGTGCGGCTCTCTTCTCGCCATGAGACGGACGCTGCTTGGACGGAGACGCCCATGGAATCGCTCGGCAACGACCGGTGGCGCGCGTCGTTCCTGACCTCCCGGCTGGGCCGCTATCGATACACGGTCGTCGGATGGATCGATCACTTCGAAACGTGGCGGGGACATCTCGCGAAGAAGATCGATGCAGGGCAGCCGGTATCGATCGAACTCCTCTCGGGGGCCGAGCTCATCCGAAAGGCCGCCGGCCGGGCGAGTGCATCGGATGCGGCCCAATTGACGCAGTGGGCCGGTGCGCTTGAAGCGACGGACCGGATGGAGTCCGAGCGCGTCCGATTGGCGCTCAACGAAGACGTGCGGCGGCTCGTGGGACGCTATCCCGATCGGTCTGCCTCAGCCGCGTTCGACCATGAACTCATCGTGATCGTCGATCGTGAGAAAGCCCGCTTCAGCGCCTGGTACGAAATCTTTCCCCGATCCTGCAGCCTCCTCCCCGGCCGGCACGGCACGTTCAAAGATTGCGAAGCGCGGCTGCCTTCCATCGCCTCGATGGGATTCGATGTGCTGTATCTCCCGCCGATCCATCCGATCGGGAAGACCAATCGCAAGGGAAAGAACAATGCGACGGCCGGCGGTCCGGATGATCCGGGAAGCCCCTGGGCCATCGGTGCTCAAGAAGGCGGACATAAATCGGTGCATCCTTACTTGGGAACGCTCGAGGATTTTCGGCGTCTCGTGGCGTCCGCGCAGGCCCATGGCCTCGAGATTGCGCTAGACATCGCCTTTCAATGCTCGCCGGATCATCCCTACGTGAAAGAGCACCGCGAGTGGTTCCGTATCCGACCGGACGGCACGGTGCAGTACGCCGAGAATCCGCCCAAGAAATACGAGGACATCTATCCGTTGGACTTCGAGACCCAGGATTGGCGGTCGCTGTGGGAGGAGTTGGAAAGCGTCTTCCGCTTCTGGATCGCCCAGGGAGTGAAGATCTTCCGCGTGGACAATCCGCACACCAAGTCGTTTGCCTTTTGGGAATGGGTCATCGCGCGAATCCAGCACGATCACCCCGACACCTTGTTCCTGTCGGAGGCGTTCACGCGCCCCAAAGTCATGTATCGGTTGGCCAAGCTCGGATTCAGCCAATCCTATAATTATTTCCCCTGGCGCAATACCAAATCGGAGCTGATCCAGTATTTCACCGAGTTGACCCAGACACCCGTCCGGGAATACCTGCGGCCCAACCTGTGGCCGAATACCCCCGACATCCTCACGGAATACTTGCAGCACGGGGGCCGGCCCGCGTTCATGTCCCGACTGATCTTAGCCGCCACGTTGGGGGCCAGTTACGGCATTTACGGCCCGGCGTTCGAGCTCTGCGAGAACCGGCCACGGGAGCCGGGCAGTGAAGAATATCTCGATTCGGAAAAATATGAGATCAAGCATTGGCCCGTCGATCGGGACGACAGCTTGCGCGAATTGATCGCCCGGGTGAATCGGATCAGACGAGAGAATGTCGCGTTGCACCATGACTGGAGCCTGCGGTTCCATCCGATCGACAACGATTGGTTGCTCGCCTACAGCAAGCAGACCGCCGACGGATCGGACGTCATCGTGGTGATCGTCAATCTGAGTCCGCATCATCCCCATTCGGGTTGGCTGCACCTGGACCTCGACCTGTTCGGGTTTGACGCCGAGCGCCCGTTTCAAGCGCAAGACTTGTTGACCGACGCCCATTATCTCTGGCAGGGCTCGCGCAATTACGTGCTGATCGATCCCCACACGGTCCCGGCTCAGATTTTCCGTCTGCGCCGGCGCATTCGGACGGAACATGATTTCGACTATTTTTTGTGAGGACGGCATGTCCGTCCGGGAGAGACCGCCCGTGTCGTTCACCGTGTCCAATACCTGGCGGAACATCGTGCATGGCGAGGCACGGACCAAATTCGAGGCCCTCCTGCCCGATGTGCTGAAGGCGCGGCGCTGGTTCGGTGGAAAGGCGCGTGCGCTTGCCGCGGCGCACATTGTGGACGCGATTCCCATTCCTGCCGAAGCCGTCGAAGCGATGCTCCTGCTGATCGAGGTGACGTACCAAGAGGGCGCCGGTGAAACGTATGCCCTTGCGGTCACATCGGTGTTCGGCGAAGCCGCGACCAGGATTGCGCGTGAAATGCCCGACGCAATTCTGCTTCATCTCACCGTCGATGATGGAGGCGATCATCGCGCGGGCGCCCTCTATGATGCGATGTGGGAACCCGCGATCGCGAGGGCGCTCCTCGGAATCATCGGCGGCGGCGAGCGCTGGTCCGGGGCCGCAGGAACGCTTCAAGGATCGGCGACGCCGGCCTATCGATCCATCGTACCGGCGGACGGGGCGTCCGCTCCACGCGTCCTGAAGTCGGAGCAGAGCAATACGTCCGTGGCGTTCGGCGAATCGGCCATGCTCAAGCTGTACCGCCGGCTACAGCCCGGTGTGAATCCGGATTGGGAAATCGGACGGCTCCTCACGTCCTACTCCTTTCCCCATAGTCCGGCCGTAGGGGGCGCGATGGAATATATGCGGGCCGGTGAGACCGTGACGATTGCGCTGCTTCAGGCCTTCGTTCCCAATGAAGGCGATGCATGGGCGGTCACGCTCAAGGAGCTCGGACATTTTTTGTCCCGTGTGCCGGCGACGACCGGCGCCGTGGATCCGGATGCAGGCCGCGATCACGCGCTGTGGGAGCTGGTGCAGTTGCCGCTCCCCAAGGCCGGTCGCGAGCTCATGGTCGCAAGCTTGGAAACGGCTGCCTCCCTTGGACAGCGGACGGCGGCGCTCCATCTGACGTTGGGCCGTCCTCACGACGATCCGGCCTTTACGCCTGAACCGATGACGCCGGAGTACCGCCGGACCTGCTATGAATCCATGGTGCGTTTGTGGAAACATGCGGTGCAGCTCCTCACTCGGCAGCCGGCGCAGGGAAGCCCGAGTCGGCAGGAAGCGGAGCGACTACTCGCTCGTGAGCCCGACATTCTTGCCGTCTTCCGGTCATTCACGGCGATGAACGACGGCGGTCTTCGCATTCGTTGCCATGGGGACTATCATCTGGGACAAATCCTTTGCACGAGATCGGACTATATCGTGACTGATTTTGAAGGCGAGCCGGCCAGGCCGTTGGCTGAGCGCCGAATCAAACATTCGCCGCTCTACGATGTGGCGGGGATGCTGCGATCCTTTGATTATGCGTCCTGGGCGGCGCTGGCCGATATGCATCCCGCAGAGACCCGGCCGCAGTTCGAACCCTGGACGGCCTATTGGTCGCGATGGGTGCGGGTCGAATTTCTGCGAGCCTATCTGATCCATGTGCAGGATGCGCCGTTTTGGCCCCGCTCGCGGGAGGCGGCGGCGCTCCTGCTGACGGTCCACCAACTCGAAAAGGCCGTCTACGAATTGGCGTATGAACTGAACAACCGCCCAGCGTGGGCCGCCATCCCGATGAAAGGCATTCATGAGATTCTGCGGGCATAGGGTCAGGAACCATTTGCCTGCAGGACCCGTAGGGCGCTCCGCGCAAATGGTTCCTGACCCCCTTCGGATCAATGAGGTGACGACATGTACTATGAAAGGTCGGGCGTTGCAGTGATGGACCGGGGCAGCCTGCTCACACCGGATGACGTACATCTCTTCAATGAGGGAACGCACTTCCGGCTGTATGACAAGCTTGGCGCGCATCCGATGCGCTCAGAAGGCGTGGACGGGACCTATTTTGCGGTGTGGGCGCCGAATGCCGAGCGGGTGTCCGTGATCGGCTCGTTCAACGGTTGGTCGAAGGATAGCCATCAATTGCGACCCCGCGAGCAATCCGGAATCTGGGAGGGCTTCATTCCGGGGATCGGCAAAGGAGAGTTGTACAAATTCCACATCCGCTCGCACGTGAACGGGTATCAAGTCGATAAGTCGGACCCGTTTTCCTTGTTCAACGAAATCCCGCCGAAGACGGCCTCGATCGTCTGGGACTTGGACTATGACTGGCGGGACGGCGAGTGGATGCGGGACCGCCACCGGCATAACGGACTCAACGCGCCGATTTCGATCTATGAAATGCACGTGGGATCGTGGAGACGCGTGCCGCACGAGGGAAACCGTTCACTGAGCTATCGCGAGCTTGCCGAGACGTTGCCGGGCTATCTCCGGCACATGGGATTCACCCATGTCGAATTCCTCCCCATCATGGATCATCCCTTTTTCGGCTCATGGGGATACCAGACTACGGGGTACTTCGCGCCCTCCGGCTACTACGGGACGCCGCAGGACCTGATGTATCTCATCGACCAGCTCCATGCCCACGGCATCGGCGTCATCTTGGATTGGGTGCCGTCGCATTTTCCGACCGACGCGCACGGCCTTGCCTATTTCGACGGCACGCATCTTTTCGAACATGCGCATCCGCAGCAGGGATTCCATCCGGAATGGAACACGTTCATCTTCAACTACGGCCGGAACGAGGTGCGGAGCTTCCTGATCAGCAGCGCGCTCTTCTGGCTGGAGAAGTACCATGTGGACGGCATCCGCGTGGACGCGGTGGCCTCCATGTTGTATCTGGACTATGCGCGGAAGGAAGGAGAGTGGATTCCCAACCGGTACGGCGGCCGGGAAAACCTCGACGCCATCACGTTCTTACGCCGCTTCAACGAGGAGGTCTATAAACAGTTCCCCGACGTCCAGACCATTGCCGAGGAGTCGACCTCGTGGCCGATGGTCTCCAAGCCGACCTATCTCGGCGGACTGGGCTTCGGTCTGAAATGGGACATGGGCTGGATGCACGACACATTGAGCTACATGAGCCAGGACCCGTTCTTCCGCAGATATCATCACAACAAGCTGACGTTTCGGATGCTGTATGCGTTTCACGAGAATTTCGTCCTGCCGCTCTCACATGACGAGGTCGTCTACGGCAAGGGTTCGTTGCTGGGGAAAATGCCGGGCGACGAGTGGCAAAAGTTCGCCAACCTGCGGTTGCTCTTCGGGTATATGTACGCCCAGTGCGCCAAAAAATTGCTGTTCATGGGCGGTGAGATCGGACAATGGAGGGAATGGGCGCACGACCAAAGCATCGAGTGGGATATCCTGCATTACCATTTCCACAGCTCGCTCCAACGGTGGGTGGCCGATTTGAACCATCTGTACCGGGCCGAGCCGGCGCTTCACGAACGCGACATCGACCCGGCCGGATTCGAATGGATCGATTGCAATGACGCCGAATCGAGCGTGATCAGCCTCCTCCGGAAAGGCGCGTCCACCGACGACCAGGTGCTCATCGTGTGCAACTTTACCCCCGTGCCGAGACAGAACTATCGCATCGGCGCGCCGCGAGGCGGGTTTTGGAAAGAAATGCTCAATAGCGACGCCACACTCTATGGTGGAAGCGGATGGGGAAACCTCGGTGGAGCGGAGGCCCTGCCGGTCCCGTTGCACGGGAGGAGTCATTCACTGACGTTGACGCTGCCGGCGCTGACCGCGCTGTTCTTCAAAAGCACCGGCTAGTCCGATTGTCGCACCAACTGCCCCTCGTTCGGCCCCAGGCGTAGGCGCGTCGGGTCCCATCTGGCTTCATCGGTATTGGGAGCTGTGGAAAGGATCAGCCGGCCTGAACCGCGGGGCATTGGACAGTCGACGGTCCGTTCCGAAAAATTCACCAACACAAGCATCCGTTCAACCGCACCGTTTTCCGAGTCGGCGATGCGCTGGTAGACGAGACAGTCGTCCGGCTGGTTATCCACCAGCTGCCAACGTCCCTGACTCAACGCGGTCGAACTTGCCCGCAGATGAACGAGCCGACGATAGAGCGATAAAATCGATTGAGGATCGGCCGATTCCCGAGCGACATTCACTCGTGACGACTCGGGCATCATGGGCAGCCAGGGATGTCCGGTAGTGAACCCGGCATGATGCGTCGCATCCCACTGCATCGGAGTACGGGCCGGGTCCCGCCCTGGGCGGAAGGGCCAAAAGCGTTTGGTATAGGGATCACGCAGCTCCCGATATTGCAACGTGACGTTCCGCATCCCGAGCTCTTCCCCGTAATAGAGAAACGGCGTTCCGGGCATCGTGAGCAACAGCAGCGCGGCGGCTCTCGCCCGCGCCTCCGCATCGCCGCCCCTGCCGTAGCGGTCGATGTGACGAGGCTGATCGTGATTGCTCAGCACGGCCGTCGGCCACCCGCCTTTGGGAATCGCCGGAAGATAGTCGGTGAAGAATCGACGAAAACGATCGGCCCGCCATGGGGATTTCATCAAGCGAAAGTCAAAGACGAGATGGAGTTCGTCGTCGCCGCCGCCATAAAAGGAGGCCGGCCCGCCGGGCGTATCGGCCGCGGCTTCGCCGATGAGCACGACGTCGGGATACGCCGAAACGAGCGTGCGCAGCTCCCGCATCGTCTCGTGGGCCAGAGGCTGATCGCGATCGTACCGGTGATGCTGCCTCGTATAGCCGCGGAGACCGAACCGGAACGGATTGTCCGGCCAGCGCATGTCTTTGCCGAGCCAGTTGATGGCATCGAGACGAAATCCATCGACTCCGCGGTCGAGCCAAAACCGGACCACGTCCCATATGGCGGCCCGCACGCGCGGCTCGCGCCAGTTCAAGTCCGGTTGTTCCTTCAAGAAGGAGTGGAGGTAGTACTGCCGGCGCTCGGAGTCCCAAGTCC
Source organism: Nitrospira sp. (assembly GCA_035252115.1). Lineage (GTDB taxonomy): Bacteria > Nitrospirota > Nitrospiria > Nitrospirales > Nitrospiraceae > Nitrospira_C. The sequence continues at coordinate 9,638 of DATFDJ010000001.1, read as the reverse complement.
ATGAGGAGCCGCCGAAGCGGGCGTTCCAGTTGCTCGGCCGGCGAAACAATGGCTTGCCATCGGCCCAACAATACCAGTCGGCTTTCGGAGACCGGCGGGACGAGCGGGATTCAAGAAACCAGGGGTGCTGATCCGACGTGTGGTTCAACACCAAATCCATAATGACCCGGATCCCGCGGCGGTGAGCCTCGCGCACCAGATCGTCGAAGTCAGCCAACGTGCCGAACCGCGGATCCACGTTGCAGTAGTCGCTCACGTCGTAGCCGAAATCTTTCATGGGAGAGGGATAGATCGGAGACAGCCAGATGGCATCGATGCCCAGCGATGCCGATGTGCCGTCACGGAGATAATCCAACCGCGATTGAATGCCGCGCAAATCGCCGATTCCATCGCCGTTGGAGTCCTGAAAACTCCAGGGATAGATCTGGTAAAACACTGCGCGCTGCCACCAAGGAGACGCGGAAGGATGAGAGGTGTGGTCCATTTCGCCGCGCACCGTAGCGGACGCCGTCGTCAAGTTCAAGTAGGAGCAGCTGAAATGAACACTGCCATGTGCCGAGCGGCCCTTTTTGGTCTGGCGGTGCGTTACGTTCGGTCATTGAGCCGTATATCGGCGAACATCTCGCTTGCTCTCAATGGAGACAAGGGGCGACAATGCAATAGTCTTGTGATGGAGCCGCCTGGCAAGGTTCCAGGCAGTAGAATCATTCCAGAGGGAGGTGTGGAGTGCAGGATATTGACGACAGAATCGCCGGTTCTCCGTCATGCACGCTCCTGAAGATCCTCGCGGTGCTCCTCGTCTCGTGCACGCTTGCGTCATGCATTCCCGAACCCCGGACAGAATTCATGGGACCGAACGGCCAAATGATCTATGCCGTCGGTTGTAGCGGATGGGGTCGGACAATGGAGGATTGCAAGAAAGACGCACATGAATTGTGTCCAGACGGACAAGGCACGATCAGCCTGGCCTCCGGGGCGGACAACGTCTCGCCGAAGGGAGGTATCGGCGACCAGCCGGCGCAGAAGCTGGCGGTCGAATGCAAGCTGCCATCGCCCTGAATCATTTTCCTTCCTCTTCTCTCCCTCCATAAATCCATAGCCTTCCGTAAATCCATAGCCTTCCGTTCGCGTCTTTGGTCCCTTGCACCTTATCCAGACCGGTCCACTCGGCCTTATGCTTTATGGGTATGTCTACGATTGGTATACGGTTCTATCATTCACGTCCGCCGACGAAGGCGTACAACATATTATGCGCCGGCGCGAGCGCCCGGATGCAGTGGATCAGCCAGGGAGACGATCATGAGCGGCGTGAATCGGATTCGGGTCTATTCGAATTGCGACATGGCAACCATCGCCTGGATGACGGATCGCCCGATCCCCGAGTGCAGAGGATTTGCGATCGAACGAGAAGTATCCGGCCCCAAGGGTGACGCCGCGAACGGATTTCTTCGGACGTGGGTCGGTTTCAAGGGGCACGCTCACAAGCCGGGGGAAAGCGAGCCCAGCACCACGTGGCCCGTTCAACGATACTTCTGGTCCGACTACGTCGTGAGCTACGGGCAGGTGGTACGCTATCGCGTCATTCCGATGGTGGGTCCGGCCGGGAAGCTCCAAAAGAGCCCTCAAAACCTTTGGAGCCAATGGTCTCCACGGATCACCATCGACACCGGCAGCACGCAAGGACTGCACGCGTATTTCAATCGGGGGATCGTCCAATCACAATTTCTCGCCCGCCAATCGAACAACCTGAAACAGTTCCAGCAGATGTTGAGTCAGAACATCGATGATCCCAAGAGTCAAATCCGAAAGTTTCTTTCCGGCACACTGCGCGTCCATCTCCTCGATCGCCTCGGCCGGGCTCAGAAGGACCGAGTGCAGGTGTATGCCGCGCTCTACGAACTGAACGACCCCGAGCTCCTTGCCGCGCTGAAGAAGATCGGAGACCAATGCAGCGTCGTCCTCGGCTCGGGCGCCTACAAGGCGGCCAACAAGAAGAAGGGAACGCCGGCGGTCCCGGACGAGAATAAAAAGTGGAGAAACGATCTCAAAACCGCCTCGAAGGTGACCGTCTTCGACAGACTGGTGAAGAGTCCTCATTTCGCCCATAACAAGTTCATCGTGTTCTGCGATCAGCAAGGTCTCCCTTTGGAGACCTGGACCGGAAGCACCAACTGGACGATCACGGGACTCTGCACTCAGACGAACAATGGGATCCTGATTGAGGACCGGAAGATCGCCGCCGCCTACCGGATGCGATGGGAAGAACTGAAGGACGCCAAAGCCGCCTATCCGAAATCCCTCGCCGACGCTGGATCGACGCCGGCAACCAGTTCGGTGGGCGGGTCGTCGATCACGGCATGGAATGCGCCCTGTGTCGGATATGTCGATCTGAAAGATGCGAAAAAACATATCGGCTCTGCACAGGAAGGCGTCCTGTTTCTGATGTTCAATCCCGGCATCGGGGACGGCAAGAAGAAAGAACCGGCCTTGATCCAAGACATTCTGGCATTGGATCCGAATAAACTCTTCATCCACGGCGTGTTAAACCAGGACCCGGGCGGGAAAAAGGCGCCGCTCATTCGATTGACCCATAAGGGCACCGCGTTGAAGCCGGTCGAATTGCCCGCCATCCTTCCGAAGAATCTCAAGGCCGCCGGCAAGAATTGGTTCAAGTCCACGTTTCAATACAACATGGTCATGATCCACAGCAAAGTGGTCGTCATCGATCCATTCGGCGAAAAACCCGTGGTGATGACCGGCTCGCACAACCTGGGTCCGAAAGCCAGTTCCTCCAACGACGACAACTTGGTGATCGTTGAGAACGCGCCGGGATTGGCGGCGGAATATGCGGTGTACATCATGAACGTCTATGGCCACTACAAATGGATGTTCAACGAATATCTCAGAACTCAAGGAGCGTCGGAGAAGGACAAACAACTCTCACCGCAATATGACGGCAACGACGACAACGATCAGTGGCAGGAGCGCTATTTGGCGCAACCGAATCTGCGTGAAATACAGTTTTGGCTGGGGAAGTAACCGCCTTCGCGCCATGGGGGGCATAGAGAGCCGGCGTGCGATGAAGCGCGCAGTCCGTTTTACCGTCCGTAGGAGGGTGAGCGACGACTGAAATAGGAGTCCAGAAGCTCTCCGGGGACATTCGAAAAGTTCTCATTCGTTCGACGTTCCCGCTCTCGTTTCTCTCGCCGTTCCCGCTCTTCCTCGTTCTTGCGTTTCAAAAATTCCAGCGTGCTATCGAACCTGGTCCCGCCAAATGAATGTTGAGTCAGAGGGTCGTTCCGTGTCTCGGGGTTCGCGGAGTACGAATACAAATCTTGGTGACTGAAAATCTGCGCCTGGGTCGAGAGGCCCGGGAAGGCGACGAAGACAAGAACAAAAGAGAGTACGGCCAGTGGTGTCATGGTGCTCCAGACGGTTCACTACCCTAACATATTTGCCCGTGGCAATCGAGAAGAGCTGCGATGGTCGTTCAAGACCGGTTCCAGAGCTTCCGCCCACAACGCGTATGCTTCCGGCCCTAAGTGCCAGAAATCCGGCATCATGTGCTTCGAAATCGTGCCGTCGCGATTCACGAACCGGTCACCGATATCCAAAAAGCGGACGTTCGTACCATTGACGACCTTCGACAAAATCATGTTCGCAGCACGAGTTCTGAGCCTTTGTGCGTTGTCGGGTCGCTCGCCGGATGGGAAGATACCGAGCACGAGTATTTTGCTGTCGGGAACTTTTGCTCGCAGTTTTTGTACGACAGCTATGACTCCGTTGGCTATTTCTTGCGGTGTCCTGCCAACATAGGCGTCATTGGTCCCTATCAAGACCACGATCGTTTTTGGATGAATACCATCAAGGTTTCCATGGTCAATTCTCCAGACCACATGCTCAGTGCGGTCACCCTTTATTCCAAAATTGGCGGCCTTTCGTTGAGCGTAATATCTTCCCCACACTTCGCTGCCGACGTCTTCCCATTTCTGGGTGATGGAGTCGCCCAAAAACACGAGATCAATGTCTCCTCGTCGGGCGATTTCATTAAGTTCGGCATGCCGTTGCAACTGCCAGTCATCACTGTTGTAAGGGCTCCGGTCGCACCCCACGAGCCCAAGTGACGCCATCAGGAGGATGGCAGGGAACCTGACGTAATACATGCTGCTGCAATGCATTGGCGGCACATGCCGGGGGGGTGATCGCTGTCATAGCCTAGCGTTGGCTCTACAGCACCAACGGTCCGCGCTAAGGCGCCCCTCTCAGCCACATGAATTCCGCGACTCGCATCAGCGGCTTAGATCCCTGACTGAGAATCGTTTCGCTGATTCAGGTTTTGCTCGATAAGCTCAAGGATTTCGGGCTCGAAATACAGTGCGCCGTCTACAGAAAGGTGGTTATCGTCCTCATAGAGCGGAGCTCCATTCATGGCGGCATGACACGTCTCAGCCTCGTCGCACATCTTGACAGCAGGGTCAAAAAGAACGACCTCATGTATCGAATTGAAGATTCGATCAGTGAATCCACTGAATCGAGTGTGCTCGCTTAATGTCGGCTGAATTTCGGCAAGCGATCTGCGCTTGTTGTTGATATCAGATTTCAGGATAGGAGGATTCTTTAAGACGATAACCGGTATCTTGTGTGCATTGAACTGAGTCAACGTCTTCGGAATCATTTCATCAAGGGCACTTCTCGAGGAATTCTCCGTCGCAAACGCAGCGGGATCGGTCGTCAAGAGATGGGTTTCTGCGTTGAGCACGCCGTCCTTCAGATAGCCATGCGCGTAGAGGCTCCATCGCGCCGCTAAGACAACCAGGTCCGGTTTCAATTTGATTATAGAATCCAGGATGGTTTGGTTCGTCGCGACATTGGTGCAACTCCCCGTACTACCGACATCCGTTCTCCTGATTCCCACGATCGGCGGACAGCCGGATTCGGCCACAACATACAGTTCCTTCTTATTCTGCTTGGCAATGGTTTTGAACAACGGCGACCAAGCCATGGCATGAGAATCGCCCCATAGGAGGACCCTGGGTCTAGAACCGGAGTTCATATGCACGATGCAGTACCGACGAAACTCCGGTGATACCTCTTCGGTGATGGGGCAAGCCTGGAGGATATCCCTCGTGACATGGGCGTTCACGATATTGTTTGCGTTGATCCTATTTCCTCCTTTGGCGATAAATATTTCTCTGTCTGGAAAACCGTTTAGTTTATAAGAGGCATAGCCGACGAAGCCTATCAACCCCATGAATAAAGACAGAGTGATGAGTACGTGACTCCTCACTGTGCCGAACCGAATCGGTTTCTCAACGAATTTATACGTCAGCCAGGCCAAAGAAATCGCAAGTAGAACGGCAAGGATTCGCTTCTCCGGAGAGGGAACCTGCATCTCCCATATTCTTGCAAATGACAAAAGAGGCCAATGCCACAAATACAGCGGAAAGCTGACCAGCCCAAACCAGACAAGCGCTCGGTTGGATAGCACACATCGGTTCACCCATGCTTCCGAACCTGCGGCGATCACCAATGCGGTACCAACCGTCGGGAATAGCGCCCACCAACCGGGAAAGCTGCTGGCTCTTGTCAGTGAGACCAGTCCGATCCCGATGAGCGCGACACCCAACACCGATTGAAATGAACCACCGCCTGGACTCCCTGTGCGCAGCGCATCTCTTTTGAAGAGCATGAGATAGGCGAGCGTCGAACCGATTACGAGCTCCCAAAAGCGTGTGAGCGGCAGATAGAATGCCCCCGCCGGATCATGATGTATGAAAGCGACATTGAGCAGAAAGGAGGTCATGCCTATAGTAAGCAGAACTCCAAATGTACGAATCTTACTCCTGTAGACCATCCATAAAAGGAGGGGCCAAATGATGTAGAACTGCTCCTCAATCCCGAGGGACCAAAGGTGCAAGAGAGGTTTTAAGTCGGCATGGATATCAAAGTAACCACTTTCACGCCATAGCACTATATTTGAAACAAAGCCTACTCCGGCCGCCATATGCTTCCCAAGTAGTCTCAGCTCGTCAGCCAGCAATACCAACCATCCAAGCGAAAAACCGGCGATGAGTACAACGATGAAGGCGGGGAAAATTCGTTTAATGCGACGACCGTAAAACTCTCTAAAACTGAAACGCTTGTCGTCTAAGCTTTCGAAAATAATGGTCGAGATCAAGAACCCAGAAATAACAAAAAATATGTCGACTCCGATGAATCCGCCTTTAATCCAATTTGGAAATGCATGGAATCCGACAACAGCAAGAATGGCTACCGCTCGGAGTCCATCAATGTCTGCGCGGTACTTTAATCGAATGGATGGGACGACTTCCTCGCGTGGGCCAACTCGGGCCATACGAGGAAGGGCTTCCTCTATAAGAGATCGTGTTCGGTCATGCACGATAGTCACCATGCTGTCGTCGACATCCGCCGGCATACGGCGTTTGTCAGGGGCAGTTGGGCTCAGCGTTGTCTTGAGGTGCCCATTCCAAAACCAGAGAAGATGGCTCGGTTGCGGTGGAAGCGTCTTGGTTCAGCGGATTGTCAAACGCGGTTTTGTCCGGATGGAGGATCAGTCTGGGAGGGGCTCGATGTGAATCGGTGGTGTATCTGGTACGGGATTATCGTAGCCGCTGAAAACAAAAGAAATGGAGACACGTCATCTGTACCTACGTCCCAAAAAGCTCGCGTTCCGTTATTCCTTATCCTCTCAATGCCGAGCATGTCGCTGCCCAATTCCTGAGAAACCACTCGTATAGGAAGAGCAGTAGTACCTCTAATGAGCCCCGGCTGTAAAGGGTGAATTTATTGAATATTGGTGCCGAAATTGGGGCTTTCAGAAAAGATGCCCTGGCCGTGAGCCGCTCGGCAGGCCGCTGAAGGGATGACGCATGGCATGGGTCGCGCACGTAATGCTTACCATTCAGTTCGCTCTTCAAGGGCTTAGGATCCACCTCTTTAGTATTTATAGACGCGCTACCGGCAAGTAGGCTACATTACCTCGCCTAACCGCACTAATGCCGATAACTTGAGGGGCTTTTTCACTTGCCGGGTGTACGAAGCCGCCATTTCCTTCTATCGGTAGGTCACACCGTGCACGCCAACGGCGAAACCAGGAGCGTGTCTGAAGAGTTCGTCTTCAAAGTCAGACCGAACACGATCGCGTGTAACGCCATCGGCAGGCGTGTCCGCGGCCGAGCAGACACGGGGTAGTGTTTCTCATACAGCGAGAGGCGTATGGATCCCACAGTAGCGCGCCAAGCAAGATGCCTGGGTCTGACAATCATGACGATGATCACGGTCGTTGCGGTGGCAGCGCCCCTCACGACGGCGGGCTCGTCCAAACTGCCCTTGAAGTCGAATTTGAGCGCGCCGATACCTGAGTCGAAAGAGGAAATGGTGACGAGCCTGATCGTGAAGCCCCGGCGGGGAGCCGGCGCTCCCATCGCCAGTGCCTTGCAGGCGTTTGATGCCAGCGGTCTTTCCAAAAGCGCCAATGTGCCGCTGACGGTCTTGCGCCGGATGTCCGGCGATGCGCACGTGATCAAACTGAAACAGCCGCTGCCGGTATCCGAAGCGCGAGCGATCGCGGCGCGGCTGATGCACAATGACCCGACCCTCGAATATGCCGAGCCGGACCGGAGGGTGTATCCCCTGACGACCACGCCCACGGATCCGGACTATCCCAAGCAGTGGAATTTGTTTGCGCCTTCTGGTGCGAACCAGGGCGGGGCGAACCTGCCGCTGGCGTGGGATGTGACCAAGGGCAGCCCATCGATCGCCGTGGCTGTCATCGACAATGGCTATCGCCAGCACATCGATTTTGCGCCGGTCCTGCCGGGATATGATTTTATTACGGACCCCGCGCTCGCCAACGACGGCGATGGGCGAGATCCCGATGCGCAGGACCCCAGCGATGCGGTCGTGGCCGGTGAATGCGGGGTCGGCACACCGGCCAAGAACAACCACTGGCACGGCACGGGCATGATCGGCTTCATTGCGGCGTCCATGAATAATGCCCTCTACGGGACCGGCGTGGCCCCCGGCGTCAAAATCTTGCCGACGCGGGTGATCGGAAAATGTGGGGGGCTGACCTCGGATGTGGTCGATGGAATGCGCTGGGCCGCCGGGCTTGCGGTGACCGGCGTGCCGCCCAATCCGACCCCCGCGAAGGTCTTGAACATCAGCATCGGGGCGCAAGGGGCATGCGGGGCCGCGTTCCAAGCCGCCGTCACCGAGATCGTCAACGCCGGCACAGTCATGGTGGTCGCGGTCGGCAATGAAGGCTTTGTCAATAGTGTCGAGGCGCCCGCAAATTGTACCGGCGTCATTCCGGTGACCGCGCATGCGATCGATGGGGATCTGGCCTGGTATGCCAATGTCGCCGCTCAAGTGGCCCTCAGTGCGCCGGGCGGGGGATGCGGAAAATTGACATTGGGCAGCACGTGCGCCGACGTCTCCAGCGACCCCAACGGGCCGTGGCTGTATGTGGACTGGAACACCGGCATCAGCAGCCCGGGGGCAGATAGTTTTACGTTGGGCGAAGGCAGCAGCGGCTCGGCGGCGCAGGTGTCCGGCGTCGCGGCCCTCATGTTGTCGCTCCAACCGAACATGACCCCGGCGCAAGTGCTGTCGTTCCTGCGCTCGTCCGCTCGCCCGTTTCCCGCCGGCAAGTCATGCGCGTCCGGCGGCAGCGCGTTCGGTCTGTGCGGCGCGGGCCTCCTCGATGCGCGTGCCGCCTTGCAGACGGTGCTAGCCTCCCCGCCGACGGTCACGCTCGACAATCCGTCGCAAGTGGTGGCGCCCCACATCACGGTGTCGCTTTCAGGGAGCGCTGTCTCGCGGTCGGGCGGGAGCGTCAGCTCGTATGCATGGACCCAAGTGACCGGCCCCCCGGTCACCATCGCGAACAGCAACCAGGCCCATGCCTCCTTCACGGCGCCGGCGACCGGCACGTTGTCGTTTCAACTGGCGGCGACCGACAGTAACGGACTGACCGGAACGGCCACGGCGACGGTCCGGGTGAATTCTCCCCCGGTGCTGACGCCGGTGGGGAACCAAACGGTTTTTGCAGGTACGGACCTCACGTTCAGCGTCGGCGCCACCGATGCCGACGGCGATACCCCGATTTTCGTGTCCGTGTCGATTCCCCCCGGCGCCACGCTCAGTGCGGCAGGAGTATTCACCTGGCCCGCAGCCAATCCAGTAGGCAACTACACCCTCACCTATTTTGCCCATGACAACGATACCAACAGCGCTCAAGGGACGGTGAATATTGCCGTCGTTACCGGGGGCGGAGGTGGGGATACGACGCCGCCGGGTTCGCCGGCCACTCTGACGGCCAGTTCCATCAGCAGCGGAGGCCAGGTCACCTTGAACTGGGCTGCGGCGACCGACAATGTCGGCGTGACGGCCTACCAGGTAGAGCGTTGCCAAGGCGTCGGCTGTAGCAACTTTGCGCTGATCAATACCGTGGGGGGCACCACAGGGCCCGCAACCATTGCCTTTGACGCGGTCGGCACCGGACCCCCGGCGGACAATGTGAGCAGCCTCACCTGGTCGCATACCGTGGGCTCGGGGTCCAACGAATACCTGCTCGTCTGTCTGGCCAATCGGGATAACAATGCGACACCCGTCAA